>JBJXFY010000007.1:0-9053 GCA_046155815.1 Limisphaerales bacterium | reverse complement strand
GCGGCGGTCATGGCGAGGCGCAGGTCGGTGTCAATGTTGACCTTGGTGCAGCCCACGCGGCGGGCCACCTCGATGTCGGCCTCGGGCACGCCGGCGGTCTCCTCGCCGAGGTCGCCGCCGTATTTGTTGATCTGCTGGGCCAGCTCCTTGGGCACGCTGGAGGCGCCGTGGAGCACGAGCGGGTAGTCGCCCAGGCCGGCGTCCATCAGGGCCTTCTTGATGGCCTTGAGCCGCTCGAGGTCAAGGTGCTGCTCGCCCTTGAACTTGTACGCGCCGTGGCTGTTGCCGATGGCGACGGCGAGGGAGTCCACGCCGGACTGCTTCACGAACTGCACGGCCTCGTCGGGATGCGTGTAGGCGCCGCCCTTGGAGTAGCTGCCGCCCTCCTCGCCGTCGTCGTGCTGCGCGCCGACGAGCATGCCGAGCTCCCCCTCGACCACGCAGTTGTGCCGGTGGGCGTAGTCCACAACCTTGCGGCAGGTTTCGACGTTCTTCTCGAAGGGGTCGTGCGAGGCGTCAATCATCACGCTGGTGAAGCCCTCATCGATGCACTGCTTGCACAGCTCGAAGCTGTCGCCGTGGTCGAGATGGACGGCGATGGGGATGTTGCTGAGGCTCACCGCGGCGTCCACCAGCTTCTTGAGATAGACGGGGTTGGCGTACTGGCGGGCGCCCTTGGAAATCTGGAGCATCACCGGGGCCTTTTCCTCCTCGCAGGCCTCCACGATGGCCTGGAGCAGTTCCATGTTGTTCACGTTGAAGGCGCCGAGGGCGTACTTGCCTTTCAGGGCTTTGGCGAACAGGTCGCGCGTATGGGTAAGGGGCATGGAGGTGTATGAAACAGCCGCCGCCGGGGAGTCCGGCCGCGGGCGTCGGGAATGTAGGAGGGCGGGGGGAGAGGGGAAGAAAAAAGCTCCAAGGTCCAAGTCCCAAGGCCGGCCCCGGGATCCTGCCCGGAACTTGGATCCTGGACCTTGCGGAACGCCCTTTCCCCCGCCCGGCCTGTCTCCCTAACGTCCGCCCGTGCTCATTGCCCCGTCGTTGCTGGCCGCGGACTTCAGCCGGCTCGCCCACGAAGCGCGCCGCGCCGAACGCGCCGGCGCGGACTGGCTCCATCTCGACATCATGGACGGGCACTTTGTCCCCAACGTCTCCTTCGGCCCCGGCCTCGTGGCCGCGCTGCGGCCGCATACGAAGCTCTTCTTCGACGTGCATCTGATGTGCGGCAAGCCGGAGGTGCTGCTCGAGCCGTTCGTGAAGGCGGGCGCGCAGCAGCTCACCGTCCATGTCGAGCTTGGCCACCGCGTCGAGAGCCTGCTGTGGAAGATCCGCTCACTCGGCGTCCGCGCCGGGCTCGCGGTGAACCCGCCCACGCCCGTGCGCCACGTCGAGCCGTACCTGCGGCACATTGACCTGCTGCTGGTGATGACGGTGAACCCGGGCTTCGGCGGGCAGCCGTTCATCTCCGAGACGCTCCCGAAAATCCAGCAGGCCGCCCGCTGGCGCCGCGAGATCGGCCAGGACTGGCGCATCGAGGTGGACGGCGGCATCACCGCCGAGACGGCCCGCGAATGCGCCGCCGCGGGCGCGGACACCTTCGTGGCCGGCACGTCGCTCTTCCGCGCGCCGCGCATGGGCGCCGCGCTGCGGCAGATGCGCCAAGTCGTCAACCGGGCCGCGGGAGGGCCGCCGTCCACGGCGTGACGCCATGCGCCCGACCGAACCGCCGGCAGACGCGGACCTCCGCAGCCGCATCCGGCTGCGGCTGGTGGTCTACGGCGTGATCCTGACGGTGATGGCGTTCTGGCTGCACCGCACGCGCCAGGCCGCGATCCAGCCGCCGCCCGCCAGGCCTGCCGCGACGAACGATGCCGCCTTCCACGCCGCCGTGCTTGCGCTGGACAACGCCGAGCGCGCCGCGGCGGTGCGGTACTGGGGGCCGGAATTCACGGCCCGCCGGCACGGCGTGGTGATCGAGCGCCTCTGGGACGGACTCAATGCCGCGCCGGCCGCCCTCGAGGCGATGGCGGCGTGGCCGGTCGGCGGCGTCACGTTGCCGGAATGGGGCGGGCCCGTGGCCGTGGGGCAGGGGATCGTGGAGCACGCGCCGGCCGGCGGCGCACGAGTGGATGACTTCGCCACCGTGGTCCGTTCGCGGATCGCGCTTGGCTGGCGTCTGGACCGCAGCGAATGGCGGCACATCGGCTTCGCGGCGGGGCCCCCGGCGCGAAGCACCGTTGAGCTGGCGCTGGAATTCAGCCGCACGAACGCCGGGGAACGGGTTTCCCTCACCGGCCCGCTGATCATCACCTGGTCCGTCGCCGGCGCGGAGGGCGCCGAGCCGGAGATGGCCGACGCGGACGCCTCGCGTCTCGTGCTGCACCGCCGCGCCGGGCCGCCGCCGTTCCGCGAGATCGCGTTCAAGGTGCTCGGCCCCCTTGCGCGCACGCACTGGATTGATCCGCTGATCGTCGAGGACCTGGACCAGGACGGCGCGCCGGAGATCCTCCTCGCCGCGCGCAACCTCCTCTTCCGCCACACGGGCGGCGGCGGCTACGCGGAGGAACCCCTTGCCCCGCATCATCCCGGCCTGCTCTTCACCTCGCTGCTCGCGGACTTCAACGCCGACGGCCGGCCCGACCTGCTCTGCGCGGTGCGCGCCGGCCTGGTGCTCCTGCCCGGCACGGAGGGCGGGAGGTTTGACGCTCCCGCCGCTGCCGGCTGGTCCGCGCCCGCGCGCCTCGCGTACGTCCAGGCCCTCACCGCCGGCGATGCGGACGGCGACGGCGACCTGGATGTTTTCCTCGGACAGTACCGCGTGCCGTACGTGGGCGGGCAGATGCCGACGCCGTTCTTTGACGCCAACGACGGCGAGCCGGCGTACTTCCTCCGCAACCGCGGCGATGGGACGTTTGAAGACGTGATCGCCGCCGCCGGCCTCGAGGCGAAGCGCCGCCGCCGCTCGTACTCGGCCTCCTTCGCCGACCTCGATGGCGACCGCGACCTGGACCTCGTGGTGGTGAGCGACTTCGCCGGCGCGGACCTTTACGCGAACGACGGCCGCGGGCGCTTCACCGATGTGACGGCGGAGTGGCTCGATGATCCCCGCGCCTTCGGCATGGCCCACGCGCTCGCGGACTTTGACGCCGACGGCCGGGAGGATCTCCTCCTCGTGGGCATGAACTCGGCCACGGCCGACCGGCTGTCGGCGCTCGGGCTGAACCGGCCCGGGCCGGCCGGCGAGGACTGGGCGGAGGAACGGCGGCGCGTGACCTTCGGCAACCGCCTCTTCTTCGGCGCGGCCGGGGGCTTCCGCCAGCGGCCCGCGGGCGCGGCGCTCGCCCGTGGCGGCTGGGCGTGGGGCGTCGGCGTTTTCGACGCGGACAACGACGGATTCCCCGACCTGTACCTGGCCAACGGCCACGAGACGCGCGCGGCCACCGCCGACTACGAGAGCGAGTTCTGGCTGCACGACATCCATGCCGGCACGTCACGTGCCGACCCGGTGGTCGGGGGCTACTTTGCGGCCGGCTTCGCCCGCACGCGCGCCGCGGGCTGGAGCTATGGCGGCTGGGACCGCAACCGCCTCTTCGTGAACCGCGGGGGAACGAACTTCCTCGACGCCGCGCACCTGCTCGGCGTCGCGCTCCAGGCCGACGCGCGCAACGTCGTCGCCGCCGACCTCGACGGCGACGGCCGGTGCGAGCTGCTGGTGACGACCTTCGAGGACTGGCCGCAGCGACGGCAGACCCTCCGCATCTGGCGTAACGAGGGCGTGGACGTGGGCGGGTGGATCGGCTTCCGCCTCCGGGACGCCCGCGGTGCGCCCGCTCCGCCCGGCACCGTGGTCGAAATCACCACGGCCCGCGGCACCACCCGGCGGCAGCTCGTGCTGGGCGACTCGTATCGCAGCCAGCACCCGGCGGCGGTGCATTTCGGGCTGGGTGCCGGGAATGCCGTGCTGCGGGCGGAGGTGTCCTGGCCGGACGGGCGAAGGACGGCGCTGGACCGTCCTCCCGCCGGTGTCTGGCACGCGGTCCAGGCGCCGAGGTGATGCCGCGGTTCGGTGTTCTGCGGCCGCCGACGGCGGATGGCGTCCGTGCGCCGCGGGGGTTCACCGCTTCACGGCGATCACCAGCACGCCGGCGGCCACCAGGCCGATGCCCAGCCACTCGCGCGCCGCGGGCCGTTCGCCAAGGAAGAGGAAGGCGAACACCGCCACCAGCACCACGCTGAGGCGGTCCACCGGTGCCACCTGCGAGGCCGTGCCCTTCTGCAGCGCGCGGAAGTAGCACACCCAGGATGCCCCGGCCGCCAGCGCGGACAGCACGAGGAACAGCCAGTTCCGCCCCGGCAGCGCCAGCGGGTTGCTCCACTTGCCTGCGAACCACACGAAACCCCCGAGCACAAACAGGATGACGGCCGTCCGGATCAGCGTGGCGAAATCCGAGTCCACGCCCTCGAGGCCGGCCTTGGCGAAGATCGAGGTCAGGGCCGCGAATACCGCCGCCAGCAGCGCCCACAGGAACCAGTCGCCCGTCGAGTTCATGCGCCAGCCGTAGCGGGCCCGGCGCGCCGCTGTCGAACGGAAAGAGCCGGCCCGGGCTACGACGTCGCCAGCACCTCAACGAGGTAGCGCAGCTCCGCCTCCACCGTGTCGCCGGGGCCGAGGGTCTGGGCGACCTCGGCGCGGACCAGCTCGCGGAAGCGCCCGCGGAGCCGGTGGACGGCCACCTTGACCGCGCCCTCGCTCACGCCCAGCCGCGCCGCGGCGTCGGCCTGCGTGAGCGCCTCCGCGCCGCCGGCCAGCCACGGCTTCAGCGCGGCGAACTGCGCCGCCCGCCCCGCCGCGGCGGACTCCGCCGCCAGCGCCGTGAGCGCGCGGTCCATCACGGCCAGCGCCCACGCACGGTCGAACGCCGCGTCGTCCGCCTCCGCCGGAGCGGCGATTTGCTGGCCGGCCCCGGTGTCGGTGCCGCCGGCGTCGAGCGGCTCGAGTTCGGCGGCGCGCTTCAGCCGGCGGTCGTGCTTCCGCGCGTCGGCGAGGAAGTGCTTCAGCGCGCCGAGCAGGAAGCTGCGGAAGCGCCCGCGGGCCGGGTCCGCGCCGGCGAAGCCCGCGCCGGCCAGCACGCGGGTGAAGAACTCCTGCGCCAGCTCGCGCGCGGCGTCCTCGTCGCGCCCTTCGCGGCGGAGGAAGCGGAACACCGGCGGCCAATAGGCCGCGCACAGCTCGCCCAGCGCCGCCCGTGCGGAGGGCGCCTCGCCCCGCGCCGCCAGCACGAGCGACCAGCGCGTGGGCGCAAAGGCGGCGGGGGCGGGACCGGACGGCTCGGTCATGGCGGGGAGACGGACGTGCCGGCCTTCAGCGCCGCCCGCGCCTCCGTCACGGCCAGCCGCGCGGCGTCGAGCTCGGCCTCGGTCGCCTGGCCGACGGCAACCCTGCGCTGCGTGATGTCCAGCATGGCCTCGGCGTACACGACCTGGGCGCGGGCAGCGATGAGGGGAGCGCCCTTGTACTCGGCCTCCGCCACGGCCAGGTCGCGCTCCGCCGCCAGCACTTGGGAGGGAGCCGCAACGCCGGCCGCCGCCTTGGCCTCCGCTTCGCGCAGGCGCTTCCAAGCGTGGTGCCACCTCAGCGCGGCCGGGCCGGGCTCGCCGGCAGGCAGCTCCTCCGGGAGTCCCCCCCAGTTGGCTGCCGCTGCCTGCATCCATGCTGCCTGCGCCCGCGCCGCCTCCACCCGCGCCGCCTGCTGCGCCCGCTTCGCCTGCATCGCCATCTGCGGCAGCAGGACAAGCGTGAGCAGCATCAGCGGCAGCAGGCCCACGGCCACCAGGGCGAGGAAGATGCGCTTGGGCCAGGGGTTCCACGTCTCCGGCAGGCTGGGCTCGCCGAGCCTGGCCCGGGTCGCCCGATAGCCCAGCCACAGGCCGGTCGCCAGCAGCACCATCAGGATGCCGATCACCAATCCCGCCACCTGTCCGCCGGCCCGCGCATGCAGCATCGGCAGCAGCAGCATCAACATCGGCGCCAGCGTCGGGATGGCCACCAGCAGCACGACGAGCCAGAACAGCCGGTGCGGCCAGGGATTCGGCCCCGGGCCGGCCGAAAGCTGATCCAGCTTCCGATACGCCCACGCGGAGACCAGCCCCGGCAACATCCCGAGCGGGACGATGGGAATCCACAGCCACGGCAGCCAGCGGACCAGCGTCGCGGCGAGGCCCGTGTTCGGCAGCCGTTGGCCGGCGGCCATGAACCCGCCCAGCCCATGCTGCGCCACCACCAGCCCGCCAAACGCGCTCCATCCGACGGCGATGCCGCCCAGCGCCAGCACCAGCCCCACCGCCAGCCCGCCGAGGCTGAACAGGCCCAGCGCCAGCCCGCCGACCGTCACGCCGCCAAACGCGAGGCCGCCAAAGGCGAACAGGCCGAATGCCACGCCGCCGAAGGCAAACACGCCCCGCGCCAGCCCGCCGATGGCGAGCACGCCGGTCGCGTGGCCGCCGATGGCCACGATGCCCCGCGCCTCCCGCTCGCTGCCCGTGGCCGGGTCCGCGCCGCGTACGATGTGCAGCAGCGGCAGGCCGAAGAGCGTGCGGGAGGATTTGTACTCGAAGCGCTTCCCTTCGGAGAGGCGATCTCCGGCGGGCCTTTGGGGGGCGGGGCTCGCGGGAGCTCGCCCCTCCGAAGGGTTTGTAGCCAGCCCCTCCACCTGCGTCTGCACCTCGCCGGCGCTCTGCTGGCGCAGCTCGCGTTCCTTTGCGAGCGCCCGCATCACGATCTGGTCCACGCGCGCGTCGAGCGGGGTGATTTCCGAAGGCGGGGCGAAGCGGCCCAGCGGCAGCTCACCGGTCAGCATTTCGTAGAAGACGACGCCGAGGCTGTAGATGTCGGCGCGGTGGTCCACGTTGGCGGGTGACTCGATCTGCTCCGGGGCCATGTAGCTGGGCGTCCCGAGCTGCGCACCGTCGCGGGTGAGCCTGACGCCGCCGGCCGGCTCGCCGAGCAGCTTGGCGATGCCGAAGTCGGCGATCTTCACGCGGCCCTGCGCGTCGAGGAGCAGGTTCTCCGGCTTGATGTCGCGGTGAAGCACGCCGCGCCCGTGGGCGTACTGGAGCGCCTCGCAGATTTTCGGGACCACCGCGAGCGCCTCGGCGGGCGTGAAGCGGCCCGCGGCCATGGCCTGCCGCAGGTTCACGCCGTCCACGTACTCCATCAGCAGGTAGGCGAAGCCGCCGGCCTCGCCGAAGTCATGCACGCTCACGATGCCCGGATGCGCGAGGCGCGCGAGCAGACGGCCCTCGCGCAGGAAGCGCTCGGAGAAGTGCGGATCCGCGGCGAGCGGGATGGGCAGGAGCTTCAGCGCGACGAAGCGGTCGAGGTGCGGCTGGCGGGCCTGAAAGACGAAGCCCATGCCGCCCGCGCCGAGCAGCCCGAGGATCTCGAGCTGCGGGAACGCGGCGCGCACGGCCTCGAGCGGCGGCGGCTCGCCGCGGGCGGGGGCGTCGGTGGGTGCGGCGACCGCACCGAGGGCACAGCGTGGGCAGAGGCCCTGGGGCGCGTCGGCCGGGATGGCGGCGCCGCAGGTCGGGCAAGTGGGCGTTGGGACGGTGTCCATACACGCGCTTCCTGAGACGCGGCGCAGGGGAGGTTACGCCGCAATGATGAGGAGTGAAAAGGAGTTGAAAGTCCGGGATGGGGATTGCGCCGGAACTCCATGAGACGCTCGCGGCGAGGTGTGACCGGTGTCGGTGGTCAGCGAGGGCTCGGTCCGACGTCCGCAGCCGGCCCATTCCCAGGCAACATGTTTCTCCTTGCACTGCTGCGGCCCGCGTTGGTGGGATTCCGAAGCCGTGATGAAATTTCCCGCCAGGTTCCAACTACTCGCCTTCGTGATCGCCGTGCTGTCGGTGGTGCCGGCCGCTCACGCCCAGATTCTCGAGCTGGTCTCGCAGGCGCGGAGCGTGTTCGGCAGCGCTTCCGTCGAGGGCTTCGACACGGAAAGCTTCTCTGACTCGGCGACAGATTTCGGCTTTTTCTTTGGTGACCAGGAGGTCCTCGCCCCCCCTTCGGATTCCGCCCCCGACTCCACTTCCGCGGCTGCGGCGCAGATCAGCGGGATAGATGAGTTTCCGCCGGACGAGGCCGCCATCTACGGGTTCGGCTCCGCCTACGCTGACTTCGTCTTGGACAATCCCGTCCTGGGCTCATCCAGCGCGGTTTCCGTTTTTGAGGTTGGCTTCCGGGTGACGCAGCCGAGCTTCTTCCAGCTCTACGGGGAGACGTATGAGGACGTGCTTGATGACGGCGCAAGCGGATCGAGCCTCGTGCAGCTTCTAGAAGACGGCCTGCCGCTGTTCACGTTCTCTGGATCGGACGTTTTCGATGTTTCGGGAATCCTTGAGGCCGGCCGGGAATACCGCCTGATCGGGCGGGCGGAGGCTGGCGCCGCGGCAACTGGTCCGGGGTCGAACTATTCCTTTACCGACTACGATGTTTCGCTGGACCTCGTGGCCGTTCCGGAGCCGGCGGCCTGTGCCGCGGCCGCCGGGATGGTGCTTGTGGGCTTCGGCCTCTGGCGGCGGTGCCGGCCAGTCTCGTAGTCGCGGGCGGGCAGGTGTCGTGCCGGGGTGGACGTCAGTCCGGCTGCAACTTTTCGCTGGGCTGCCGGGTGAATGCGGCATGACCGGCACGATCACGGCGGTGGTGCGCCCCAACGAGGGGGACGGCCGCGGCCATTTACACCGCGGCCGGAGGGTTCATGTTGCCGCCGCCATGAGGATTTGGATTGCGATGCTGCTGGCGCTGTCGTCGCTGGTTTCGGCGGCGCAAACCCCGGCTGACGCAGCGCCTGACATCGAACCTGCCCTGACGCCCGTGGCGTCGGAGCCGGCCCCGGCGCGGCCGCCCACCTCCCCGGTGTCCGGTGCGGCCACACCCGGCGTGGCGACGGCCCAAGCGGTTTCGACGCTGACGGGCGTGGCGATCTCGCCGCTGCTGGGCGTGGGGGCGGTGGGCGCATGGAAGTATTACCAGACGCCGGAGCCGGAGCGCG
>JBJXFY010000002.1:0-8301 GCA_046155815.1 Limisphaerales bacterium | reverse complement strand
GCCGCAGCTTCTCGCGGTCGTCCTCGACGAGCAGGCGGGCGATGGACTGCACGTCGGCCACGGTGGCGAGGTTCGTGAGCCGGGCCTCAAGCGACAGCGCCTGGGCCGCGTTCGTGGCGACCACCGCACCGAAGAGCAGGGACCTGGTGGGCGTGCCCACGTTGGTGCTGGTGGCCGACAGGAGCTTCTTCTCGAACTCGACGGCCGGCAGCCCGGCCGACTGCATGTTGCGCAGGTCGTAGTCGAAACGCACCCGGGGGAACTGCGTGAGGCCGAGCAGCGTCGCCGTCGCGCCGGCCCCCAGCACCAGCCAAGGCCGGCCCAGGATGAAGCGCTCCGCCCGCCCGCGCGCCGACATTCCTCCCTCATCGCCGCGGTCGAGCCGGTTCTGCACGCCCTTCATCAGCAACGCCGGCAGCATCGTCATCATCGGAACGAGGCACACCAGCAGGCCGCCGCCGGTAATGAGGCCCATCTCCCGAACACCCGCGAACTCCGTGAGCGCCATCGCGAAGAACGCCGCCGCCGTGGTCAGCGCGCCGGTGAAGATCCCCAGGCCGGTGTTCACCATGGCGCGGCGCAGCGACTCGTGCACTGACTCGCCCCGTCTCAGCTCCTCCTCATACCGCGTGACCAGGTGGACGCCGAAGTCCACCGCCAGGCCGATGAGCATCGGCGCAAAGGTGATCGTGAGGATGTTCAGCCGTCCCACCACGGCCGTCGTCCATGCCATGCTGTAGGCGAGGCCGATCAGCAGGCACAGCATGGCCTTGAGCGGCCGGCCGGTCTCGCGGTAGCCGAGCGCGAAGATGATCAGCACCAGTACCAGGGCCACCGCCGTCGCCCGCAGCGAGTCCGCCTGGGACTGCGCCATCTCGTCCGCCTCGAGCACCGAGCCGCCGGTCACGTCGGCGTTCACGCCCGGCACCTCGAGGCGTGTCTCCCGCACCAGCTCGCGCAGGCGCCGGATCGCGGCGCCCTCGGCGTCCCGCGACACCGGCCGGGCCGTGATCAGGTACAGACGGCCGTCCGAGAAGGTCACGTACACCTGCCGCTCCGCCTCCGGCCCGCCGCCGAAGAACGCGTCAATTCCCGGCGACGGCGGCGTGCCCGGCCGCACGAGGCTGTCGCGCGCCTGGGCGACGATGCGTTCGAGCGCCGGCAGCGCCCCGACCAGGGCGGAGCTTTCCCCGTTGGTCTCGCGCTGCGCCGCGCGGAACTGGCGGTTCACCGTGAGGAACAGCGAGTTCAGGTTCGTCGCGCCGGCGAACCGTTCGAGCATCGGCCGGTCGCGCTCCAGCCGGGCCTGCAGTTCGGCCAGGGTGTTGGTCGGCAGGAAGAGCAGCGCCTTCGGTCCCAGCTCCGGCAGTGCGCCCTTGAAGAAGACGTCCTGGAAGAGGTTCGTCTCCGCGCGCAGGCGCGCCCCGAGCCGCTCCACGAACTGCCGGTTCTTCTCCTGGTTCTCGCTCTCGACGATGGCCAGCAGGTCGTCCAGCTCGCCGAACTCGGCACGGTACTCGAGGAAGAGGCGGTGGTACCGCCGGTCGGCGTCCACGAGGTCGTTCCGGCGCGTGCTGAACTGCAGATGGGTGACGGTGTAGGCCACGCAGATCATGGCCAAGAGCACCTGCGGCCAAACGAACCAGCGCGGCCGTTTCAGCACCAGCGCGGCCTGCCACTCGAGCAGCCGCACCGCCGGGGAACGCTTCGGGGCGGCCGTCACGACGATGAACCGCGCCCGCGGCGGGCGCCGCGGCACGTCGGGCGGTGATGGGGGCCGGCCATGCGGATGCGTGGCCAGTGTGCCGCTGCCCTCACCGCCGGGCAATGCCGCTCGGCCCCGCTGCCGCGCGGAAGCGATCCGCCGGCCGGCCGGCCGCACGTCCCAGGGCCCGGCACCCTCACGGCTGCGCGGCGCGCGCCAGCACCGCCTCCGCCACGGCCTCCGGTTGCAGGCGCGTCATGCAGGCGTGTTTCTCAAACTGCGTCGTGCGGCAGTCACGGCGGAAGCACGGGCTGCACGCGACGCCGGCGCGGAGCACGACGTGGCCCTCGCCGTGCGGCCCGGTGTAGCCGGGGTCCGTCGGGCCGAACAATGCCACCACGGGCGTGCCCACCGCCACCGCGAGGTGCATCGGTCCGGTGTCCGTCGAGAGCACGGCCGCGGCCCGGCGGAACAGCGCGCCCAGCACCTTCAGCGGGGTCCGGCCGTCGAGTCGGCGCACGGGAGTGCGCATCGCGGCGGCGATGGCGTCGAGCGCGGTGCGGTCGCCGGGCGCGCCGGTGAACACGGCCGGCAGGCCGCGCGCCGCCAGCCGGTCGCCCACGGCGGCGAAGCCGGCCGCGGTCCAGTTCTTCGTCGGCCATCGGGTCAGGGCGTTGACGGCGACGAAGCGCGCGGCGCCAAGGCCCAGTCCTGCCAGCAACGCCTCGGCCGCCGCTTCATCCGCCGGCTCGGTCGGGAAGTCGTAGGCCAGCGGCAGCCGCGGAAAGCCGAGGCCCTCGAGCAGGCGCAAGTTGCGCTCCACGGCGTGCGCCCCGGCTGCGGTGACGGGAACGCGGCGGTTCAGGACGAGGTGGGCGAACTCATTGCGGCGCTGGCCGGCCCCGTAGCCGGCTCGCACCGCGCCGCCCGCGGCGGCGACCCAGAACGCGCTCTTGGCCAGGCCCTGGAAATCAATCACGAGGTCGTGCCGGGTGGCGCGAAGCTCGCGGAGCGTGCGCCGCACTTCCCCGCCCGCCGCCGCGAGGCGGCCGGACCGGAGCGCGCGCTCGAAGGCGCCGCGCCGCCAGACGATCAGCCGGTCCAGCGCGGCGTGGCCGCGCACGAGTTCGGCGGCGGCCTCCTCGACAAGCCAGGCGATCCGCGCGCCGGGCCGGTGCCGGCGCAGCGTGGTGAGTGCCGGCAGCGTGTGGATCACGTCGCCCAGTGCGCTGAGCTTGACGATCAGGATGCTCTCTCCGGCCATCTACGCTGGTGCTTCGGCTTGTCGCCGGCCTCGTCCTCGGTCGTCAACCGCAGGGCGGATCATGCCGATCGGGGTCAGGACGACGGAGCCGGATCACGGGGCTTACACCGTGAACGGCTCCGCCAGCTCCGGCAGCTCGACGCGCACGCCGTGGAGTTCGCCCAGCCTGGCCGCCAGCGCGCGGCGGGGGCCGTCCTCGCCGTGCGTCAGCAGGACACGGGGCTGGCTGGCGGCGAGGTGGGCGAACCATTTCAGCAGGTCGGTTTGCCCGGCGTGTGCGCTGAAGCCGCCAAGCGTGTGGACCTGCGCCCGCACCGTGATCTCGTCGCCCAGCACCCGGACCTGCGGGTCGCGCTCGACGAGGCGGCGGCCAAGCGACCCGCGCGCCTGGAATCCGACGATGAGGACATGCGTGCCGGGCCGGCCGAGGTTGTGGCGGAGGTGATGCACGATGCGGCCGCCTGAGCACATGCCGTTGCCGGCCAGCACGAGCAGCGGGCCGGGCAGGTCGTTGATGCGCCGCGAATCCTCGGCGGTCGGGCAGGGCTGGAGCGTGTGCAGCTCCTCGCGCACGGACCGCTCGCGGATGAAGGCGCGCATCTCCTCGTCATACAGCTCCGGGTGGCGTTGGTAGATCGCGGTCGCCTCGATGGCCATCGGGCTGTCGAGGAAGATGGGGAACGGCGCCACGGCCTTTCTCCGGAACAACTCGGCCAGCAGCAGGATCAGGAGCTGCGCCCGGCCGATGGCGAAGGTGGGCACGAGGATCTTCCCCTTCTCGGCCACCGCGCGCTGCAGAATGCCGGTGAATTCCCGGACCGTCTCCGCCAGCGGCCGGTGGTCGCGGTCGCCGTAGGTGGACTCGAGCACGACGACGTCTGACCGCGGCGCGGCCTCAAACTCGCGGAGGATCGGCGCGGTGACCGGGCCGAGGTCGCCGGAGAACTCAATCGTGCGCGCAGTACCGTCCGGGGTCTCGACGCGCACATGGATGCTGGCGGAGCCCAGCATGTGGCCGGCCTCGAACCAGCGTGCGGTCACGCCGGGCGCGACGGTCACGGGCTCGTGGTAGGGCACCGGACGCAGCAGCCCGAGCAGGGCGGCGACGTGTTCGAGGGTGTACGGCGCCTCGACCGGCTCCTCGCCGGCGCGGCTGCGCCTGCGGTTGGTGCGCTCGATGTCCTGGGCCTGGAGCTTGGCGGAGTCGCGGAGCACGAGTCCCGCGAGCTCGATGGTTGCGGGGGTGGCGTACACCGGTCCGGCGTAGCCGGCGCGGCTGAGCAGCGGCAGCCGGCCGGTGTGGTCGAGGTGCGCGTGGGTGACCAGCACGGCGTCCAGCCGGTCGGGACGGACGAGGGGCGGCAGCCGGTTCGATTCCTCAAGCGCGCGGCCACCCTGGAAAAGGCCGAAGTCCACCAGCACGCGCGCGCGGCCAGTTTCGAGCAGGTACGCCGAGCCGGTGACTTCGCCGCCGGCGGCGCCGAGTGGTGTGAGGGTCATGCGGTGTGGGGCAGGCCGGTCGCAGGGAAGCTCAGAGATCACGGGGCAAAGCTCAAGGTCAGTCAGGGACAAGTTCCGGCGCCCCCCCGCCACCAGGCCCCGGCCCGCATCGGGCGGGTCGCCGAGCGGGGGTCGGTTGGAGCCTTTCCACCACCATCGGCGCCGCGCCACCCGGTCAGCGGCCCGCCTCCGCGTCCAGGCTTTGCTGCAGGTTGATCAGGCTCCGCTGCGGCACCTTGATGAAGCCGCGGCGCGGGCGGTCGAGATCAAGGATGACGGTCGTCACCGCCACGATCATCGCGGCCAGCGTGATCGTGAGCGTGTGGTTGCGCCGGCGGCTGAGGCCGCAGCCGAAGCCCGTCAGGGCCATCGAGAAGGCCGCAGCCACGAACAGCAGCAGCAGCACGATCCAGGGCACATGGTCCAGCGAGGCCGCGACCCGCTGCGAATGCACGTCAATGACCTCGTTGACCGCCACGACCACCAGACCGTCGAGCTCCGTCGGCGTCCGGCCGGACATCGACCTGATCGTGGTCGCCCAGAGGTCCGCGTGGAGCGACTCGGACTTCCGCAGCGCCTCCTCGAAGCGACGCGTGTCCGTGTCCGCGCCGTCGGGCAGGATCCGGGCCTCCAGATATCGGCGCAGCTGGTCTCGGAACTCGACACGCGCCGGTTCGGGCAGGAGCTCCGCCCGCAGCCAGGCGGTGCCGATGGCATTCGCCTCGTGGACCACAATCTGCTTGCGCGTGTCGTGGCGGCTGGACGCCAGCGAGTAGGTGAAGGCCAGCAGCAGCCCCAGCAGCCCGAGAACCGCCCCCTGGATCGTGCCAAAGTCCGGCGCGCTGTCCGCCTCCCGTCTGCGCGCCCGGCCGCCGCCTGCGTAGCCCGCCTCGTAGGCCAGCCACAGGCCAAGCAGGAAGCCGGCGGCCATCCAGGCGAGCGGGGTTTCCAGGATCAGCCTCTCCATGTCGGACAGCACTCCAGATTCGTGCCCATGTCAGAAGCCGGGACTCAATCCTTTTGTGTCCCCCGGCTACCCGGCCACACGGCCTCGTCCGCCAGCCCGAAGGCCAGGGTCATCCCCGCGCCGCCCAGGCCGGTCACGACGTGGACGCCCGGCAACGGCTCGGCGCGAAACGCCGCTCCGGTCGCGTGCTTCGCGTACACGCCGTGCCACCGTTCCGCCACGGTCCAGTCCGGGAAACCAAACAATCGCCGCAGCTCCCGCACGATCAGCGCCTCGATCTCCGCCTTCTCCCCGAGGCCGTCGTCCAGGCCGTACTCGTGCGAATCGCCCAGCACCAGCGCGCCGTGGCGGTCCAGCGCCGCCATGACGTGGATTCCGAAACGGTCCAGCTCCGGCGTCTCCCGCGCCACGCGCGCCCGCACCGCCGCGACCGACGGGCAGCCCGCGAAGCTCGCGTAGTGCCGCAGCGACAGCCCGCCCGCGAGCAGTGGCCCCGGCGACCAGCCCGTCGGCTGCGGCACGGTGCGCAGCATCTGGAGGCGGCAGCGCTGCAGTCCCGCCCCGGAGAAAGTGCCGGGCAGCAGGGTTTCCAAGTCGCTGCCTGAGCAGATCACCGCAGCGTCGCACGCCAGCCATTCCCCGGCGGCGGTGCGGATCCGGCCAGTCTCGGTCGCGGTGACGGCCGTGCTCCAGCGAAACGCGACGCCATGCCGCGCCGCCAGAAAATCGGGCAGCCGCGCCAGCGCCTCGCGTGGGTCCACATTGATTTCATGCGGGCTGAAGAGTCCCGCCCGCGCCACACCCCGGCGCACCGCCGGGCAGCGCGCCTCCACCTGCACGCCGGTCCAGACCTCGACGCCGTCCGCCGCGCCGCATGCGGCGAATTCCTCCAGCACCGCCGCCTCGTCCGCATGCGCGGCCACGATCACCGCGCCGCATTCACGGTGCCAGGCGCCGGTCGCGGCGAGGAACTCCCGCCAGCGTTCGCGGCTGCGAAGCACGGCGGGGCGCAGTTCCGGCGGCTGCCCTAGCGCCCAGAACATGCCGAAGTTCCGCACCGAGGCGCCCCGCGCGCGGCCTTCGCGCTCGAACACCGTCACGCGCCAGCCCCGCCGCGCCGCGGCCCACGCGTGCGCCAGCCCGGCGATGCCGGCGCCGATCACGACGAGATGGAGGCCGGGCATTGGGGGGATTCAGTGGCGGGGTTTCACTTGGACACCAGCTTCAGGCCGATCACCGAGCCGATCAACAGCGTCAGGAAAAAGGCACGGCCGGCCGTCGCAGGATCGCGGAAGAACACCATGCCCACCACCGCCGTGCCCGCCGCGCCGATGCCTGTCCACACCGCGTACGCGGTACCAAGCGGGATGCCCCTCGTCGCCAGGTTCAGGAGCCAGAAGCTCGCCACGCAGAACACGGCGAAGCCGGCCGTCGGCCAGAAGCGCGTGAAGCCGTCGGAAAGCTTCAGGAAGGTGGTGAAGCCGACCTCGCACAGGCCGGCGGCGATCAGGAGCGTCCAGTGCATGGCCGCGAGGATGCATGGCCGCCCCCGGTGCCGGCCAGCGGCGATGTCCCGCCCGGTCCCCGATTCTCAACCTTTCCTGCCAGGCGGCACGCCCGGCACCGGTGGATAGCCGAAACGCAGGGCCGCCTCGAACAGCGGTGGCGCGCCCGGATCCCGGTACGGCCCGCGCGTGACGGCGATGCCCTTCGCGACGAGGCGCTTCTTCAGCCGCCGCGGGCGCGCCGAACCTGGCCAGCCACCGCCTCACCGCGTCGGTGATGAGCGCGGCGGCACGCCTCAAGCGCACGACACCCAACGCCGTGGACGCCCTCTGCACCGGGGCGGGCGACGGACTGAAGCTGTCGCTCAGCGTGATCGCCATGCGCATCGCCTTCACCGCGGTGGCCGGGTCCTCGGGAGCGCCGTGGTCAGGCCAAGACCGGTTCGGGTCCCCCACGTGCCGCTTTCCGAAACAGCATTGCCGACGCGACGAACAGCACCGCAAAGAAGGCGCTGCCACCGAACCTCATGGCCACGCCCGGCTCAGGGCCGGTTTTCCAGAACAACAACAGGAGCACGGGGACCAGCACCTGGACGAGCGCCGTCGCAAACAGCGCGCGCGCCATGCCGCGCGGCTGGAATCGCGCGACCAGGGCGCCGATGACGCCGACGGCCGGCACCGCGTAATACATCAGGTTGGCGACGTTCTCGCTCTCGCTCACGCGAACCATGCTCACCCAGCAGAGGATGAAGGCCGTTCCTACGGCGAGGCCGACGGCGAACCGGTACGCCTGGTTCTCCATCTTCCTCGCCACCAGCTCATACGTGAGACCCGCGGCAAACAGGAGAACGCCGGCCAGAACAAAGCCGGGGAGGGCCCAGTTCCATCCCTCGACAAAAATGTTCCCCAGCAGGGGGATCACCAGGATGAACGCCGTAACCAAGGCCGGTCTTCGCCAAGGGAGGCCGGACCGCCCGCCGCCGTTTTCCGTGGCTCCGGCCAAGGCCCGGCCTTCGTGCATGCCCGTGTTCATTGGTTCTTTCGAGGCGGTCAACTTTGCAATGCAAAGTGACCGGCGAGGCGGAACAGGGCAAGCCTGAAAAACACGGCGATGCCGGAGGAGTCCAAACGGCTGGGCACGCCCACGGTCCGCCGGGCCCCAGACCTGAATTCCTCTCGCGCCCGCCTGCCGCTCCTGTGTCGCCGCGGTGCGCGACTGGTCCACAAGGCAGGGCTGGTGGATGCGCTGAGGACGGGCGGTCTGCGCCTACTCCACCTCCACCTCGATGCCGCCGACCCAGCGGGCGATGAGGTTGTAGAGGAACGCGCCGATCACCCCGATCAGGAATCCCAGGACGGC
>JBJXFY010000438.1:0-7784 GCA_046155815.1 Limisphaerales bacterium | reverse complement strand
GAACGCCACGCGCTTCACGCCACGCGTACGGATGCGGATTTGACTTCCCGCCAATCCGAAACTGCCCAGCCCGGTGGTTCGGTCCAGGCACCACCGGGATCTTGATTCCCCATGACCGCCACGGAACGGGCTGCGGACCTGGGGAGCTCGGTCGCCCCATCAAGCCATTCCCATCCCCGAGGACTCGCCGGCCTCCGAGAAAACTCAGATCGAGCGCAGGGTTTTCGTGCTGATGCTGAAGGGGAATCCGCGCGGCCGCCTTCTGCGAAGGACGAAGGACTTCGGCGACCATCAGGACCACATCATCGTGTCAGCGACGGGTTCGGTGGAGTTCAAGCGCGTGCTCAACAACCTGATCGCGTTGCCCCACAAGTCGCCGGCCAAGATCGCCTGATCATCCCGCCGTCACCTCGCACACCAGCGGGGTGAATTCCGGCGGCACAGGCCCGATTTCCAGGGCTCCGCCCAACCGTTCCAGGGCGTTTTCCACAGCGGCAGCCGCAGTGCCATGCACGCGGGCCAGCACTTCCCCGCGACGGACTTCCGCGCCGACCGCGACGATGCGATCGATGCCGACAAGTCCGTCCACCACGTCTTCCTGCCGGAATCGCCCGCCACCGAGTTCACGCACGACCTCACCGAACACCCGTGCATCGCAACGCCGCACAAAGCCGCCGGTCTGCGCGCGAAGCTCGCCCACGCCCAGGACATGGATGTCGCGCGTGATCCGTTCATCATATGCTGCCAGGTCCGCGCCCTGCGCCGTGAGCAGACTGCGCCAGCAGGCCAGGGGCCGGCCGGTCATGAGTTCGTCCGAGGCCCTCGCACGGCCGGCTTCCAGCGACACGGCGCGGCCCGTGGCGTAAAGCAGTCGGGAGGCGCATTCCACGACGAGCGCCCGCACATCCGCCGGGCCGGCCCCGGTGAGGATTTCGTGGGACTCCTGGACTTCGAGCCAGTTGCCGACGGCGTGGCCGAGCGGGGCGTGCATCGGCGAGAGGAAGGCGACGGATTTCGTGCCGCAGGCATTTCCCAGCCCGACCATGGCGCGGGCGAGTTCCGCGGCGCGGGCCGCGTCCGGCATGAATGCGGCCGGACCGAACTTCACGTCGAGCACGAGCGCGGCGAGGCCCTCGGCGAGCTTCTTGGACAGGATCGAGGCCGTGATGAGCGGGATGGACGGCACGGTGCCCGTGGCGTCGCGCAGCGCGTAGAGCCGCCGGTCTGCAGGCACCAGATCCTCTGTCTGTCCGGCCATGGCGCCGCCGATCTCCTGTACCTGCCCGACGAGCCGGTCGGGCGTGAGTCGGGTGCTGAAGCCGGGGATGGATTCAAGCTTGTCCAGGGTGCCGCCGGTGATTCCGAGGCCGCGCCCGGAGATCATCGGCACCCGGAAGCCAAGCGCCATCAGGAGCGGGACGAGGGGCAGCGAGACCTTGTCGCCCACGCCGCCGGTCGAATGCTTGTCCACGACGGGCCGCGGGTCGTCCGGCCAGCGGAGGACCACGCCGGAGTCGCGCATGGCGAGCGTGAGGGCTCGCGTCTCCGCGGGGTCCAGGCCGCGGCACAGCGCGGCCATCAGCCAGGCGGCCATCTGGTAATCCGGCACCCGGCCCGAAGTGAACCCCGCGACCAGTGCGGCAATCTCCTCCGCCGTCAGCGCGCCGCCGTCGCGTTTGCGCTCGAGGAACGGAAGGACCTGCATGGCCGCCGGACCATCAGCCCGCGAACCTTGCGGCGCAGATCGTCGCGTTGTGGCCGCCGAAACCGAAGGAATTGTTGAGCACCGCGTCCACCCGCAGCTCGCGCGCCGTGCGCGGGACGTAGTCGAGGTCGCACGCCGGGTCGGGGTTCTCGAGGTTGATCGTGGGCGGAAGGACGCCGGCCTGAAGCGCCTTGGCGCACAGCGCCATCTCCACCGCGCCGGCGGCGCCGAGCATATGGCCGGTGGCGCCCTTGGTGGAGCTCACGGCCAGCCGGCGGGCGTGCTCGCCGAACACGGCCTTGACGGCCTGGGTCTCGCTGATGTCGCCCTGCGGCGTGGAAGGGCCGTGGGCGTTGATGGAGCCGATCTCTTCGGGGCGCAGGCGGGCGGAACGCAGGGCCATCTTCATGCAGCGCGCGGCGCCCTCGCCCTCGGGCGCGGGGGCGGTGATGTGATTGGCGTCAGCGGTGTTGCCGTAGCCGGCGATCTCGCAGTAGATACGCGCGCCGCGGCGCTTCGCGTGCTCCAGTTCCTCGAGCACGAGGACACCGGCGCCTTCGCCCATGACGAAGCCGTCGCGGGCGGCGTCGAAGGGGCGTGAGGACTGCCGCGGCGCGTCGTTGCGCGTGCTCATCGCCCGCATCGCGCAGAATCCCGCAATGCCCAGCGGCACGATCGTGGCCTCGGTTCCGCCGGCGAAGATCACGTCGGCGTCGTCCATCTTGATGGTCCGCCAAGCCTCGCCGATGGCGTGCGTCGAGGTCGCGCAGGCGGAGCAGGTGGCGACGCTCGGCCCGCGCAGGCGCTGGTAGATCGAGAACATGCCGGCGGCCATGTTCAGGATCAGCATCGGGATCATGAACGGCGAGATGCGGCCGGGGCCCTTGTTCAAAAGCACGATATGCTGTTCGCCCGTCGTCTCCAGGCCGCCGATGCCCGAACCGATGAAGACCCCGGCGCGGTCTCGGTCCGTGGCGTCGAGGTCGAGTCCGGAATCGCGCAGCGCCTGCCAGCCGGCATGGACACCGAAGTGGACGAAGCGGTCCGTGCGCCGCAGCTCCTTCGGCGACGGGAAGGCGGGCGCGGGATCGAAGTCGCGCACCTCGGCGGCGATCTGCGTATCGTAGCCGGAGGCGTCAAAGCGGGTGATGCGGTCAATGCCGCAGCGCCCGGCGAGGATGTTTCGCCAGAAGGTCTCGATGTCGTGCCCCAGCGAGGAGACGACGCCCAGGCCGGTGACGACGACGCGACGTTCGGAGATGGCGCTGCCCATGAATCAAAAGCGGGGCAGCGCGCTGAACCCAGCGAGGCTGCCCCGCGAAAGCGGCCGGCACCGGCTACTTCTGGCGATCCTCAATGTAGCGGATCACGTCGCCCACGCTCTGGAGCTTCTCGGCCTCCTCGTCGGGGATCTCCTGCCCAAACTCCTCCTCAAGCGCCATCACCAGCTCGACCGTGTCGAGGGAGTCGGCGCCCAGATCCTCGATGAACTTCGCCTCGGGAGTCACCTGGTCCGCGTTTACGCCAAGCTGATCGACGATGATTTTCTTGATGCGCTCCTCGATGCCGGTGTTGTCAGCCATGTTCTTTATTTCGGTTCGGGGTTTCCTAGGTTGGGGGGCGGGGAGCGTCAAGCTCCATAGCCCCGCAAATTTTCCGCGGCCGCGTCACATTACCATGCCGCCGTCCACGGTGAGGACCTGGCCGGTAACGTACCGCCCCCCGGGGCCGGCGAGAAAGGCGGCGGCGTGCGCAATGTCGTCCGCGGCGCCAAAGGCGGCCAGCGGCACCTGCCTCAGGATCGCGGCGCGCTGCTCCTCGTTGAGCGCGGCGGTCATGTCGGTCTCGATGAAGCCCGGCGCGACGGCGTTGACGGTCACGCCGCGCGACGCGAACTCCCTCGCCACGGCCTTCGTGAACCCGATCAGTCCGGCCTTGCTGGCGGCGTAATTCGCCTGCCCTGCGTTGCCGATCAGCCCGATCACCGATGCCATGTTGATGACGCGGCCCGAGCGCTGCTTGAGGAAGGCGCGGCTGAAGGCCTTCGTGAACAGGAAGGCCCCGCGCAGGTTGGTGTCCAGCACGGCGTCCCAGTCCGCCTCGCTCATTCGCATGAGCAGGCCGTCGCGGGTCACGCCGGCGTTGTTCACGAGGATGTCCACGCGGCCGGCCTCAGCGAGGATTTTTTCCGCCGCCGCTGCGACCGCAGCCGGGTCGGTCACGTCCACCGCCAGCGCCCACGCGCGCCGGCCCAGGGCGCGCACCTCCGCGGCCACCTTTTCGGAATTCTCCGCCGTGCGGGACACGCAGGCCACATCCGCGCCGTCGCCGGCGAGGCGCAGCGCGATGGCCCGCCCGATGCCGCGGCCCGCACCGGTGACGACGGCTGCTTGGTTGGCGAGGACGCTCACGGGGGCCGGAAGGTGGCAGACGCGCCGCGGGGGGTGTCAAGCGGCTTGCGCCGTGGCGGCGACGGAGGCATGGCGGCCGAGCGCCGTCACGGGATGCCCGCGGTTCAGCCTCCCGCCAGCTGGTACCCCAGCAGGCGCCGCTCCTTGATGATCTTCGCGACCTGCGGCGGTACGAGCGTTTCCCAAGCCGGGTCGCCGGCGCGGAGCTTCGTGAGCGCGTCGCGGGAGAAGGCGGGCAGGCAGCCCTCGTCATAGTCGCGCAGGCCGAGGATGAACTGGTTCTCGAGCAGGTAGGCGTAAAGGTGGCGGAGGTGGGGCTGCACTCGGAGGTTGCCGGCGGTGATCAGCATGCCGGTAGCCGGTTCGCGCAGCGGGTACACGTACACGCGGAGGTCGTTTTTGAAGAGCCGTCCGAATGACTCGAGAATGCCTCCCTCGAGGTCGGTGTAGTACTTCTCGTCGAAGATCTCGCGGAGGCTCGGCACACCCATCGCAATGCCGATGCGCTGTTTGGTGTAGCGGAAGAGGTATGCCGCCAGGCGGTGGTACTCGCCGTAGTTCGAGACCAGCACGGTTTTGCCCAGCGTGCCGAGGATGTCCACGCGGTCCAGGAAGTCCCGGTGGTCAATGGCCCCGCCGTCGAGGAGATTGTGCAACGTCATCTCCATCAGCACGACCAGGTCGTCGCCCTTCACGCCGGGCTCCTGCACAAAGACGGCCTGCGCGCAGCGGAGCATGTCGACGGTGGAGTTCACCACGGGGCGGAAGCTGCCTCGCTCGACGAGGATGTTTTTCTTGTACAGCGTCTCGGAGGCCTGCACGACCTCGCCCGAGGCGGTGAACATCGCGGCATTCGACAGGCCGAGCTGGACGAGCTGGAGGCTGGCGACGCGGTTGTCCACACGGGCAAAGGCCGGGCCGCTGAACTTGGCCAGGTCCACCTCCACCCGTTCGCCGCCGAGATCATCGAGCAGCGCGCGCAGAAAGGCCTCCACGTCGCCGTAGAGATAGAGGGCCGCGTGGATCAGGTTCACGCCCATGATTCCGAGCGCCTCCTGCTGCTGGAGATTCTCCCGGTCGAGCATCCGCACATGGATGATGACATCGGAGGCGGGCGCCCCGGGCTCATGCTGGAATCGCACGCCCATCCAGCCGTGGCTCTCGTCGCGCCGATGGAAGCCCTGCGCCGCCACGGTGTCCGCAAAGACAAAGAACTTGGTGGACACCCCGCGGCTGGCCGCCAGCCGCTCGATGAGCAGCCCATACTCGTGCCCTAGCATCTGCTGGAGCCGCTGCCGGGAAACGTACCGGTCCGTCGGACCGTAAATCGCGTCGCTCACCTTCATGTCGTAGGCCGACATGGTCTTGGCGATGGTGCCGGAGGCGCCGCCCGCGCGGAAAAACCACCGCGCCACCTCCTGCCCGGCGCCGATCTCGGCAAAGACTCCGTACTTCGACTGGTCGAGGTTGACTTGGAGCGCCTTCTGATGCGTGCCCACGCTGGGCGCGGCGCTGGGCGGCGGGGACACGGACTCCGGGATCGTCATGGCGCAAAAGGATGCGCCCGGAACCTCCCACGCGGCAAGGAACTCGCCCGCATCACTGAGGGTCGCACCTGCGGGGAGCCCCCCGGCCACGATGCATCGCACCAACTGCAAGGTTGTCCGGGGCCCGCACCGGACCGCCGCTCAGGCCTTCCCCGCCGACTTGGCCTTCCAGCCCTCGATCTTCTTGATGAACGCCGCCGGGCCGCCTTCGAGGTAGCCCACCTGCCGGCCGATCTCCTTCCCGGTGGCGTCCAGCAGCACGTAGGTCGGAAAGCCCTCGATGTCGTACTTCTTCTTCAGCGCCTCGTTGGCCTTCTTCAGGTCGTCGGACTGCTTTTTCTTGTCCGGGAAATCAATCTCCACGAGCACCGCGTGCTTCGCGGCCCACTCGGTGAACTCCTTCCTGTCCAGCGAGTCCTTCTTCATCTTGATGCACCAGCCGCACCAGTCGGAACCGGTGAAGTCAATGAGCACCACCTTGTCCTCCTTCTTCGCCGTCGCGAGGGCGTCGGGGAGGCTGGTGAGCCAGGCGGCTTCGCTGGCCATGGCTTGGAGGGCGAACAGCGCGGCGGCGGCGAGCGTGATGAGCTTCTTCATGGACGAAATGTGGCTCTTGGACGGCGCAGGCCGGCGATTCGTTCACCACTTCTTCGCGCGGGCGCATCCGGGCACCGCCCCGTAGCGCAGAGTTGCACTCTGGCGTATCGCAGACTTGCAACCTGCGCGGCGTCCGGCAGGTCGGCCCGGGGGGCGGCCATCCGCAACGGCGCACAGGCACGCCCGGCCGCCGGCAAGCCGGTGATACGGCAGGTTGAAAACCTGCACCACCGAGGCCGGCCGGCGGCAATTGCCGTTGCGGCTCGCGGCCTCGGGCGGAAAGTTGCCCACCATCTGCCCATGAAGCCACTGTCCGTCCTCCTCGCCACCTGCCTGTTTGCTGCCGCGTCCGCGCCGGCCGGGCCGAACATCCTCCTCATCGCCGGCAAGCAGAGCCACGGCCCGGGCGATCATGAGTTCCGCGCCGGCACGCTCATCCTCGCCCGCTGCCTCGCCGCCGTGCCGGGCGTCACCGTCAACGTCGCCTCGAACGGCTGGCCCGCCTCGGCGGACGCCTTCGGGGGCGCGAACGCCGTGGTGATCTACGCCGACGGCGGCGGCGGCCACCCGGCCATCCAGGAGGACCACCTGAAGCTGATGCAGGGCCTCGCGGCGCGCGGCGTCGGCCTCGGCTTCATGCACTTCGGCGTCGAGGTGCCGGCGGGCGATCCGGGCGAGGCCTTCAAGGAGTTCATTGGCGGGCACTACGAGCACCAGTTCTCCGTGAACCCGATGTGGACGCCGCAGTTCGACCAGTTCCCCGACCACCCGGTCACCCGCGGCGTGCGGCCCTTCGCCGTGCTGGACGAGTGGTACTTCAACCTGCGCTTCCGCCCTGACCTGGCCGGCGTCACCCCCATCCTCGTGGCCACGCCGTCCGACGACGTGCGCGACGGCCCGTACGTCTGGCCCAAGGGACCGTACCCGCACGTCGTGGAGGCGAAGGGCCGGCCGGAGACGATGATGTGGGTGCGCGAGCGGCCGGACGGCGGGCGCGGGTTCGGCTTCACCGGCGGGCATCGGCACGCGAACTGGGGCGACGACAGCTTCCGCAAGGTGGTGCTGAACGCGATCCTGTGGATCGCCAAGGCCGAGGTGCCGGCCGGCGGCGTGGCCTGCCCGCTGGCCCCGGACGAGCTGAAGCAGAACCTGGATCCGAAGAAGTGAGTGCCCGGAAGGCCAGATGGGTCAAGGAGAAGGAAGGCCAGCCACGAATAAGCATGAAAGTTTCGTTAGACTGCCCTGGAAGCGTTGGCGTTCCACCGAGCTTGGTGTTTAACGGCATTCATTGGGAGGGCGACACTCTGTTAGCCGGCTTCGAGCGTGCATGAAACGACCACTGATTATCATGCTTGTCGTCGGCTTGCTCTTCGGAGCTTTGTTCAGCCTCCCGATGTTGCTCGGTGTGTGGTTGCCGGATGTGTTGACTACACGCGAGCATGTTCTCGCCGAGCAACGACTTACCGGCGGTCACTCGTTCAAGGTGGTTCAGTATTGGAATCGAGTGGACTTTTACTCGACGGA
>JBJXFY010000437.1:0-7182 GCA_046155815.1 Limisphaerales bacterium | reverse complement strand
AAGCTGCGGTACAGCGAGTTCGGCCGGAGGAAGAGGTTGGCATGGGCCACGCCGGCGCGGCCGGCCGTGCCCCGCTGCGTCACGCGGCCCTCGGCGAAGTCATAGAGGGCGAAGTAGTGCAGGCCGGTGGAGAGCGGCGGCTCGGGCGGGTCGGCGTGCAGGCCGGGCCGGTTGCCCGCCAAGGTCTGCAGCGAGGGACGTGACCGCGGTGCCGGGGCGGGGGCGGCCGCTGCCGCGCAGTCGTCATTCGCGGTGTTGGGGGCGAGCACGATTTCGTTGGCCCCGAGGAGGGCGACCTCGTTGGCCGTGGTCGTGACCGGCCGATAGGCCGAACTGGGCACGGACGTCACCGAGACCTGGCTGCCGTCACGGGTCCGCATCAGATCAACCTGCGCCGCCGCGCCGCCCGGCCCCACGATGGCCGCGAGGTCGCCGCACTGGCTGAACCACCAGGTAGCCGGCGGGGTGACGTTACGGAACGCCACCTGCTGGCCCTGCTCAAGGTTCACCAGGTGCCAGTTGGCCCCGGTGCCGGTCGAGAAGGCGTAGATGAAAGAGCGGTCGTCGCACTCGCTGCTGAAGCCCCAGCCCGCCACGTCAATCGTGCCGTCGGGGAAGGCCGGCGGTGCCGCCGGGTTGATGATCGTCTGCAGGCGGAAGGCGCCGGCGGCGACGGACACGACGTTGAGCAGGGTGCCGCCCCCCTCCTCGTTGCGCGCGAAGACGAAATACTTGCCGTGCGGGCTGAAGCCCCAGCCGGCCGGCCGCGCCGCGCCCGCGAAGGAGAACACCGGCGCGCTGTCCTTGGGGCGGGCCAGGTTGAAGACGGCCAGGTTGAGATTGAAGTTCGGGAAGGTGCCCGTCCGCCAGGCGACCAGAAAGCCGTCGCCGTCCGGAGAGAAGCCCCAGCCGGCCGAGGTGCTTGGAATCTCCTGCACCAGCCGGACCGAGCCGTCCGCGACGCGGCGCACCTCGAGCCGGATGTTGCCGCCGAACTGCGGCACGGTGACCGTGAGGCCATAGCGGTTGTTGGGTGAGCGAAGCAAGCCCGCGGGCCCGGGGACGACTTCTGCCTCGACGACGCTGGGCGACACGTACTCGCCCTCGGCGTCGCATTCGCAATCGCCGCCTTCACACGGGCCGACAGGTCCGCCGCCGCCACCGCCGCCGCCAGCGCCACCTCCGCCTCCACCTCCGCCGCCTCCACCGGCACCCCCGCCGCCTCCGCCGCCGGCTCCTCCACCACCACCGCCCCCCCCTCCTCCCCCTCCTCCCCCTCCGCCGCCGCCACCACCGCCTCCACGAATCGGATCACAACGACGCCGGGTGACGGGATCCCAGCCGTGCCAGCCGGGCTGACGGATGCCAACGCCGGGGTCGGTTTCCACAAAGTTGCCGTCGGGCGTAACGGTCATCGTGCCCTGCACCACCCAGGTGCCGAGGTGATGGTCGAAGCTGACCAGCGCGGTCTGCGATCCCGGCGCGAGCCTCCGGCCGGTCGTCCGGTCCGGCAGGTTGGGGAAGCGCACCGGCACGGGCTGTTCGAAATTCAGCGCGCCGTCCGTCTGCACCGTGATCACTAGCGGGAAATCAAGGCCGATGGGGAGCTGCTCCGGCAGACGGTCCGGCGGCACCGGCGCGATGCCGACACGGCCGCCGCGCTGGCCCGCGTCGCTGAACAAGGAATCCGGCGGCACCACGATGCGCGTGCCGGCCAGTTCCGGATACTGCGCCTGCACCGCCGGCGCGAAGGTGATCGGCGTCTCGTCCAACTGGCTCACGGGCTGCAGCGTCCCGGCCTTCACGAGCGGCAGGTAGATCTTCCCGTCCTCGCCCGCAAGATTGTTGGTCCGGCCGGCGACCGCCTCCCACGACTTGCCGACGAACGGGTAGTAATCACCGCCCGGCCAGCGGCTTTGCGGCGAGGTCCGGCCGTCCACATGGACGAAGAAGCGGCCCGCCGGCACCGGCTGCAGCACGAACCGGCCCCCGGCATCCGTCACGGCCCGGATCGTCTCCTCCTTGCCATCCAGGGTGACCGTCACCCCGGCCAGCGGCCGGTCCACCGTCTGCCCGCCCTGCACCGCCGGCTCAGACGCAAAGACCTGGCCGATGACGGCCGTCGCCGGCACCGGCGCGTTGGGGAACGTCTCAAATTCGATCACCCCCGTGCCGCCCGCCGCGCCGTCGCCGTCGGCGTCCACCGCCTGGTCGAACTCATCCAGCAGCTGGTCGCCGCGCACGGTGACGCGCACGCGCGTCCCGCCCGGCATGGGCTCGAGATAAAACACCGTTGCCGTCTTCCGGTCCGCGGAGAGCGCGACGCGCGACAGCAGCGTGCGGCCGCCGGCCCTGGGGGAAGATCTTGGTCGTGTCGAGCGCGGTGCCGGGCTTCAGCGCCCGCTCGAACTCAAGGATCGTGGGCCGGTTGACCGACACCTCCGACTCGTTCGGCCCCGGCGAGGACATGAAGGTGGTCGGCCTAAAGCCGCCCGCGGGGTCGGTGTCGGCGAGGTACTCCTCGAGGTTGGAAACCGTGTCGCCGTCGAAGTCCCGCGGCGCGTCCGTGGCATCCAGCGGATTGAGGAACGTCGGCCGGAGCAGCTCGTAGAGGTCGTCAATGCCGTCGCCGTCGCTGTCCAGCGGGGCGTCCACGGGCACGCGCTGCACCCGGAGGAACGTGGCGTCTCGTGTCCGTCGTGAGTCGGTCAGCATCACGGCGCCCGGGGCGCCCAGCGTGACGTGCACCGGCAGCCGCACGTCGGTCACGGACTCGCCGCGGCGGAGGATGAAGTAGCTGTTGGTGTTGCCCGGGACTTGGACCCGCGGTCGGCCGCCGGCATCCAGCTCAGCCCGCACGATGCGGAATTCCTGTGCGCCGGCCGTGGCCGCGAACAGCAGCCCTAGGCAGGGCAGCGCTCTGCGAAGTGGCAGGGCCAAACGGTGGCAAAGATCCCAATTGGGCGGTACGGCTAACACCTTAAGGCATCCAGGAACCGCCGACGGCGCGACCGCCGGCATAGAACAACTGGACGCCAGCTATCCAACCTCCGCCACCGTCCGCAGGTCAACGCATTTGCATCTTATTCAGCGGGCTTATTTCCAGCCGGCAATGGCGACGAGTGCCGGGCAGACACGGAGTCAAGGCCTGGGAGCGCGGAACGGTGGACCCCGTAGAGTGAAGTGCCCGGGCGGCAGACGCCAAGGAGGTGGGGGTGGGGAACCCCGCTGAAGAACGTACCACCGCCCGGACACGTGTTTCCTACTCCTGCCGTCGCCCTTGTCAACCAGTCCCGCCCGCCCCGGGGCGAAAAACCTCCTCATGGTGCGCTGACGGACACCTCCCGCGCGCCTTCGCCGACGGGCACCTTGGTCTGCCGCCCGCCCGGCCAGCGGACGATCAGGCTGTCGCCGGGCCGGGCCGCCAGAACTGCCACCGGACTGTCCTGCGAGAGACACCCCGAGCCGGCGTGGATCTCCCGGACCGGACCCGGACGGCCGCCACGTTCCACGCGGAGCTGCGCCCCGACGCCCCACGGATTGCCGGGGCCACCGCGCAGGCGCATCCGCACGCCGGGCACAGCGCCGGAATTGCGGAACAGCCGCGTGGCTGCGCCGTTCTGGGACACTGCGACATCCACCCGGCCGTCGCCGTCGTAGTCCGCCAGCGCCGCGCCGCGCTGCTCGCCGTACACGGCAATGCCCGATTCCTCCGCGCGCAGGCCGCCGCGCCCGTCGCCCAGCAGCCACAGGCCGCGGCCGGCGTCCATCCGCGCCGCCTCGGGCTGCACACAGAAGAGGTTCTGGCTGAGGAACACGTCCTCGGTGCCGTCGCCGTTCGCATCCGCCACGGCCACGGCGAAGGCCGGCGCCCATTGTGCCTCCGTCGGCAGCGGCTCGGGCACGTACTTTCCGTCGCGCCAGCGGAACACCGCGCTCTCCAGCCACGTCGCCTGCAGCTCGCGCGCCTGGCCGGCGAATTCACCCAGAATCTCCGCAACGCCGGCGCGGGCGAACGCCTCGAACGTGCTGAAGCTTTCCTGCACCCACGGCATGGCGCGCGCCACGCTGCCCAGCGTCCGCTCGGCCACGATGCGGCCCGACACCGGGTCGGTGCGGGCCTCGAGCAGCTCCACCGTGCCGTTGCCATCAAAGTCGCCGAAAAGCACGCGTAGCGGCGCGGCGCGCCATCGCTGATACCGGGTGTTGCGGCCAAAGTTCGTGGCGATGATCTCCAGCCGCCCGTCCCCGTCGAGGTCGCCCGTGGTCACGCCCTGCCACCAGCCGGTGAACTCCGCGAGGCCCAGATCGCGCGTGCGCTCCGCAAACGCGCCGGATTCGTTCCTGAACACCCTCACCGGACCCCACTCGGTCGCGAGCACAAGATCCGGGTCGCCGTCGCCGTCCAGGTCGCTGAACACCGCGCCAGCGACCAGCCCGGCCTCCTTCAGGACCGTCGCGGCGCGCGCGTCCTCGCGCCACGCCGGGCCGTCGCGCAGGAACAGCCGCGACGCCGCCGCCTCCGGCCAGCGTCCCGCCACCACCCGGCCGCCCACGAACAGGTCGAGGTCGCCGTCGCCATCCACGTCCGCCAGCGCCAGCGGGCCGGTGCTGGAGCTCGTGGCGGGCGCGACGTCCACGATGCGGCTGCCCACGAGGTCGTAGGCGCGCACGGCGCCGCCGTGGCTGGCGCCATCCTCGTAGTTCGCTGCGCCGGCGAGGATGAGCACGCCGCCGCCGGCGTCCGGCGCGGTGACGAGACCCGTCAGGTCGCGGGCCTCGGGCGCGTCCAAGGGCGGGCCGCGCCACGAGTGGAAGCCGCCCCGGCCGTCGTTGCGCCAGGCCGCCGGCTGTCCGCCGCGGCCGGTGCCGACGATCAGATCCTCGCGCCCGTCGCCGTCGAGATCGGTCCAGGCGATGCCCGGCCCGGGCTGGCTCAGGCGGTAGGGCAGCAGCGGCTGGCGCGCGAAGTCATCGAACGGCTCCTCGACGTGCCGGTGGCCGCCCAGCCGCTCCGTTGCGTCCTCGAAGGCCAGCCCGCGGGCCGGTGGCGAAGGGGCGGTGGGCCGCCCGCCGCCGGCCGGCTCGCTGATCTCCAGCAGCTCATTCGGTTTCGCCGCGACGGAGGATTTCGCGCCGGAACTCCACGCCACGTCCACGGTCAGCGCCAGACTCGTTCCCGCCGCGAAGGCCCGCACCGGATCGTCGCCGCCGAGGTAGCGACCGCCGGCAAGCATTTCCTGCCGCTGGTCCACCGGGCCGCCGCGCACGGTGATCTTCGCCCCGACGCCCCGCGTGTTCGGTGAGCGGCCGGCCAGCCGCACGGCGAGGCGCGGCGCGGATGCGTCGTTGCGGTACACGCCAGCGGCGGCGCGGAGGTTGTTCACGACCACGTCGAGGTCGCCGTCGTTGTCGAGGTCGGCCAGCGCCATGCCCTGCGAGATGCCCAGGGTGTCGAAACCCCATTTGCCCTCCATGTCCTCAAAGGTGCGGTCGCCCCGGTTGCGGAACGCGGCCTTCCGCGAGCTGTAGTCCGGGAAAAGCATGTTCAGCCGGAAGATGTCGCGCGCGGTGAGCTGGCGCCCGGCCTGGGCGGCCTCAAGCTCGCGGCCCTTGTCCACGTTCTGGAAGTCGCGGAGCTGGCCGTTCGAGATCAGGAGGTCCTCGAAGCCGTCGAGGTCCACGTCGAGGAAGATCGGCCCCCAGGACCATTCGCTCGCCTCCACGCCCGCGGCGTAGGCGATCTCGGCGAAGGTGCCGTCGCCGCGGTTCACCTGGAGCGTGTTCCGCAGCGCCTGCGGGCGGTTCTCGTAAACGCCGATCGGCCAGAACACCGGCGACGCCTCGGCCACCTGGATGTGGCGGTTCACATGCGAGCGGCTCAGCATGTCCGCGACGAAGACATCCACGTCCCCGTCGCGGTCGAAGTCCGCAAAATCCACGCCCATCGAGAAGGTGGAGATGCTGCGGACCGCCGTGCGCGGGAGGGCGCGGAAGCGGCCCCGGCCGTCGTTCACCCAGAGGCGGTCCGGCGTGAAGAGGTCGTTGCACACGTAGAGGTCCGGGGCGCCGTCGCCGGTGAAATCGTGGAACTGCGCCGCCAGCCCCCAGTCGCGCGGCGCCTCCGCGAGCGGCCTGCCATCCTCGTCGAGGAAGGCCCCGCCCGTCCACGCAACCGCGCTGAACCGGCCTTTCCCGTCATTCAGGTACAGCGTGTCCGGTTCGCCCAGCTCGAGCACGCTGCCCGAGGGCGTGACCACGAAGCGGTTCGTCAGGTCCGGCTCCGTGACCGGCCGGCCGTCCACCGCGATCACCTCGGGCCGTCCGCCGATGTTCTGGAGCCGGTAGCGTGTCTGCGGCTTGTCCTTCACCGTCACGGGCCGGAAGTGCGTGACGTAGAGGTCGAGGTCGCCGTCCCCGTCCACGTCCGCCAGCGCGAGGGAGGTCGCGCCGGACTTCGAGCGCAGGCCCGCCGCATCCGTCACCTCGGTGAACGCGGCCTTCCCGTCATTCAGGAAAAGACGCGTGCCCGTGCCCAGGCCGTTCACAAGCAGGTCGAGGTCGCCGTCGCCGTCCACGTCGGCGAAGGCCGCGCCGGTCGAGTCCTCGCCGGGGCATGCGATGGGGCCCGCCGCGGCCGTGAGGTCGGCGAAGCGCCAGCCGCCGAGGTTTCGATAGAGCCGGTTGTCGCTGTCGACGCCGCAGAGGTAGAGGTCGGTGAGGCCGTCGCCATCCGCGTCCCCGCAGGCCACGCCCGAACCGCTGAGGAGGTGGCGGTTCGTCACGGAGCGCTCGTCGGACAGCGCGTTGGTGAAGGCCAGCCCGGTGCCGACCGGCGGCAGCAACGTGAAGCCCGCCCGGCCGCCAGCGGGCACCGTCAGCACCGCGCGGCGGTGGTCCCCGTCCGTGTGCCATTCCGGCACCGCGCCGACGGCGCGGAAGGCCAGCGCGAGCAGGCAGGACAGGGACCAAGGGGTATGGAGCACGCGCTTCATCTGCCGGAACCGCGGCCCGCGCCGCGATGAAATTCGCGCCGCGGCCGGGCGGCCTCCGGAGTGGGATTGGCTGGCAAACTGTCGTCCATCGGCTTCCGCGCTGGGAACGCCCGGTGGGTAAGGATGCCCTTGGCCGTCCCATGTGCGCCGCTACGAAACGGCTGGCCGACCGGCGGGGCACCGGTCG
>JBJXFY010000436.1:0-9849 GCA_046155815.1 Limisphaerales bacterium | reverse complement strand
GAAGAGATGGGCGCGCTCATGGTGCGGCTGCCGATGGAGGAAATGGAGACCGTGCAGCAGGCGGTCGAGACGCTGAACACCGCGCCGCCCCTGGTGCAGGTGGAGTCGCAGTTCGTCACGGCGGCGGGTGACGCCGGGCTCAACGAACTGCTGGGGGACCGCGATTTCGTCGTGCTGTCCCAGGCCCGGACGGGCGAACTGACGCAGCGGCTGCAAAGGACGGCCGGGGTGGAACTGCTCACAGGGCCCAGGATCACCACGCTGTCGGGGCGGCAGGCGCAGGTTCAAGTTGCGGAAGCCAAAACAGTGGTGCGTCCCGAACACCCACAGGGACAGCCGGAAGATTTCGGCCTGACGGTGGACGTGGTGCCGTATGTCGAACGGGATGGCGTGACCTTGAACCTTTTCGTGATGGCGGGCTTCCGGGAATTCCTCGGCTACGAGGAAGGCGAGGCCACGCCGCGTCCGCGGATTCGCAGCCTTCAGACCGGGCCGGTCATGGTCGTGCTTCTGGACGGCCAGACGCTGCTGGCCCGCCTGCCTCCCCAGCACGGTGGCGGGCCGCACGATGCCGGCGCCCTGATCCTCGTCACGCCGACGCTGATTGATCCGGCGGGCAACCCGATTCACCACGGCCCGCGGTGAGCGTGCCCGTGGCGGCAACGCCCCCGTCGCAGCCACGCGCGGAAGGATGTTGCCGCACCGAGCGAAGGCGGGGTTTCCTCGGTGCATGAACCGCCCCGCCGCGCTTGCGCTGCTCACCGCGCTGATCCTGCCCGCCGCCGCGGAGGACGCCAACTGGCCCGAGTTCCGCGGTCCGCGCGGCGACGGCACCTCCACCTCAACCGGCCTGCCGCTGACGTGGAGCGAAACCAACGGCGTCGCCTGGAAGACGCCCGTCCACGGCCGCGCGTGGTCTTCGCCCGTCGTCTGGGGAGAGCAGGTCTGGATCACGACGGCGACGGAGGACGGCACGGCGCTCTTCGCCGTGGCGGTGGACCGCGGCACCGGGAAGGTGCGGCATGACCGGAAGCTCTTCTCGGTCGAGCAGCCGCAGTTCGCGCACAAGTTCAACACCTACGGCTCGCCCACGCCCGCCATCCAGGAAGGACGCGTGTACGTCACGTTCGGCTCGCCGGGCACGGCCTGCCTCGACACCGCGACGGGCCGGGTACTGTGGGAGCGGCGCGATTTCATCTGCAACCACTATCGCGGCGCGGGCTCGTCACCGGTGCTGTGGAACGGGCTGCTCTTCCTGAACTTCGACGGCAGCGACCACCAGTTCGTCGTCGCGCTGGACCAGCAGACGGGGAAGACGGTCTGGCGCGTGGAACGCTCGATTGACTTCAAGGACCTCGGCCCGGACGGCAAGCCGGAACATGAGGGCGACTGGCGGAAGGCTTTCGCAACCAGCCACGTCGCGATGCTCGACGGCGTTCCGCAACTGCTCAGCCAGGGCGCGAAGGCGTTCTATGCCTACGAGCCGCGCACGGGCGCGGAGCTGTGGCGCGTGGAGGAGCGGCAGAACCACTCCGGCGGCACGCGCCCCGTGACCGGCCACGGGCTGGTGTACTTCCCCACCGGCTGGTCGCAGGGCCAGACGCTGGCGATCCGGCCGGGGCGGAAGGGCGAGGTGATTGACGCCAACGCCGAATCACCGGCCGGCGAGCAGCTCGCCGTCGTGTGGCGCTCGAAGCGCAGCACGCCGAAGAAGCCGTCCCTCACGCTCGTGGGCGGCCTGCTCTTCGGCGTGGAGGACGGCGGCGTGGCGATGTGCTGGGACGCGAAGACGGGCGAGATGGTGTGGCAGGAGCGGCTGGGCGGCAATTACTCCGCGTCGCCGCTGGCCGCGGAAGGGCGGCTGTACTGCTTCAGCGAGGAGGGGAAGGCGGTGGTGATCGCGACGGGGCGTGAATTCAAGAAGCTGGCGGAAAACCAGCTCGACGACGGCTTCATGGCGTCGCCCGCCGCGGCCGGGAAGGCGCTGTTCCTGCGGACGAAGTCGCACCTGTACCGCGTGGGGCGGTGAGCCGGTGGCCGCCGGGCCCGCGCCGGAGCACCCCGAGGCCGCCTTGCCGGGCCGTCCACTGCTCCGCATCCTGCCCGGCCGCGCATGGCCCACATCCACGAAAAAATTGACTTCACGGTCGCCATCTTCGTCGTGGAGGCGGACCGCGTGCTGCTCGTCCACCACCGCAAGCTCGGCCGCTGGCTGCCGCTGGGCGGGCACATCGAGCTGGACGAGGAACCGGAGCAGGCCGCGCTGCGCGAGGCGAAGGAGGAGAGCGGCCTCGACGTGGAGCTGCTGGGCGAGCGCCCGCCCACGACCGAGCCCGGCACGCGCGCGCTGATCGCGCCGCGCTTCCTCGATCTCCACCGCATCACGGACACGCACGAGCACATCGGGCTGATCTACTTCGCCCGGCCTGTGGGCGGAAGCACCCGCCTGGCGGCGGAGGAGCACCACGACATCCGCTGGTGCCGCGAGGCGGATCTCGACCGGCTGGAGCCGCCGATGAGCGGGGCCGTCAAGTGGTACGCCCGAAAGGCACTTGAGGAGGTGCGGGGTGCGACCACGGGGCGCTGAATCCCCCCAACTCACGTTGACCAGGGTCCGAATTCCGCATTCCGCAATCCCATGTTTTCCCCGCGCACCCACGCGTCCACCTTCGTGCTTGAGGGACTGAACGCCCTGGGAACGAGCTGGTACTTCTACTACATCTACTTTTTCCTCTCCGAGCGGTTCGGCTTCGGTCCCCAGGAAAACCTGCTCTTCGGCGTGGCTCATGGGGCGATCTACGTCGTGGGCTCATTCCTCGGCGGGCGGCTGGGGCAGCGGCGCGGCTACCTGGGCACGGCGCGGCTGGGCTTTGGGGGCATGGCGGCGGCCTTTGCGGCCGGTGCGCTGCTCGAGGGGCGGCCGGGCGGGGGCGCGGCGCTGGTGGCGGGACAGGTCGCCGTGATGGTGGCGGCGACGGTGGCGGTGTGCCTCACCTGGGCCAATCTCGAGGCGCTGGTAAGCGAGGGACTGGAGGGGCCGCGGCTCCAGCGCAACCTGGGCATCTACAACCTCGTGTGGGCCGGCGGCAACGCGGTGGCCTTCTTCGTCGGCGGCGCGCTGATCGAGCGGCTGGGCTTCGGCGTCATCTTCTGGCTGCCGGCGGGGCTGATGGCGGTCATGACGCTGCTGGCCACATTCGTCGGCCGGGGCGGGGTGCTGCGGCTGGCCGGCGGGACGGGGCATGGCCATGTGGCGCCCGCGGCCGAGCGCCGGCACGCGGACCGCGCGCCGAAGGCCTTCCTGCGGATGGCCTGGCTGGCCAACCCGTGCGCGTACATCGCGATCTCGGCGGCGGTGCCGGTGATCCCGGCGCTGGCGGCGCGCTTCGACCTGGGGACCGCCGCGGCGGGGGCCTTCGCATCGCTGTGGTTTTTCGTGCGGTTCATCGTGTTCGGCCTCCTGTGGCGCTGGTCTGGCTGGCACTACCGCTTCCGCTGGCTGCTGGTGGCGTATGTGGCGATGGTCGCCGGCTTTCTCGGCATCTTCACGCTTCCGACGCTGGCCCTGGTGGCCGCGGCCCAGGTGCTGTTCGGCGCAGGCGTGGGACTGATCTACTACTCGTCGCTCTTTTACTCGATGGACGTGGGCGCCACGAAAGGCGAGCACGGCGGCATCCACGAGGCGGCGCTGGGCGCGGGCATCCTCGCCGGGCCGCTGATCGGCGCGGCGGCGAAGCTGGCGCGCCCGGACAGCTTCGCCGCGCCGGCGTGGGCAGTGTCCGCGGCGCTCGCCGCGGGCCTCGCCGGAGTCTGGTGGCTGCGCGGGCGGCGGCGGTGACGGGCCCACGGGGGCGCGCGGCTCGACGGCGTCCGGCGGCCTTGCCAACGTGCCGACAAGCAGCACGCTGATGACGGAGGCCCCATGAATCGCTCCTGTCGCACCCCCGCCGTTCACCGGCTCGCGTGGCTGTTCCTGCTCGCCGCGCTGCGCTTGGCGGCGGCGCCCAGCCCGTTCATCCAGATTCGTGACGGTTATTTCTGGGATCCGGCGGCCAACGACTACTTCCTCGCCCGCGGCATCGCGTATCAGACCTTCAACCCCGAGGTCGGCGCCACGCAGTCGCCGGAGCAGATCGCCTACGACCTCGGGGAGTTCGTCCGCCTGCGTGCGAACTCGGTGCGCTGCGAGTTCGTCTGGAGCCAGCTCCAGGTGGCGCCGGACCGCTGGGACTTCACCAAGTCCGACGTGCTGGTGCGCGAGGCGGAGCGGCTCGGGCTGCGGCTCTTCGTCATCATCGGCTTCCAGTATCCGCCGGCGTGGTTCCCCGCCGAATGGCGCGGCGTGAACGACCGCATCCTCACCGAGCCGGACAACGCGAAGGAATGGCGCTCCGACGTGCTCAATTACGAGCATCCCGAGGCGCGGCAGGTGTACAGCAACCACCTCGCGAGGGTCACGGCCCGCTACCGGGACAGCCCTGCCGTCGCCGGTTGGATCCTGGGCAACGAGTATGCCTATTTCGATCTCTGGGAGAGCGTCACCAAGTACCCCAACCGCCGGATCCTGGGGCATGACCCATGGTCGCTGGCAGCCTTCCGGCGTTACCTCCGGGAACGGCACGGTGACCTCGCCACGCTGAACGCGCGCTGGAACGCGAGCTTCGCGTCGTTCGACGAGGTGCCGATGCCCGGCGCGCTGCCGGGCGACCGGCGCAGCCCGGCGCACCAGGACGCCTACCAGTGGCGCAAGCAAAGCGTGGGCAGCTTCGTGGCGATCGGCGCGCAGGCCGCCCGGGCGAACGACCCCAACCACCTGACCACCTACTCGATGGTCGGCGGCATCTTCAACGGCCTCGACGCCAACTACACCGCCGAGGACGGCCAGGCCATCGTGGCGGCCTGCCGAGCGGCGGGAGCACCGCTGGACTTCTGGAGCCTGAACAACTACGCGTGGGCCGCGCTGGGCAGCGAGATGCGCTCGGGCGACTTTGGCATCGCCAAGTACCAGGCGCAGGCCGGCCTGCCGGTGATGATCTCGGAGACCGGCTTCTCCAGCACCGAGGACACCTTCGACAAGCCGCTGGCCGCCCTCCGCCAGCCGGCCGCCCTACCCGGCGCGCTCTGGGAAGCGTACATGTCCGGAGCCATCGGCTGGCACGTCTTCACCTGGCCGGACCGGCCGCGGTACGGGGAGGGCTTCTTCCTGCGCGAACGCGGCTTCGGCGTCGTGCAGCCGGACCGTCAGCCCAAGACCAACGTCTTCGAAAACCTCCGCCGCGTCTTCCTCCAGCTTCACAACCTGCGCGCCGAGCGCCTCCTGGGCGGCTCGAGCAACCCGCCGCCGGACGTGCAGTTCCTTTGGAGCGAGGACGGTGAAATCGGCTGGCCGGTCGCCAACCAGGAAAACGCCATGCTTTGGGGCGCCCTCAAGCGGGCCGGCTACCAGCCCGGCCTGCTGGACGACGCGCAGTTCCAGGCCGGCGCATGGAGCAACGCCCCGGTGCTGCTGCTCTCCCGCGCCTTCCAGCTCCGCCCCGAGTACCTCGACATTCTGCGCACGCAGGTCGCCGCCCGGGGCATCCACCTGCACGCCAACGCCGACCTGCCCGGGCAGTTCGACGCATGGTCGCGGCCGAACACCAACTGGCTCCCCTTCCTGCGCGAGGTTTTCGGCGTTGACGCGGCCGGCGCCGCCACCTGGTTGGACCTCTGGGCCACCAATGCCGGCGGGATGAACCTCACCCTCAGCCAGACCGCGGCCGGCCTCCCGGCCGGAAGCTTCAACACCTGGAAGGCCTGGCGCGGCCTCGTCGCCACGCCGGGCACGACGGTGGCTGCGCGCTTCGTGCCCGAGGGTCAGGGCGGCACCCCGCAGCCGGCCCTGTTCCAACGCTCCGGCGGCCTTGCCCGCCGCGCGCTCAACGCCTTTGCCCTCGGCGACTCCTTTGCCGGCACCAGCGCCAAGGAAGGCAGCTGGGACTTCCGCACCGCCTTCATCCGGCACATCTACGGCGGCTACTTCCGCCTCCCGCAGGCCATCCCCGTGTCCGCCACCCCGGCCCACGTCTTCGTGGACCACCGGCCCGTTCGTGGCGGAGGCGTGCTCGTGTCCCTCCTCAATGGCGGCACCAACACCGCGTCGGCCACGGTCGACACCACGGGCCGCCTCGCGGGGCTCGTGCTGGAAGATCTCCTGAACGGCGGCCTCCTCACGCCTACCAACGGCGCCCTGGAACTCACGCTGGCCGGCGACGAATTCCGCCTCCTCTACGCCTATCGCGGCGACGCCGCGTCGCACCGCTCCATCATCACACCCTCGCCGGCCAAGATCTGGTTCGTGGACGCGCCCGGCGGGGTGCTCGCCGGTGGCCCGCCCGTGACGGTTCGTACCGGCCTCGAGACCACCGTCCCCGGCGCGCAGCTCCAGGTCTCCCTCGAGCAGCTCGCCCCCCGCCGGCGCACGATCGCGACCAGCGCCCCGGTCGCCCCCTCGCCGGAAGGCGAGGCCGCCAGCGTCCTCGCCATTCCCGCCTGGACCGTGACCGACCCCGACTGGCGGCCCACCGAGGATGGCGCCGCCTACCAGTGGCACGCCACGCTCGTCGCGGCGGGCGCCCCGCTGGCCAGCGTCACTTCGCCCGTGCGCCTCGAACGCGGCATCTGGCCCGGGACGCCGCTGCCCGATCCCGTGCCCCGCGCCACCCTGTCCGTGCCCATCGTCTGGGGCGGCCTGCCCGACGGCACCGGGCCGGGCGCCCTGCCGCTTGATCGCCGGCAGTGGTGGGACTCGGTGGGCTGGGGCGGCCGGCAGTACCGGCTGCTGGTCGAGGTGCTGCGCAACGGCCAGACCGTGGCCTCGGCGCAGCATTTCACGCCGAATGGCGCCGGGCGGCACACTCTGCAGCTGCAGATGCCCGCAAACCCCGGCAGCCCGCTGGCCTGGCGGCTGACGGCGCAGTTGCCGACGAACCTCGTGTCGCATGACCTCTTCGACAGCTTCGAGGGCCGCCCGGCCGGGGCGCTCTATAGTCGCCTCACCAACGATCCTTCGGCCCTCTCCCCCATCCTGCCCTGGTTCAGCTACCAGTATCCCAGCCCCGGCCCCTGGCAGTGGTGGGACGAAGGCGTGGACAACATGAGCGGCACCCACGGCAGCCAGTCCGGATTCCAGATCCTGACCAACTTCGCGGGCGCCAGCGGCACCGGCTTCGGCCTGAAGCGCCAGTTCACGGCGGCCTGGGCGCTGCCCGCCGCCCCGGCCGACTGGTCGCGCTACTCCTTCAGCTTCGACTTCCGCGAAGCCAGCGGCCATCCGGCGGTCATCGAGATGCAGGTCGCCAACGCCGACGTGCCGGGCCAGCAGCCCCGTCTCATCAGCTTCTCGCGGACCTACGCGCCCGGCACCAATGGCTGGGACCGGATCAGCGCCCGGCTCGACCAGTTCGCCAAACCCTCCTGGTCGCCGGGCTTCAACCCCGCCGCCGTGCTCTACCTCGTCTGCAACGTCCAGATGCGCCGTGACGGCGCGGTGTACCACGCCTTCTTCGACAACATCCGCTTTGACGGTCCGGACAGCTTCTCCGGCACCCCGGCCATGCTCTCGGAGTACAGCAGCCGGGTCACGCTCGCGGCGGACGCCGATGCCGATGGGCTGCCGGACTCCGCCGAGGACGGCTCGGGTGTCTGGGGCGGCGAAAGCCGGACCGGCACCCGCCCCGACCGTGCGGACAGCGACGGCGACGGCGTGCCGGACGGCGCGGAGGCCGAGGCCGGCACGGATCCCAACCGGGCGGACGACGCACCCGGCTTCTCATCCGCCATGCTGGCTCCCGACGGAGCGGTGGAGCTGCGCTGGCGCGCCGCGCCGGGCCGCGCCTACGTCCTCGAGACGCGCGACACGTCCGCGGCAGGCGAGGCCTTCGTCCCGCTCGAGGCGGCCGGGGAGTTCTTCTCCATCGCGGGCGGCGAACAGGTGGCCCGCATCTCGCCCGCTGACGCCGCCGCGTTTTACCGCCTCGCCGTGCGCCGGCCCTGATCCGGCGGACACGCGATGCGCCGTTGAAGCGACGGCCCGGCGGCTGTCCGGAAATGGAAAGGCCCGGGGAGAGCCCCGGGCCTTCTGGTGATCTGAGACGCCGGCAACGCCTAGCGGTTGCGGCGGCGGAGCCAGGTGCCGCCGGCCAGCAGGCCGAGGCCGGCCATGGTCCACACCGTGGAAGCCTCGGGGATCACGCCGGGGGGTTGCACCACGCGCGGTGCGCCGGAGCCGAAGATGGTCGCGGTCACATACTGCGCCGTTCCGCCGACCGGGATGTTGAAGGTGTTGCGCAGCGCGAGGGTCACGTCGTAGCCGCCGCCCGCGTCAATGAACTGGTCGGCGTCGCCGCCGTCGCCGGTGACGAGGTCATCCAGGGCGGTGCCGGCAACGATCCGGCCGCGCAGCCCGGAGAACACATCAATCTCATAGCGGCCGGTGGCCGGGATGGTTCCGCCTTCGGCCGTGATGCCGACAAAGGTGGTCGCCGTGCCCGCCCCGGTGGCGCTGTCGATCTCGAACAGCACTTCCGTAGGCCCAAGGAACAGCCGGCCGCCGCCATCCACCAACGAGCCGTCGAACAGCAGGTCGCCGTCCAGATATCGGATCAACTCGAACGAGGAAGCGGACGCCCCGGGGTTGGAGATGTCGTAGACCTGCTCCAGCCGGGTGCCGATCTGGGTGTTCGCATTGTCGAACAACGGCACGAGGGACTGGGTCAGGGCAAAATTGAGCCCGCCGAAGCTGAAGGCGCTCGTGCCGCTCAGGGGCGTGCCCGCGACGGCCGGGTTGGCCAGGCCGCCGGAGCCGCCGATGTCGCCCGAGGTCAGGAACCTCCGTCCGCCGGAATTGCCGAACCGGATGGCCACGCCCGATTCGTAGGACGTGCCCCCCGGAGGGACGGCGCCAACCGGGTTGTAAACGGCATTCGCGGAGTCGGGGCCCACGTCGGAACCGAAGGCGCCAAAACCGTCCACACCGACGCTGACGGTGGCATCGCCCGGACCGTTGTTGAGATTAAAGGGAGCGGCTTGGGCGACCAAGCCGGCACTGAAGGCGGCCGCAAGGGCTGCCTGGATGGAACGAGGTGTTTTCATGGTTAAAACGCAATTTTTCCGCGACTGGTCCCCGCTTGAATCACTGAATCCCGCGAGTCCGAGGGCGGGATAACAGAAGTGTGACGAACGCGTCAAGGCTTGCCTGACCCCTTCTTCCCGGGCGCCGGACCAGGAAGCGCCCCGAGGCAGCGTTCGCAGTACCCCGCCGCCCGCTGGTCGTGGTACGTCAGCGCGTCCGTGAGGAGCGCGCGGCGGCGGGCGGAGGCTGCGGGATCATCCGTTGCGGCCGCAGTGGCAAACTCCCGCCGGAGGGCCGCGGCGAGGGTGGCGTGCAGGCCGCCGCCGCGCACCCCGCGGTTCACCAGCCGCTCGATCACCAGGCCAAGCCCCGCGGCGGCGAGCGTCAGCCCGAGCAACGCACCGGCCACGGCCGCCACCGTGGCCGGCTGCACGCCGAAGCGGTGCTCGCCCGCCGTCATCACGATCAGCCCCGGTACCGGCACGAGGAAGAACCACAGCAGCACCGGCATGGCCAGCGCCCAGGCGCGGCTGAAGTCGCACCACCACCGCGAGCCGCGCCAGCCGGCCGGCGTGACCGCGGCGGCGGGAGCGTTCAGCAGCGGGGCGAGCCGCTCGCGCGCGAGGGCCAGCGGTGCGGCCATCGCCTCCTCGCCCAGTCCCGCCGATTTCAACGTGGCGGCGAAGCGTTCCGCCGGCCCCGCGCCGAGCTTCGCGCACGCCGCGGCGGCGGCGGCG
>JBJXFY010000431.1:0-6561 GCA_046155815.1 Limisphaerales bacterium | reverse complement strand
CGAGCAGCAGCCACGCCTCCAGCGTCCGGTCGAAGACCGGTTGCAGACGGCCGTCCAGCCCGCCCAGGCGGGTGAGGATGTGCAGGTCCACCGCGAGGCCCGCGCGGACGCCGATCCGGGGCGCGTTGGGGCCGTGCTGGGCCGTCCGCCCCGGCGGCTTGTGCGGAAGCGTCGGAATCCATTCACCATGCAGGGGCGCGTGTTGCACGCGGACGACCACCCGACTGGCGACAGCGCCGCCGTGGACGCCGCCGAAGATCATCTTTTCGTCCTGCGCGCCGCCTCCCAGCGCCCGGAACCACCAATGGAGCTGCCCGCGGATGGAGGCCGGGCGGACTTCCGGGCGGTCCTCATACGCGCCCCGGCTGAAGAGCGGGGTGGTGAATTCGAGGCGGAGGGCGCTCATGGCAGCGGCACCCCGAACGCGGCGGCCAGCTTCAGCGCCGCCTCGACCCGCGCCTTGTTGGCGGGCTTGTCGCTCTTCTTCCAGGCCTTCCAAGTTTCGCGCTTCTCCGGCGTGAGCAGGGCCAGTAGCAGGCCCTTCTGTTCGGCGGCACCCAGCGTGGCCAGTGCGGATGCCTGCTTGGCGAACTCCTCCGGTGGCAGCGCCTTGAAGCGTTCGCGCGCCCGTTCGTCTTCCGGCATCTCCTGCAGCCGGCGGGCCTCCGCCTCAGCTTTGGCCCGCGCTTCGGCTTCCTGCGTGGCCCTGGCCGTGAGAACCTCGGCCTCGTGGCGTTCGTCCGCCTCGATCTGCCGCAGAACGTCAGGCCGGAGTGAGAACCAGCCATAGCCGGACGCGGTCTTGGCGCCCAGCCCCCGGACCGTCAGGGCCGTTTCCAGCCAGCGGACGGCGGCGGGCAGCAGCGCCGGTTCCTCGGAAATGCCGTTCAGCACGAGGCAGAAGGCAAACTGGGCGCCGGTCTCGACGGCGGGAAATGGATTGGGCAGCGGACGTTCAACCGACAGGTCTTCGGGCCGGCCGGTACGATAGTACTCGGGATGATGCACATTGGTGAGGTCCACGACCACGCGGGCTTCGTTCACCGGATAGGCGGGAAGGAAGGCCACCGCCCCTTTCTGGTTTTCCGGAAAATCGCCGAGCATTTGTCGGAACGGCCGCAGCTCGCCGTTCTCAAAGTCGTTGTCGGCGGTGCCAAAAACGGCGCGGAACCGCATGAAGATTTCCGTCCGCGGTCCCGCGGGCGCGGCCTTCAATTCCTCCAGGGCGGTGTGGCGGCAGACACCCTTGATGGCGGAGCCGGGGATGAACGGCAGGCCGAACAGGCGGTCCAGGCTGATGCCTGTATTCTGAATCAGGCCGTCGGCCAGATTGATTGCGAGGCGGCCCTCCAACTGCCCGATGGTGACTGCCGCACGGTCGCCGTAGGCCGAACGAAAGAGCCCGAGAAAACGCCGGGTGTGCCGGGCACGGAGGCTGGCCAGGTCCTTGGTGTCCCACGAGACTCGGGCCAGCGATTCCGCGACGGCCGACTCGGCGAGGTACCGCTCCTGGTTGTCGGGGGAAACATTGAAGCCGCGCGCACTGTGCCGCTTCTTGTCGGCCTCACGGTTCAGAAGTTGGGCGGCTCCGTCCGCAATCCGGAGGAAACTCCACCGGGAAGCCTCATCCCATTTCACATCCCTGCCTTCGGAGTCGGTTGCGACGGGCCACCGCTTGTGAAACACGAACTTGTCGAGCAGCAGGCTGCGGTTCTCGACCTTGTCGGCGGCCTCGCCGATCAGATCCGCCACGTCACCCGCCATCGGAATGCGCGCCATGCTCAGCCTTTCCTGGAGAACCGCCGTGCAAAGGCCAGCCACGCCATCGTCTCATGGGTCGCGAGCTTCAATGTTTCACTCGTCGTGGCCCTGTCTGTGAGGAACGTCATCAACGTCTGACGGTCGGTGACGGAGCCGGGCACGATGGCGATGTCCCGGTCGGCCAGATGGCACGCAATCGCGTCGAAGACCTTCTGCCAGCCCTCCTTCTCGGTGAACGAGTAGGCGGCGGTGGCGAGCAGGCCGTGGTTGAGGATCAGCGGCGCCACCTTCTTGATGACCTCGCCGCCCTTGTCACCGGCGACAGGGCCAAGCTTGAGGGCATTGCGGGCGCGGACTTGTTCGAGGTTTTGCATGGTGCATTCTCCTTAGACGGCCAGCTTGACCGTGCAGAAGCCCAGGCCGGTGGTGCCGCCACCGCCGAACTGGACCAGTTGTTCGGAACTGAGCCTGTCAAAGACCGCATTTTGTTCAGCGCCGCGCGGCATGACCGTCAACGGCGCATAGAACAGCGTTTCGGATGGGACGGTCTCTTCATTGAACAGACCACCCCCTTCAGAGTCAGCCGTGCCGGTCGCGTCAACAATCCGCACATGTTGGCTGACCTGGCAGGCATTGACCGCGAAGTGCGACAAGTCGCCATCGGAGAGCAGTACAAAGCGTCCGGCCGCCCCAGCCAGCACGGCGTCGTCCAGCAGACCAGTGAGCTTCACCTCCCAGTCGGGCGGAAACGGGCCGGTGCGCTCGAAGCGATACTCTTCCAGCACGGCGGCCTTGCCCTGAATGACAAGCTTGTCGCCGGCGAGGCACGTAAGGTCAGCCGGCGGCTGAGGGATGGCGAGCGCTAATCCGGCGTCACGCGCGAAGCGGCGCAGCGCGAGCCCCGAGGTTGCGAGCGCGAAGGCGCCCTTGGCGGAGCGGATTGGAAAAGCAAGCAGTCGTGCCTCACCGAAGCTGATCTTGCCCGCGGTAAAGGGCTCCTTTTCGTCCCCCTTCCCGAAGAGATCGTTAAGAACGTCCGGTCCCAGAGACTTGAGGTGATCGCGGAGCACTCCCTTGATGCTGCTGCCGGGGATGATGGGGAAGCCGGTGTGGCGCTCGCGCTGCACGGGCTGGTCAATGGCCCCGACGCTGGCACCGGCCCCGACGTGGAGCGGCGTGCGGGTGAAGAGATGGAGGAGTCTGGTGGTCATGGCGGGCGTTGGTGACATCAGGCGCTGGGCGGGGAAGCGACGTGTGGCGGTGGCGTGGCGAGTGGTTCCCAAGTGCCGCACACGCCAAGGCCAAATCCCTTTTCACCCAGAAGGGAACTTCGTCGGTTCCTGATCCGAAGACCGACCTCGGGGCCGTGCCAATTCATGGCGGCGAGAAACCGGCGGACGTGGGCGGCGGGGTCGTCGCCTTGGGCGGCATCCACCTTAAAGTAGTAAACAGCTCCGGCAGGAACGGCGAGCTGGGTGGACTTGGCCCCTCTGGGGCGCATTAGGTCGTCAGCTTTGCCCGCAGCGCCCGCTTGATCCCCAAGGGACCAGCCCGTCAGCACCAGCGGCTTGGGCACGAGGGCCGCGACCAGTTGGCCCACCAGGGAACTGCGCCGGCCCTCGCGCCAGAGCCGGCGCGATTGACCGGCCGCACGCAACGCGGGAACGCAAAGCTGGACCACGCCCGTGCCAGGGTGAATCCAGTTGGGCAGCCAGCCGCCTTGATGTGCTGGAAGCGTCCTGCTTTGGGCGTCGTTGCCCTCCGGGATCTCCGGCCACAGAGCGGGAGACAGCAGTACCCATTTCACCCAGTAGGCCCCGGAGGAGGAATCGCGCCTCAGCAATTGCGGGTCCGTGATCCCGGCAGGCAGCGGAAGCGCCTCCGAGGATGGCCTCACTTCAACGCCGCAAACACGCTGCTGTCCGCCGACAATGATGCAGCCGCGATTGCCCGGGAAAAGTCCTGCAATCGTCCCGTCGCCGCCGGCATCCCCCGCCAGCAGGCCGAGGCGGATGTCACCGTGAGCACCCTCCCGCAGGCGGAGGTAGTGAGCCGAATAAAACCTGCCTTCAGCGTCCCCGCTTCCGGTGGTCTGGGTGCTGTCCTCGATTTCGATGCCGATTGAGTGTTCGGTGTCTGAGAATTCATCATCCGCTGCGAAGTCCGCGGCGGTCGTCACAACCCGTCCCGTGCCGAGGTAGGCGTCCCAAGCCGTCCGGCTGAACCAAGCCTTGGGCTTTTGCTTGGAGGGCGGGGCGGTGTCCGCCACCGGGTAGCTCAGCGGGCATGGCAGGCTGCTTCCCTGCCAGCGGGCGCCGTCTCCCGGAGCAAACGGAAGAAGCGTCGGCTGCGCGGAGTCCGCTGCCTGGGCATCCGCCGGACGGGGAAAGAACCAGCGCCCCGAACTCACGGGATAGGGTCCGGCGCTCCAAAAATCGGTGAAGTGGCGGAGCGGCCCGTTCTGGTCCCCATAGATCCGATTCCTGCCGGTTCCCCGCGCCGGGGCATGGCTGCGTCCGACACCGGCCGGTGACGTTTCGCCGCCCTCATTTCTGGAGATAAACGCCCGGTGCAGGGCGGCGTGCAGGGCGGCGCTGATGACATGCGGCAACGGCCAGGCCGCCCCATGCCCGCTTGACGCGCCGTCCATCGGACGGCCGTCGCGGAAGAAAAGCACATCGTTTGGACGAAGCAGGATGGCAGGCATGGCTCAGGCGTCTGGACGACGGTTGCGGTGGTTGAAGGCCACCGTCTGCGCCAGCCCGATGAAGGCACGCAACGGGGCGTTAATGGCGTCGCCGTCGGACTTCTGCCTCAGGCGATCCAAGTGAATCCCGGCCAGCTTCGCGAGGCCGGCGGCGACTTCATGTTTCCATTTTCGCCCCCGTTGGCGGTCCAAAACCTCTGTCAGTTCCGCCGCGATCACTGGCAGGGGGTCAAAGCCCTTCGCATCGGCTACCTTCCGCCGACCATCCACGATGACATCGGTCCGGTAGGGCGTCAGCAATCTCACAAGCCGGTGCGGCAGCCGGGAACTGAACTGCTTCGCCGCAAGGGCGTCGGCAAGAGCGGTGTAGAATTCCAGTCCTTGGTCCGCCCAACGGCAGGTCCATTCCGTGATCTCCCCGCTGCGCTTGAGCAGGGAAACAGCCAGCGCCGCCTTGTTGGGCTGGGCCTTGGCCCGGCGCTCCGCGTCGCGGGCGGCCCGGATAACATCCTGCAGGGGAGCCTTGTAATGCGCGACGGCGATGCCCGTCGAAACCTCGAAGTCCGGCTGCATCGCATCACGAAAACCGCCGCGCAGCGCGGCCCCGCAGGCGATGGCCGTCTGGGCGGGCAGCAGCGCCAGCGCATCATCGCCGCCCGCGTAGATAAGCCGCCCTTCGTGCTGGCGGACGATCTGGCCGGCGCGATCGGACGCAAACCGGCTAAGTCTGGCGCTGAACTGACGATGATCCGCTTCCGTGACCGGCAGGCTCTTCGCGCCGCTCAACCATCGGCCCATGTCATCGCCATCCATGGCCAGCACGGCGAAATAGCGGTCCTCGTCGCCGGGAAGGTCGGCCTCGTCATCCTCCTCGGCATCGGGCATTCCGGCCGCCAGTTGGCGGGTGCCGGGCAGCGGCAGCGTCTGGCTGACCTTGAGGTTCCACGGCGGATCGTACAGGTAGGTCCGGTACCATAGCCGCTTGATCAGCGTGATCGCCCCGTACAGGTCGCCGGCTTGACGCTTGCGAAAGGCGGCCGGCCAGAAGCCGCCGAGCGGGGCCAGCTTCTCCCTCCACCATTTGGCTCCACCGCAGATCACCTCCTCGCGCCCAGTGAGAAAGTCCTTCCGATAATCCTCGCCGGCCTCCCACCGCCCCGGTGCCCACGACGAAAAGTCACGGGTCTGGCGAACGGCATCAAGCTGCCACGCGTTGAGCTGGCTGGCCGCCGCGTAGTCGCTGTTGTGGGCGGTTACCTGCCAGGTGACGGACAGGAACCGGTCGCGCTGGCGGTGGAATCGGTCCGCCATGTCGGGGCCGACCAGGTTCTCTTCCGTCAGCCTGCTCCAAACCGCATCGGACAGCCTCCGCCACTCGTCCTCAATTGTCCTTTTCAGCACGGTTGCCAGCCGGTGGGCCGCGGTGTCCTCCATGGGCAGCAGGGCGACCAGCAGGTTCGGAATGTTAGGGGTCAGAACCGCGCGTCGTTCCGTGTTCGATTCGGGGGCATCGCGCCGGAATCGGTAGAGCGGCTGCTCGTCCAGGCTCGGAAAAATGACCGCCCGTTCCGCATCTTGGGGAGTGAGTCGGCATTCGGACTTCAACTCCGCGGTCAGCTTGACGAGACCCGCCGCCATCAGCCACGAGAGCAGGTAGCTCCCGCTCCACAGGTCGCGCGTGCTGCGCGCCTGCGCGATGAACTCCTGCACCGGCCCGATCTGCAGCTTGAGGAGGCTCCTTGACACGGGAAATCTCGCACAGGGTCTAGACGGCGGACGGCAATGCAATCCCAAAGTGCGGAATCCCTGCCGATCATAGCGTTTTTTGACAGAATGACGGAATGGCTCCGCGCCGGATGCCGCCGCGTCCGCCCCCCTCTCCGACCGTTGGCGGGCCCTGTCTGCGCCGCGGTGATTCTGTCCATTCTGTCCCCCTCTCGGAGGGGCGAGTTACACGAGCCCCGCCCGGAACCCGCGTGCCCTTCGCCGACGGAACCTGGCAGGGCGGAACGGCCGGTGCCGCCCCATCCCCCATTCGCCACTCACCTCCCCCTGCCCGTCCGTTTCGCCTTTCCGCCTGCGGCCGTCATCTG
>JBJXFY010000427.1:0-4320 GCA_046155815.1 Limisphaerales bacterium | reverse complement strand
TCCGTCTCGGCGAAGAAGCCGTCGGCCGTGACGGTCATCGGACCGGCGATCTCCCACCGGCCGGTGTCGTGGTCGAAGCTCCACAGCGCCGTCTTCGCGCCGGGCGGCAGCGTCACGCCGGTGACCGGGTCCGGGAGGTTCGGGAAGCGCACCGGCACGGGGCGGTCGAAGTTGCTCGGCCCGTCCGTCTGGATGGTGATCACGAGCGGGAGGTTCAGGCCCGGCGGCAGCGGTTCGGGCAGGCGGTCCGGCGCGACGGGCGCGAGGCCGACCTGCCCGCCCCGCGTGCCGCTGTCCGCAAAGAGCGCGTTCGGCGGCACGCGGACTTCCACGCCCACGAACGCCGGGTTCATGGCGAGCAGCGAGGGCGGAAAGGTCACCACCGTCGTCTCGGTCGCGCTCACCGGCCGCAGCGCGTCGGCCGCCACGAGCGGCAGGAAGATGAGGCCGTCACCGTTCGCGAGGTTGTTCGTGCGGCCGGGCGCGGCCTCCCACGCCTTGCCGACGAACGGATAGTACGCCCCGCCGGGCCACTGGCTCAGCGGCGAGGTCCGGCCGTCCACATGCACGAAGAACCGCCCCGCGGGCGCGGGCTGGAGCACGAAGGCGCCGTCCGCCCCGGTCACCGCGCGCAGCGTCTGCTCCGCGCCGTCCACGGTGATCGTCACGCCGGCCAGCGGGCGGTCCGTGCCGTCGGGGTTCTTCTCCGAGGCCAGCACGCGGCCAAGCACGGCGGTGCTGCCTACGGGCGTGGCGCTGGCGGTGGTGAAGGGGACCTCGAGCACGCCGCCCGGCAGGCCGTCCGCGTCGGCATCCAGCGCGCGGCCCGCGGCGTCGAGGATGCCGAAGCCGTCGAGCCGCGCCGTGACGCGCGTGCCGGGCGGGAGCGGCTCGAGGTAAAACAGCGCGGCGGAGCGGCGGTCCGTGGCGAGCTCGACGCGCGTGAGCAGCGTGCGCCCGGCGGCGCGCGCGGATACGAGCGTCGTGTCCAGCACCGTGTCCCCGGCGAGCGGGGCGTCGAAGCGGAACACCGACTCGCGATTCACGGACACGCCCGTTTCACCGGCAGCGGGCGAGGTCGCGGCGACGCGGGCCGGCAACACAGGGAGCCGCACGAGCCGGTAGAACCGCGGGTCTGCCCCGGCCACGACCGTCACCGTGAGCCGCGCGCCGTCAGCCTGCGGCGTGGCGGGTGCGGGCGTCCACGCAGCGCCGGCCCCGACGGCGGGCGACCCTTCCAGCACGTAGCCCGCGTCCGCAGCGGGCCAGGCGAGCCGGTAGCGGCCCGCGGAAAGGGCTTCGATCTGAAGCGCAGGGTCCGCGGCGGGACAGTGGGCGACCAGCAGGCACAGGCTCGCGCACAGCGATCGCGGGAACAGCAGCTTCATGGTATGGGAACGCCCGGCGGGGAAGGCGGCTTCAGCGCAACAGAACCGGCCAGCCGATGAAAGGCGCATTTTCCGCGCCGACGCGTGGTCCGTTGGCAGCCCGGAGGACGCCGCCGCCCGCCCGCCCGCCCGCGTACCCTCACGCGCGCTTTGGCGCACCCAGCAGCTCCATCGGCCGCGGCTCCGGCGGGTCGGCGCGGAAGGGGTTCAGCAGGTGCAGCGTCTCGAAGCCCTCGAGGTCCACGATCTCCCAGTCCACGAAATAGCGCTTGGTCTGGCCGCGCGCTCGCTGCATGAGGCTCGAGCGCGCCGCGGCGCGACTGTCCGCCGGGGGCTCGCGCATCGCCTGCGCCACGTCCTCCGCGGACAGGGCCCAGAACTCGGGCGATTTCTCCAGCGCCCGGCCGAGCGAACGCGCGGGGTCCGTGTGGTGGTACTCGAGATCCTGTGCGCGCAGCCAGGGATCGTCCCATGAGAGCTTCTCCTGTGCGATGAACTGCCGGAACAGCCAGCGCTTCGTCACCCAGTCCACGCGGCCCACCAGCGCCTCCGGCTCCTTCGCCAGCGCGGCGAGCGTTTCGCCCCACAGCTCGAGCAGCGCGTCCGTCTCGGCGTCACGGCCGCGGAACTCGGCACGCGCCGCCTCATGGTAGCGGGCGAGCAGCTCGAGCGCGTCCGCCGTGGTGCCGTCGGCCAGCGGCACCTCCCACGGGCCGTCCGGCTGGTGCGAGAGCGCGCGGAAGGTGGTGACCGCGTCCCCGAGGAAGACCTTCGGCAGGCGGTCAATCTCCAGCAGGTCGAGCGCGAGCGCGGTGGTGCCGCACTTCAGGGCGAGCGTGGCGGGCAGCACGCTGGCGTCACCGTGCAGCAGGTGCAGGCGGCGGAAGAGGCGGGCGTCGGCCAGCGGCTCGTCGCGGGTGTTGATGATGGCGCGGTTGAACTGCACCCACTCGAACAGCTCATTGTTGATGTAGTCCGCGCGCTGGCAGAGCTGGAAATGCGGGTCCGCCCCCGTGCGCCGGAGGTCGCCGCGGCTCTCCGCGCCGAGCGAGCAGCCGACGCGCCCCGCGCCGGTGTAGAGCACGCGCAGCGTGAGGAAGCCGAGCAGCGAGAGGACGTTCTCCTCCGTGAGCGGCGCGGTGCGGCGCACGAGGTAGTTCTCGTGGCAGCCGAAAGTCGCCCCCGAGTAGTGGTCAATGTTGTTGCGGATGAATCCGGCCCGGCGCTCGAGGCCGAGGTCGCGCAGGGCCTCGTGCACCAAGGCGTCGCCGGCGCGGTCGTAGCGCAGCAGGTCGCGCAGCGTGAGGCACTCGGGCGTGCAGTACTCGAGGTGGCCCATGTCCACGTAGGCCCGGCCGCCGTTGAAGAGGAAGCCGCCGTTGCCGGGCGGCTCGTCCCAGTCGCGCTGGAACACGTCGGGCAGGCCGTGGCGGTGGTGGTCGAAGAACCAGTTGCGCACCGCGCCCACCACGCCCGCCGGCCCCGACGGGTCGTCCGCCAGGCAGCCGTACTCCGTCTCGAGGCCGACGATCCGGGTCATGGGAGGAGAGGTTTCGCGCAAAGTCCGCCAAGGCCGCGAAGGAAAATGACCTCAGGACGCTTCGTCGAAGTAGTCATTGTCCACTTTCTTCACTTCGTAGGCGGCCACGGCGGAGACGCCGATGCCGAAATCGAGCATCAGGCTGCAAAGCTGCCGGCCATCAATCAGCACGATCTTGGAATCAATGCGCCCGGCATACTCACGGGCCTCACCGGAAAAGTCGGCGGTCGTCATGAAGATTCCCTTCCGTGCCCGGAAGCCCTGAAGCGCGCCGGCGAACTTCTGGATTTCCGGACGCCCGACCGTGTTCTCCCACCGCTTGGCCTGGAGGTAGATCGTATCCAACCCCAGCCGGTCTTCCTTGATGATCCCATCAATCCCTTCGTCGCCGCTCTTGCCGATCGCCTCGCCAGCATCGCGCCGGCTGCCGCCATAGCCCATGCGGACCAGCAGTTCCACCACGACGCGCTCGAAGAAAGCCGGTGACGCGGCCTTGAGCCGCGCGAGCAGCTCGTCGGCGAGGCCGGCGCGCAGTTTTTGGTGTGCTTCCTCGATGGCTTCCTCGGGGGTCAGGGAGGGTTCTTCGTCTGCAGTTTCGGCAGCCTTGGCCGGTTTGCCTTTCCGCGGTCCCCTTGCTTCTTCGTAACCAGGCTGTTGGCGTAGCACACGGAGATCTATGCGATCGGGGTGCAGCTTCAGCACAGCCCGGCCTCGATCCGTGATGCGGAAGACGCCTCGGACAGCGCTTTCCAACAAGCCGGCCATCCGGAAGTGAGATTTTGCCCAGTGCAGCCTGTTAAGCAGGACTGTCTGGCGTCCGCTGGGCAAAACCTCCGCCTGGTCCTCCTTGGACAAGCCAAGCAGGCCGGCGATGGCCTCCTTGCACTCCATCATCGTGTGCTCTTTGCCGTCGCTGATGAATTCCAGCAGCGGGCGCATGAGGCTCTGGAAGTCCGGGACGGCCATGGATTCAAGTCATCACCAGCGGACGATAGGCATTGCGGCCATTCCCCCGTTCCACCACCGCCGCCTCGATCACTTTTCCCTCCGCCGCCTTGCGCCAGCCTTCGGCGGCGGCGGGAGTGCCGGGGGGCTGCTTCTCGCGCAGGCACCACCAGCATTCCAGCAGGCGGTGCGCTGCCTCGGCGGGCGGGAGGTTTTCCAGCGCCTGCTTCGCCAGCCAGTCCTGCGCGGCGGCCTCCGCATCCGCATCGTCCGCGGCCACGAGCACGCCGCCGTGCTGGAGGTGGAACGTCCCGTCGTAGGCCAGCCGCACGAGCACGTCCTGCGCGGGCGCGGGGCCGGCCTCGGCAAGCAGGAGCTTGACCAGGAACGGCGCGGCGAAGATCTGCTCGAAGGCCGCCTTGAGCTGCGGCCCCAGCCCGTAGCTGA
>JBJXFY010000403.1:0-2921 GCA_046155815.1 Limisphaerales bacterium | reverse complement strand
TCAACCGCGCCAGCGCCCGGGCACGGTGGCTGATCCGGTTCTTCTCCGCCTCGCCCAGCTCCGCAAACGTCTTCTCCCCGCCCGCGTCGTCCGGCAGGAACAGCGGGTCGTAGCCGAAGCCGTGCGCACCGCGCGGCGCGAAGCCGATGCGGCCCTCGCACGCGCCCTCGAAGACGCGGTCCACGCCGTCGCCGGTCAGCGCCAGCGCACAGCGGAAGCGCGCGTTGCGCCGGGCCGCGGGCGCGTCCGCCAGCAGGCGCAGGAGCTTCGCGTTGTTCGCCGCATCCGGGGCGTTGCCGGGCACGCCCAGTTCGTCGGCCGCGAAGCGTGCGGACTTCACGCCCGGCGCGCCGCCGAGGGCGTCCACTTCCAGCCCGGAATCATCCGCCAGCACCCAGGCTTCCGGGCCGGCGTCCGGCCGGCAGCGCAGCCACGCGGCCAGGCCGGCGGCCTTGAGCCGCGCGTTGTCCGCAAAGGTCCGGCCGTCCTCCGCCACTTCCGGCGCGCCCGGCAGGTCGCGCAGCGTGACGTAGCGGAAGCCTCCGCCCAGCACGGCGCGGATTTCCTCCGCCTTGTGCGCGTTGCGCGTGGCGATGACAAGCGGGCGCATGAGTCAGGATTCAGTGACCATCCGCAGATGACGCCGATGGACGCAGATTGGGAACAGGCAGGGTGACACGAAACCTTTCATCCTCTCACGGGACGACCATCGCGCCGCAAGCGTGCCTGGGATGTCTTATCTGCGTCCATCTCCGCCATCTGCGGATTCCTGCTCAGTGACTCGCCGGCGGCAGGTGCCGGGCAAGGGCGGCCTCACTGGCGGCCTGGACCTCCGCGTGGAGCGAGCGGCCGTGGGCGTCAATCGTGACCACGGCCGGGAAGTTCTCCACCTCCAGCTCCCAGATGGCCTCGGGCGACCCGAACTGCTCCAGAAAATGCACGTTGCGGACGCGCTTCACGCACTCGGCCAGCACCTGCGCGGCGCCGCCCACGGCGTGCAGGTACACGCAGCCGTGCGCGTGGCAGGCCTGCCGCGTGCGCTCGCCCATGCCGCCCTTGCCGATCACCGCGCGCACGCCGTGCTCGCGGATGATCTGGTGCTGGTACGGCTCCTCCCGCGTGCTGGTGGTGGGGCCGGCGGCCATGACCTGCCACTGGCCAGCCGCGTCCTTCAGCACCACGGGGCCGCAATGGTAGATCACGCCGTCGCGCAGGCTCACGCCCTCCGGGAGCGCGCCGCCCTCGTACAGGTACTTGTGGACGGCGTCCCGGCCCGTGAAGACGACGCCGGTGAGGGCAACCTCGTCGCCAACCCGCAGCGCGCGGACTTGGGACTCGGAAATGGGGGTGGTGAGATGAGTCATGAGAGAGAAGTGCCCGGATTCACCGATAAGCCTGGCTGCGACGCCCCAGCGAAAACGGAAACACCAGGCTCTTCCCCAGGTCGAAGCTGTAGATGATCCGGTGGTCACCTACCCGCAGCCGATAGTCTGGGGAATTCCTGAGCCGATGATCCGGTAACTCGCGCAGCCGACCTCCCAGCTCGTCCAGCTTGGGTTCGATGGGTGCCTGCAACCCGGCGGGCAATGTCCAGAATTCGGCGTCGTAGCCGGGCGTGTAGATTAGCGTCGCGGTCCCGCGCCCGGACCACGAGCTCATGTCTGCATCGAACGAAAAATGGCCAGCGGCCATGTCCGCCTTGGACTCCGCGATGCGGGCATTGAATTCGTCGGTGAAATCGAGCTCGTCTTCGAGGAGGTCCTCCAACCGGCCCAGGAGCGCCTCCTTGTCAGAACGCGGTGGCCGTCGGACCTCTTCTTCGAGCTCGGACAGGGTCTTCATCGTGATTTGAGCATTCCTTGCACAAAATGCGTACGCCAAGTCACTGAGGCTTCAGGCGATACTCCGCAAGCGCCTCCTCTGCCGACGCCTTGCCCCAGGCGAAAGCCTGCTTGGGCGCTGTCGCCACAACCAAGCCCGGTCCATCCGTAGTCATCTGATGGATGACCATCCGGTCGCGCTGGTCGTGGATGATCCACGCCTCGGCCGTGGTAGGATGCGGCACGGCCGTGAGCGGTGAAGCCAAAGAGGACTCCCGCTTGCGCACCAGGACATACTCGCGTCCGGACTCGGCGACAAACTCCGCCGCGTCATAGCCGAGCGTCTCCTTGCGGTCCGAGTAGGCCGTCCACACGGCATTGGTACCGGCCGGCACACGAAAGACATTGCTGGAACGCCAGAACGAAGTTGGCTGGCCGTTGATGTGGGTGGCGAAGATTGTCCCGGCCTTGGGGTAGGCCGTCCCGCTCAGGACGGCGTGCGGAGCATCGCCGGGTGAGTTCTTGAACTCATTGGGGTACCGGCAGGACAACGCCGTCAGCGCCACGGCCATGACCATGAAGAGTAGAGACCGGGAGTGGCGCATGAGAGTCGGGCGGATCAGTACAGCCACCCCCCGATCGTCCCGTCCTGATTGAGTGTCACCCCGTGCCTTCGGAAGGCCCAGCACATGTAGCTCACGCTGACGAAGTACGAGGCCGGCAGGCGGTTCACGGCGCAGGTCTTGCATCCCAGCAGCGTCGTCTTCCCCCCGAAGCCCATCGGGCCGATGCCGAGGTCGTTGGCCGTCTTCACGATCTCCTGCTCGAGCGCGGCCAGCTCGGGCACGGGGTTCACGTCGTCCAGCGGGCGGAGGAACTGCGTCTTGGACCATTCGTAGCCCGTGGCGCGGTCGCCGCCGATGCAGACGCCGAGGATGCCGGGGCCGCAGCCCCTCCCCTGGGCCTGGAGCACGGCGTCGAGGATCGATTTGCGGCAACCGTCGAGGTCGCGGTTCGCGTGCAGGCCTTCATCCGGCAGCGAATACTGGGCCCCGACGTTTTCGCAACCGCCGCCCTTGAGAGCGAGCCGGACCTCGAGTC
>JBJXFY010000419.1:0-12909 GCA_046155815.1 Limisphaerales bacterium | reverse complement strand
GCCGGGCGGCGGAAGAGGAAGGACGCGCCCGCCAGCGCGGCGCTGCCGGCCAGCACGCCCGCCAGGAAGTCGACGCCGGGCACGAAGCGCTTCTCCCAGCGCGTCACCTCGAGCTCCGTGACGGGATCCTTCTCGGTCACCGGCACGCTGTTCCGCGTCCAGCCGAGGTTCGGCCCGCCGAAGAACCAGAAGCCGGCGCCGATCACAAAAACCAGCAGCGCGGCCACGCGCAGCGCGTTTCGCATGGCCGCCACCTTGGGGCGAGGCGGTGGCGGCGGCAAAAGGGAATCCGGCGGGGGCCACGGACATCCCGCAGCCGTGGGACGTCGTGGCGCCGCCGCCACGGGACAGCCTTGACCCCGCGCTTTGCCTCGTTCGCCGCGGCGCAACTCCGACCTCGACATCTCCGGGCCGCGCGGCGCCACGGTTCCCGCGTGAAAGCCCCGCTCGCGCTGGCCGCTTGGCTGGCCCTCACGATGTCCGTCCCCGCCGCCGAGCCGCCCCAGGGCGCGGCCCTCCTGAAGACCGACCTCCTCGGCGTCTTCGCACATCCCGACGACGAGACGGGCATGGCCGCCACGCTCGCCCGCTACGCCCGCGGCGAGGGCCGGGTGGTCGCGCATGCCTACTGCACGCGCGGCGAGGGCGGCGGCAACATGGTCGGAACGCAGCTCGGCCCCGCATTGGGCCTCCTGCGCGAGGTCGAGCTGCGTGAATGCCTCCGCGAACTGGGCGTACGTCACGTCTTCTTCCTCGACCAGCGGGATTTCTTCTACACCGAGAGCCTCGCCGCCACGCTGCGGAAATGGGACCGGGAGGCCGCGCTCGGCCGGCTCGTGCGGATCATCCGCAGCCTCCGCCCCGAGGTGATCGTCACGATGAACCCCGCGCCGAACCCCGGGCAGCACGGCCACCATCAGGCGGCCGGCATCCTCGCCACGGAAGCCTTCGGCGCCGCGGCCGATCCGGCGCGTTTCCCCGAGCACCTCGCGGAGGAAGGCCTCGGCGTGTGGCAGGCGAAGAAGCTCTACTACGGCGGCGCAGCGGGCGAACACGTCGCCACGCTCGTCACGACGGAGCCGCTGATCGGGGGCCGCACGCCGGCCGACATCGCGGCCACGGCGCTGTCGCACCACCGCTCGCAGGCGTTCGGCAACTTCGCCGGATCGCCGTGGCTGCGCCGGCCGCAGACCTTCGCGCTGGTGAGGAGCGTGGTGACGCCCGCCGCGCAGGAAGCGGACCTCTTCGCCGGCCTGCCCGCGGCGACGGACGCGCGGCCGGTGAGCTTGTTCATGGGCCCGCCGGTGGACGGCGCGCGGCTGGAATTCGTTCCGCGGCCGGCCATCGCATGGTTCCGCGGCTGGGCGGCGGAGCAGGACATTGCCCGGCTGGCCGAGGGTTTTCTGGCGGACGTGCCGGTGATCGCCGGGGAATGGAGTGATGTCGCGCTCGAAGCCCTCGGCGGCGGTGCACCGGCGCGCGGCACGCTTAAGCTCGCGCTGCCCGAGGGCTGGGAAGCCCGCGTGCCGCGTCCGGAAGTCCGCCTCGCCGGCGATGCCCCGCAGCGCATCACCGTGCAGGTCCGCCCGCCCGCCGGTCTGCCCGCCGACGCGGAGGCCACGGCCACCTTGACCGAAGGCGACACCCCGTTGGCCATGCCCGCGAAGGCCCGCCTGCATCCCGTGCCTTTCGCCCGCGTGCCGCGCACCAGCCTCACGCCGTCGCTTGACGATGCCGCGGGCTGGGAGCGCGCCGCGTTGCTGAACATCGGCACGAACCACCTCTGGCAGGGCCGCGTGGCGGACGCCGCCGACAGCTCGGGTGACGTACGTCTCCTGCACGACGGGCGAACGCTCTTCATCCAGGTCGCCGTGCGCGACGACGTGGTGGTCACGAACATCGCGCCCGACGACATCAAGGGCCACTGGCGCAGCGACTCCGTGGAGCTGTGCCTCGATCCCGCCGCCGGAGCCGAGGACACCACGGGCTGCTTCAAGGTCGGCATCTTCCCTTCGGACAGTGCGGGCCGTGTGCGGGCCGCGCGCGATGCGGACGCGGCTCAGGGCCCGGTGGAGCAGACTGCGCCGGGCTTCCGCGTCGCGTCCGCGCGCACGGCGGACGGCTACGTGATCCGCGCCGCGGTTCCGCTGGAACTGGTGGCCGGCCGCGGGAAGTCGCCGCACCGCCTCGGCTTCAACGCGCTGATCTACGACGGCGACAAGCCGGATGCGCGGCCGGGCGAGAACATCGGCGAGAGCCGCCTCGCCTGGGCCCCGCGCTCCGGCATCCAGGGCCGGCCGGAGGACTGGGGGCGGATCGAGCTGGAGTGAGCCTTGTACCGGAGCGCCGGCCTTGGAGGTTCGCCTCACGCCGCCGCCCCACGCCGCAGTCCCGTCACCAGGCGCGGCAGCAGCGCCAACGAGGCGGCGAGCATCGTGGAGATCAGGACGGCGGCGAAGAGCTTGTCCTCGTTGCCGGCGGCCACCTGCCGCCAGCCCACGGTGGCGCGCCACGCAAAGGTCAGCGTCAGCAGGCCGGCCGTTACAAGCGCCGCCCAGACCGCCCAGCGGCGTCCCTGCACGGCCAGCCAACCCCACAGCAGCGACAGCGCGCCAAAAAGTCCGCCGGACATCAGCGCCGTCTTTGCCTTTTCCGGGTTGGAGAGGAAGCCCGCCACGCCGGCCAGGATGAGGAACGCGCCGTAGGCCAGGATCGATTTGCCGGGATTGCCCTTCATGGCCGGAAACTGGCCTTGATTCCGCCGCCTGCAAACCGCCCGCGAGTTCCCGCAACCATGCGCGTGTTGGACGGGTGCTGCCCCGCGACTACCTTGCCGACCATGACGACCGAAGAAGAACGCGCCATCGCCACCGTCTGCCTCCTCGCCGCCTTTGCCGACGGTTCCAAGAACGACGCCGAGCGGGCCGCGGTGAAGCGCGTGGTGGCGTCGCTGCCCGCGGCGGGCGCCAGCCTCCCGCTGCTCTACCAGGACGCCCTGCTCCAGCGTGTGCCGCTCGCGCAGGCCGTGCAGCCGCTCGCGGACCCGGAGACGCGCCAGCTCGCCTACGAGATGGCCGTGGGCGTGTGCGAGGCGGACGACCGGCTGGCGGACGCCGAGAAGTCCTTCCTCGAGACCTTGCGCGGTCTGCTGGGCCTTGATCCCGAGGTGGCCCGCAAGGCCGCCGCCGACACGGAGGCCGTCGCCTTCGCGCCCGTCAGCGCGCTGCCACCCATGCTCCGGGAGATCACCCCCGTGGCAGCCCCTTCGCCGCCCGCCGACGCCGCGCTGGACCAGACGATCCTCAACTACTCGATCCTCAACGGCGCGCTCGAGCTGCTGCCGCAGTCGCTCTCCACCGTGGCCATCCTCGCGCTCCAGATGAAGCTCGTGTACGCGGTCGGCAAAGCCCACGGCCACGAGCTGGACCGCGGGCACATCAAGGAGTTCCTCGCCGCGGCCGGCGTGGGTCTCGCCTCGCAGGCGGTCGAGGGCTACCTCGTTCGCCTCTCGCGCGGGTTGCTCGGCAAGGTGGCGGGCGGCGTGGGCCGCGCCGTGGGCGGGCAGGCGGCCAGCTCGCTGATGTCCTTCGCCACGACGTATGCTCTGGGTCAGGTCGCACGCCGCTACTACGCGGGCGGGCGCCGGCTCAGCACGGAGCAGCTCAGGGAATCCTTCAGCGGCCTGCTCGGCGAAGGCCGGACGCTGCAGCAAAAATACCTGCCCGAGATCCAACGCCGCGCCGCCACGCTCAGCTCGACGGACGTGATGAAGCTGGTGGCGGGGCGGTGAGGCCGGAGCCGGGCGGCCTACGTCCCGGCGCCCGCCCACCACGCCTGCAGGCGCTCCCAGCCCGCACCGCCCAGCGTGAACGCCGCCCACGTGACCAGGGCGAAGTAGATCACCGACACCTTCAGCCAAAAGGCCGAGACCAAGAGCAGCGCGCCGTCGCGGAACAGCCGCGCCAGCGCGGCAAAGGCGATCACCAGCGCCGGGAAAGTGTTGTTCAGCGGCACGGCGATAAACGGCACGGCCATCAGCAGCCCGCCGATGAGGATCAGCCCGCCGGTCCAACGGTCCCCCCGCTCTCCCTCGGTCCAGTGCTCAAGCCGGCGGCGGCTGAAGCGGGCGCAAAAACTCACCAGCCAGGCCAGCACGCGCGCGATCGAGCGCCAGCCCGTCACCCCCGGCGCCAGGCCGCTCACCTGCGCCGGAAGCCGCAGCACCGGCTCCCGCTTCAGAAGCTGCCATCCCAGAAGCGCAAACGTCAGCCCGCCGGCCGTGGCCAGCGGACCCACCGAAACCGGCTGCAGGAACGGAACGCAGAGGCTCAGGCTTACCAACGAGAAGCTCGCCGGCCCCACGCGGTCCACGAAATGCGCGAGCGTTAGGCGCTCACCGGCCGCGCGGTGCTCCAGGTCGCGCAGCGTGTCCAGCAGGTGTCTCGTGGGGCAGGCCCCGGATTGCGTCATGCGGCGGCAAGGGAGCATGAAACGGCGGGGTGGCAACTGGGCGGCGGCCCCGGCCCGGGAGTTCCTTCAGCGCCCGGCGCTTGGGCATTGGATTCTCCGCCGCCCGGCCCCACACTCCACGAAAATCCTCCCGACCGTGCGTTCCGCCGCCGCCCTCTTCCTCGCGCTGCTCGTCCCGCTGCCGGCCGCACGCGGGGCGGATGGGCCCCTCTCCTTCCGTCACGACGTGATGGCATGGCTCTCGAAGTCCGGCTGCAACGCCGGCGCGTGCCACGGCAACGCCAACGGCAAGGGCGGCTTCAAGCTCTCGCTCCGCGGCCAGGATCCCGACCTCGACTGGATCGCGCTCTCCCGCGAGCAGGCCGGCCGGCGCATTGACCCGCTGGACCCGGCGAACAGCCTGATCCTGCTCAAGGCCACGGCCGCCGTCGCCCACCAGGGTGGGCAGCGGTTCACGGCGGACAGCGAGGCGCACGCCGTGCTGGCCCGCTGGATCGCCGCCGGCGCGGCCGACGACGGCACAAACGCCGCCGCGCTCGCCCGGCTCGAGGTCACGCCGCGCGAACAGATCCTCGACGCGCCCCGCCGGGAGACGCGCCTGCGCGCCACGGCCGTCTTCGCCGACGGCACCCGCCGCGATGTGACGGACCTCGCGGTGTACGAGCCGTCGAACCTGCTCGTCGCCGTCGCACCGGACGGCGAGGTCACGAGCCAGCGGCCGGGCGAGACGACGGTGCTCGTGCGCTATCTTGACCGTCAGGAGCCGGTGCGGCTGGCGTTCGTCCCAGCCCGGCCCGGCTGGCGCTGGCGGCCCGTGCCGACGAACAACCTCGTGGACACGCACGTCTTCGCGAAGCTCCGCAGCCTCGCCCTCACGCCCGCCGCCCCCGCGCCGGACGAGGTGTTCCTCCGCCGCGCGCACCTGGACCTGCTGGGGATGATCCCCACGGCCGCGGAGGCGCGGGCCTTCGCCGCCGACCCTGCGCCCGACAGGCGCGTCCGGCTCGTGAACGATCTGCTGGAGCGGCCGGAGTTCGCCGACTTCTGGGCGCTCAAGTGGGCCGATCTCCTGCGCCTCGAGGAACGCCAGCTCGACACGAACGGCATGCGCGTCTTCCACACATGGATTCGCGACAGCCTCGCGGCGAACCGGCCGCTGGACGAGTTCGCGCGCGGGCTGATCGCCGGCAAGGGCAGCACGTACACCAACGCGCCCGCCAACTGGTACCGCGCAAACCGCAACGCCGTGGCCCGTTCCGAGAACACGGCGCAGCTCTTCCTCGGCACCCGCATGAACTGCGCCCAGTGCCACAACCATCCCTTCGACCGCTGGACGCAGGACGACTACCACGACTGGACGGCCGTCTTCGCGCGCGTGGAGTACCAGATCCTCGAGAACAAGCGGACCGACGAGAACGACAAGCTCGAGTTCAAGGGAGACCAGGTCGTCTTCCTCACGAACGGCGTGACATGGACAAACCCGCGCACCGGCCGGCCCGCCACGCCGCGCTTCCTCGGCGAGGCCGCGCCGCCCGCGACGGATGACGCGCACGACGAGCTCGACGCGCTGGCGGACTGGGTGACGCGGCCGGACAACCCGTGGTTCGCGCGGATGCAGGCCAACCGCATCTGGTACCACCTCATGGGCCGCGGGCTGGTGGACCCCGTGGACGACTTCCGCGCCAGCAATCCGGCGTCGCATCCCGCGCTGCTCGACGCGCTCGCGGACGAGCTGGCCAGCAGCGGCTTCGACCTGCGGCGCGTCGTCCGCCTCGTGATGAACTCGCGCACGTACCAGCTCGCGTCCGAGCCGGCGCCCGGCGCGGAGGACGACGAGCTGAACTACGCCTGGGTCCGGCCGCGGCGGCTGGGCGCGGAGCAGTTGCTCGACTCGCAGGCCCGGGCGGCGGGCGCGACGCTCAAGTTCAAGGGGCAGGCCGACGCGGTCCGTGCGGCGCAGCTCATCGAGGGCCGGCGGCACTACAAGCCGCTGCGCGGGCCGGAGGAGAAGTTCATGGCCTCCTTCGGCAAGCCTCCGCGGCTCGTCTGCTCCGAGAGCGAGCGCTCGAACGAGACGACGCTGCCCCAGGCCCTCCAGCTCCTCAGTGGCCCCTTGCTGCACGACCTCCTGACTCAGTCCGGCAACCGGCTCGGCACCCTGCTGGCGGCGGACACGTCGCCGGCCGCGATGGTGGACGGTCTGTTCTGGGCCGCGCTCAGCCGTCCGCCGACGCCGGGAGAACTTGGCCTCTTCACCGCACGTCTCGAAGCCGACGCCGACCGCAGAGCGGGGCTGGAGGACCTGCTCTGGGCGCTGGTGAACGCAAAGGAGTTCGTGTTCCGGAACTAAGGCGCGGCGGGGCGGGCCGACCGCTTTTGACTTCGCCGCCACCCCTTCCCAGCGTGGCAGCCTGATGAATCTGCTCCGCCAGTCGGACGACGGGTTTGCCGGGGCCGGGGCCGCGCTGGTCCGGGACTCCAGCCTCTTTGATCCCGGCATCGAGCAGCGGACCCGCGAAATCGTGGATGCCGTGGCGGCGCGCGGCGACGCCGGGCTGGCGGAGTTCACGGCGCGCTTTAACGGCCGAAGTTCGACCCCTTCGGCCGCGTCGGCCCCTTCATCCCCTGCGGCACGGCGCCGCTCGTTTCCACCGCGTTGATGACGATCACGCTCGCGCGCGGGGCGGGCTGCCCGGAGATCGTCGTCTGCACGCCCGCGGACCGGGCAGCGCGCGGCGTCGGCGGTCTTTGACGTTCGGCCGCCGCGTCCGCGCAGGAAGCTGCTCCGCCGACTGGACGACGTTTGCCGGCAAAGACCCTGGCGTTTGGAGAAGGTCCTGGATCACGCCCGAGAATCATCCCGACGAAGCCGGGGGAAGTTGTGACCGAACAGACCAGGGCGGGACCGGCCGCCGCCCTGGATGGGTGGTCCTGCTGAAAGCGGGGCAAGCGGTCGAAATTTGACACTGATGCTCGTAGGCAGGTTTGCTTACGACGGTGCGGCGGGCGATTCTTGGTGGAGGAAAAGCGCCCGCACTCACCGGAAAATCGGACACCTCATGAAGCCTTCGCAGGGAAAACTCCTGCCGGCTCTGGCAGGTTTCCCGGCCGGACTGGCCCTGCTCGCGCAGGAGCCGGTCTTCGAGATCGAGATTCCGCAGTCGGAGCCCCGGCCTTGGCCGCCACCGCCGCCACTGCGACCCGGCTTTCCCTGGCCGCCGGGAGGTCCGGTCAACGGGGATGCCACCCATGCCGACACGGGCGGTCCGCTGGTTCCGAGCACGCCCCCGCCCCCGCCAGGCCTCAAGTTCACGAACGTTTTCGGCGCGGGCGGCGGAGTTTCCCTTCAGCTGCGCGAGTTCGTGGCCGGACATCCCTACGAGATTTACTGGAAGCCCCGCGTGGATTCCGCGCTGGCCTGGGCAAAGGTGATCGAAGGCCATCCCGGGCAGACCAATTTTTCCGTGCCTGGATACGACCTGAAGAGCGGCTTTTGGCTGGCCGCCAGCGGGGTGGATTCGGATGGCGACGGCTTGTCCGACGGCGCGGAGGCCCTCGTCACGAAGACCGACCGGCTGAGGTTCGATACGGACGGCGACGGCCTCGGTGACGCCGAAGAGGACCACAATGCCAATGGCATCCCCGACGCGGTGGACGCGGAGCGCCACCTACGCATCACGGCGTACGCCTCACGCCCGCTGGCCGTCGAGGGCGGTCCTCCAGGCGAGATCATGCTGCTGCTGCCTGAACCCGCGCCCGCCGGCGGCGTCGTGGTCCAGTATCATGTCGGCGGCAGCGCCACGGCCGGCACGGAGTTCACGCTGACGCCCTCCGGTTCCGCCATTTCAATTCCAGCCGGCGCGCGGCAGGCCGCCATCTCGGTCGCTGCGGTCAATGACACGCAGCCGGCGACCTACCCGCTTGAAGTCACGTTGGGCCTGACCAACGCCAGCCGCTTCACCGGGGACGGCCGCCAGGCCGTGGTGCCGCTCAGGGACACCGAGCCACCGGTCGTCAGCGTGATCGCAACGGTACCCCGTGCCAAAGAGCCCGCTGCCAACCCGGGCAGTGTGGCCGGGCCGGGCGAGCTGACCTTTGTGCGTTCCGGGGCGACATCCAACTCCCTCGTCCTGCAGTTCACCGTCTCCGGCAGCGCGGTTGCGGGCACGGACTACGCGGCCTTGCCGGCCACGGTCACCATCCCGGCCGGCGAAGCCTTTGTCCGGCTACCGATCACGCCGAAGGCGGACAGCCTGGTGGAAGGCCACGAGACGATCACTGTCACGCTCCGGCTGGCCGCCGGCTACGTCATCGAGCCCGGGCTTTCAGCGGCCTCGGTGGAGCTGATCGAAAGCCAGCTTCCCCGGGTCGAACTTTTCGCCTCGGATGCCGATGCCCGCGAACAGGGCCGCAATCCGGGGCAGCTCCGGATCGTCCGCACGGGCAACTGGCCGGATCCGCTCTGGGTTCATCTCGACGTCGCGGGGACGGCGACGCCCGGGGCGGACTACTCCTTCACCAATCATGCCATCCTGCTCAGCGCCGGGCAGAATGAGGCCACCGTGGCCGTCATCCCCAATGAGGATGCCGAGGCTGAGCCGATGGAGACGGTGGTCTTCGTGCTACGCGGGTCGCTGGACCATCAAATCGGCCCCGGCAACCAGGCGGTCATCCGGCTGGATGACAACGAGCCGGCAGCTTATGCATGGCGCGCGGAAAAGGTTACGGCCGCCTACGGTAGGTTCACCAACGGCGCGGTGCGCACCACGCATGATGTGCCGGCCAAGGTGGTGCTGACCCGCACCGGGTCCGCGCTGCTGCGCCTCGAAGCCGCGATGGCGCTGAAGATGGGCAATGGCAGCCCGCCCCCGCCCGGCCGGGTGGTGCTTTCCGGCGACGTCACTTCGGCCGGCCAGGCGGTGTTTGCGGCAAACTCCAGCGAGGCGACGATATTCGTCCACTCTGTGGCCGGCCAGACACTCTCCGGCATCACGTTGAACGTCCCCCTCGTGATGGGCGGGGCGGCGGCGAACCTCTTCTTCCTCAGCGCGGACAAGATCGTACGGCTCGAGGTGCTCGAACGCATCGCGGTCGAGGGCGGCCCACGGGCCCGGTTCCGCCTGAGCCGGCCGGGGGTCTACGCGGGCGATCCGGGTCTCGGCGTGGTCTGGTGGGCCGACGGCGTCGCCACGCCCGGCGCGGACCACGCCGCCAACCCCCTCAACAACGTCCACTTTGCGCCGGGCCAGCTCGCCACCAACGTCGAGGTCACGGCCTTGGCGGACGGCCTGAGCGAAGGCTGGGAAACGCTGGGCGTGCGGCTCGACCTGACGCAGCCCCAGTTCTCACCCGACATCCGGTCCAACCAGTTCTGGCGCGCGCAGATGCTGATCCGGGATGCGGCCACCACGCTGCCCGTGCCCGACTACGATTCGGACGGCGACCGTCTGGGCGACGCCTTTGAAGTGCGGAACGGGATGAATCCCGACCGGCCCGACCCGTGGTACGAGGACTCCGACCGCGACGGACTGTCGGCGTGGGACGAGCAGCGGTACGGGCTCTCGCCACACGCCGCGGACAGCGACAACGACGGGGTATCGGACTTCGTGGCCTCGAGGCTGGCCCTCTACGGGGTCGCTTCGGAAGGCGCCTTGCGCGCCGCCATGTCGGCGGTCCAGGCCTCCATCGAGGCTCACTTCCGCTCCGCCGGTGCCGTGGACGCGGCCTTGCTGATCGGCGACCTCGATTCGGAATCCGGGGCCGTCCTTGGCGGCCGGTGGCTGCTGCACTTTGCCGCCGGGCAAAGCTATCCCGTGCGCGTCGTGCCGCGGGCCGCCCTGTCGCCCGGCACGGTGATCAATTACGAAGCGACCATCGCTCACGGGGAGTTTCCGCCCCTGTCCTACGTGGATGATCCGGAGGGGCTGCTGGGCATCGGCAGGACCATGACGACGGGCACCACCAACCGGACGGCTTGGCTCCATGTGCCGGCGCTGAAGCTCGGCGTGGACGCGGATCGCGACATGGCGATTGAGTTCCAGTCCGGCGACGAGACCAGCGAGACCAGCCCGCTCGACTTCTGGCTGAACGACGATGCCGACCAGGGGAATGACGACGCGGCGCAGGATGCCGATCCAGAGGCTACGGCGCCGGATTCCGCCAACGCGATGATCCACTGCGCCCGCGACCTGGAAGATTTCTGCCGGCTGAACCTGAAGCTGGACGGGCTGCCGTGGCGGTCGCTGAAGAACGGCTCCCTGCGGCTGGCCCTGTGCCTGGAGTCCACCAACGCCGCCCTCCGCGTCTTCCGCAACATCCAGACCCAGGGCGGGGCCGGCTACCTCACCAACGCAGCCACGGCGGCCACACAGCTGGCCGGTGGATGGCAGAACGCCCTGGCCACGCTGTCGCGGACGAACCGCCACGTCTTCTCATCCAACCACTGGTCGGGGCTGTCCGGGCCGCGGACGACGAACGGGCTGCTCTTTGAGGGCGTGTCCCCGGGCGCCGCCCGGCTCTGGCTCGAACTCGAGCTGCTGGCCGAGAGCCGGACGAACTTGGTGGCGTTGTCGCCGCCCGTGCATCTCCGCCTGCGACCGGGCCGTGAGCACTTCGAGCACTTCACGGCCGGCGACGTCACCGACCGGGCCTGGAACCAGGTGCCGCGTCGCGCGACCAGGACTGCCGACAGCGGAGCCGGCCCCTCCAGCGCACAGGATCCCGGGGATTGCATCGTCTTCGTGCATGGCTGGCGCATGCAGCCGTGGGAGCGCCGCGCCTTTGCCGCCACAGCCCGCAAGCGCCTGTGGTGGCAGGGCTACCGGGGACGCTTCGTCCTGTTCAGCTGGCCCACCGACTGGATCAACCTCGAGGAGGGCGTCCTCCGCGGCGCGTTGGATCCGCAGAACTATGACCGCAGCGAACGGCGCGCGTGGCACTCCGCGGCCGCGCTGCGGGGCCTGCTGGCGGACCTGGACGCCCGGCATCCCGGGCGCGTGCGGCTGCTCGCGCACAGCATGGGCAACGTGGTCGCCAGCGAGGCCCTGCGGCAGCACAGCCAGGCGTCGCCGCGGCCGTTGGTCGCCGCGTACATGGCCATGCAGGCGGCCACCGTGGCCCACGCCTACGACGCCGCGGGGCCGGAGAACATCGAGAACTTCATGACGACGGACACGCCCGAGGCCTACGCCGATTATCCCGCCACCCGCCGGCCTTACTTTGCAGGCATGGCGTCTGCCGTTGCACCCGGTCTACAGGGGGTTCCCGCAACATTCAACTTTCACAACCGGCTTGACTACGCGCTTGAGTCGGGGCGGTTAACTTGGCGTGCAAATCAAGATCTGAAGCCCGACCTTGGCTGGACTTTTCATCCTGTCTTCCGGCAATGGTTTCGAGGTCCTCCCTTGCTGGGCACAAGGCTTTGTTTTCCTCGGGACACATATGAGATTTATTCCCATGTTGCCGAAGCAAGAAGCCGGGCGCTGGGGGCGGCGGAGTACGGGGAGCATTTTGTGAGGGGTGAGATTGACAATCAAGTCGACTTGCAAGCTCCGTCCTTTGATTTGCGCGACAGCATTTGGGAACACAGCGGGCAATTCAACTCCATCCAAGCTCGGCGAGGCCCCATCTGGCGACAGGTATTGCTCTCAGCTGGCCTCGCTTCGTTACGCCCATGAAACGGCTGTTTACAGGCTGCCTGCTGCTCCTCGGCGTTATCCTGTTCCTATGGAAGTTTTCGACATCACCAGAGTCTGTTTCTGACGCGCCGGAGGTTTACTGGCCACCTGCTCAATCGCCGGTCAGCATCGACAACACATCCGGGGAGAATCCCGCCCCTGCTGCGCCTCCCTCAACGGGAGAAAGCGGCCTGCCGCCCGGAGCCACTGACCGTTTCAGGGCGCTTCGTGATTACAGCCTGAGCCGCGACGGACCGGTGAGCTTGTACGGTTTGGTCTTGGATCAGGGACGGCGACCGGTGCCGGGAGCAGTCATTGAGCTTGAGCTTAGGCAAGCGGACTCCGAATTGTTGGAGCGGACCAACCTGCTTGAGTTCAAGATGGGTGACGAACTCTTGAGCAGGACGTTAACGGTGACTTCAGGTCCAAACGGACGGTTCGAGGTTATCGCGGATCACGGACGCCTGTTGACGCTCCAAAATGTGACACGCCCGGGATACCAATGGATTGTCCCATCCGAGATCAACTTCAGCTTTCTCTCCCGGCATACCCCGCAAAACATGCCCTACGCCGACCCCGCGCGCGGGATCACGGTCCACCTTTGGGAGAAGGGGCCGACCCAGCCGCTGGTCCCCATCTGGCACCGGGTGAACCTGCCGCACGGCGATGGTTCGGTGCGGCTGAACCTCCTCCTCGGCAAAACCGACAACGCCGCGGCGGCGGACCTCGAGTTCTCCACCAGGCTGCTGTTCCCCGGCGACGC
>JBJXFY010000418.1:0-7377 GCA_046155815.1 Limisphaerales bacterium | reverse complement strand
CGCCGGATCGGTCGCGCCGTACACGATCAGCTCGGCGTTCACGTTGAACCAGAAGCCGCGCGCGCCGGGCGGCCCGCTGCCGCAGGGACTGGAGACGCGGCCCAGGCCACCGCGGGCGGCCGTCTCGCCGACGAGCGCGCCGGAGGCGAGTTCGCGGGACAGTTGCCGCTTAACCAGCTCGGGGATCTCGAGCGAGCCGCTCCACACGCGGCGCACCTCGTCCATGCTGACGAGCGAGGCGATGGCGGCGGCCTGCTCGGGCGTCCACGGGGCCGGCGCGCCGGGGGCGGGCAGGGGCAGTTCGGGGAAGCCCGTGGCGCGGAGCTGGCGCACGGCCTCCCACAGCGGGACGTGCTCGGCCACGGCGCGCTGCACCAGCTCGACCAGCCGCGCGAGGGACAGGCTGGCTGGCAGGGTCTCGAAGCGGACCCAGGTCTCCTCGGACATCCGGTCGGGCGGGGTGAGCGTCTCGCCGGAGCGCGCGAGGCTGGTCCAGCGCTTGCGCTTGTCGCGGTAGCCCAGCTCGGCCGTGTAGCGCGCCCCGCCGGCGGGCACATGGGCGAACCAGTTCCGCGATTCCGGATGCACGGCGATCTCGGCGATGGGCTCGTCGCCGGCGCCGGCCTGGAACAGGCGCAGCGCCAGCGCGCCGGAGGCGGACTTGGCGTTGTGCCCGCGAAGCTGCTCGTCCGTGAAGTCCCAGTAGGCGTAAAGCCAGTGCGGGTCGCGCGCCACGAGCAGCAGCCGGCCGGTGCCGTAGGCGGCGGGCAGCTCGCCGGGCGGCGTGGGCGAGACGACCGGCACGCCGGGGCCGAGCACGTAGCGGTCGCCAGGGCCGCCGGCAGGTGGTGCGGGCGGGAAATCACCCTCGGCGAGGATCGCCGGAATGGCCGGCGCGCCAACGGCACTGGAGGCGGACTCATCGGCCGTTGCCGTCCCGGCCTTCCTGGCGGCGGGGCGCCGGCGGGTGGCCGGCGCGGCGGGCGGAGGCGGCTCGACGGGAGCGGAGGCGATGGCCGGCTTCTTGGCGGAAGGCGCGGCGGGCTTTGAAAGCGGCGGCGGTTCGGAGGCGGCCGCCTTCCTGGCGGCGGTCCTCCCGGAGGCCGCCGCAGGCAGGACCGGCGGCGGCTCCGCAGTGGGGACGGGCGCGCCGGCCTTCTTCGCCTGCGCCCGTTTCGGCGCGGCGGGCAACACGGGCGGCGGCTCAGGTGCCATGTGAGCGGCAGCCTTGGGCTGGCTGCGACTCACCGACGCGGGCAGGGCGGAGGTGATCGCGTCCTTGATCCGGCCCAAGGCAGAACGGCGGGTGGGGCTCGGCGTTTCGGCCGGTTCCGGGGCGGGGCGGGCAGACTTCTTCTTGGCGGATTCCTTCGAACTCATGGCGCTCAGGGGGGGAATCACCGGCTTGGGGAACGGCCGGCGCGCGCGTCAGCGCACGGGCGAATTACTTCGCCCGGCGCAGCGGTGCAATCCCGAATCCACGCCCGCAGGAGATTGCTCCGGCCGGCAGCGCCCGCGGCCGCCGCAACGCGGACTGGCTTTGTGCCGTCCGGCCCGCAAGCCTCCGCGCCGTCCATGCGACTGGCTGGCAGAGTCATCGTCATCATCGGCGGAACCGGCGGGCTGGGGCTGAGCGCGGCGCGCGCCTGCGTGGGCGAGGGCGCGCGCGTTGTCTGCGTCGGCCGGGATGCGGACAAAGCCGCCGCCGTGGCCGCGGAGCTGGGCGCCGCCGCCCGCGTGCTCGCCGCCGACGCCACGCAGCCGGGCACCGCGCCGCGGGCGATTGCCTTCGCGGTCGAGGCCTTCGGCGGCTGCCACGGACTGTACCACGTGGCCGGCGGCAGCGGCCGAAAGCGCGGCGACGGCCCGCTGCACGAGGTCACGGACGAGGGCTGGGACTTCACGCTGAACCTCAACCTCCGCTCAATCTTCCTCTCGAACCGCGCCGCCGTCCGCCACTTCCTCGTGCATGGCGGCGGCAGCGTCGTGAACTGCGGCTCCGTGCTCGGCTGGTCGCCGTCGCCGCGGTTCTTCGGCACGCACGCGTACGCGACCGCCAAGGCGGGCATCATCGGCCTGACGCGGGCGGCGGCGGCGCAGTACGCGGCGCAGGGCGTCCGCTGCAACGTGCTGGCCCCCGCGCTGGTCGCGACGCCGATGTCGCAGCGCGCACAGGGCGACGCGGCGATCCTCGACTTCATCCGCACCAAGCAGCCGCTGGACGGCGGGCGCATCGGCCGGCCGGAGGACCTGGACGCGGCCGTGGTCTGGCTGCTCTCGGACGAAAGCCGCTTCGTCACCGGCCAGGTCATCGCCGTGGACGGCGGCTGGACGGTGAGCGAAGGGCAGCACGGCAGAACGGAGCCGGAACCATGATTCACAGAAGGGAACGAAGGAAACGGAGGATGAATGACCGTGCCATGCCCAACTTGGTTTCCTTCGTTGCCTTCTGTTCATGATTCCTGTTCGTCGGATCCCAAGCACGTCTTTCTCCAACCCTGTGGCATCTGAATCACGAAATCCCGAAGACGCTTCCAGAGGCTACCTTCTCGGCCTGGATCTCGGCGGTACGAGCGTAAAGGGCGTGGCGGTCACGCCCGCGGGCGAAGCGCTTGCGTGCTTCCACGAACCTTTCGACATCGCCGAACCGATGGCCTTCGCGCGCGCCGTGCGGGCTGTGGCCGCACAGGCCGAGAAGGGGCTGGGCCGGCCGGCGCGCCTCGGTCTGTCCGCGCCCGGCATCGCGGCGGCGGACGCGCGGAGCATCGCGTTCATGCCGGGGCGGTTTGCCGGACTCGAGGGCCTGGTCTGGGCCGACGAGCTGGGCCGGTCCGAAGGCGTGCCGGTGCTGAACGACGCGCAGGCCGCGCTGCTCGGCGAGGTCTGGCTGGGCGCGGCCAAGGGCCTGACCAATGTGATCCTCATCACCCTCGGCACCGGCGTGGGCGGCGCGGCGCTAGTGGACGGCCGCATCATGCGCGGCCACACCGGCAAGGCCGGCCACCTCGGGCACGTCTCGCTCGACCCCTTCGGCCTGCCGGACATCTGCCAGTGCCCCGGCAGCCTCGAGGACGCCATCGGCAACCACAACATCCGCGCCCGGACGGGCGGCCGCTTCGCCACCACGCACGACCTCGTCCGCGCGCACGAGGCCGGCGACGCGAACGCGACGGACGTCTGGCTCAAGGCCGTCCGCGGGCTGGCGGCAGCCATCGCGTCGTTCACCAACGTGCTGGACCCGGAGGTCGTCGTGATCGGCGGCGGCATCGCGCGCTGCGGGGAGACGCTGTTCGGCCCGCTGCGCCGACTGGTCGGCCGCTTCGAGTGGAAGGTCTGCGGGCACGAGATGCGGCTGATTCCCGCGCAGCTTGGCGACCTGGCCGGCGCCTATGGTGCGGCGCGGAAGGCTGCCATCACCGATTCCTAAGTCATGGTCGGATGGACCCCCAGGCCTTCACCGCCGTAATGGAATTCGTGGGCGCCGCCTGGCGCAGTGCCTTCGGCCTGCGCTGGCTGTTGTCGGCCGGCTATCGCCGCCGCACCGAGCAACGCTGGAGCACGATGCGCCGATTCGATGCCACATTGGAGCAGGCAGCCATCGTCGCCTCGCTGTTGATCCTGTTGCTGCTTGTGGGTTTCGCGTTGGCCGCGTGGGCGGAACGCCGGTCGAACCGGCAAGATCATGCGATGGCCCCGGCATTTCGGGTGCGGGGCACAGTGGGCCGCCTTAGTTTTTCATCATCTTGAACCGCTCCGATTCATCGCCTGCCGCGGACTACCTCGCGCACAGCCGTGTGCTGGTGGACGCCGTGGAGCGCCAGCTTCCCGCCGTCCAGCAGACCGCGGACTGGTTTGCCGCCACCATCCTCGCCGGGCGGATGGTCCACGTCTTTGGCTCCGGCCATTCACGCATCATGGTCGAGGAGATGTGGCCGCGGTACGGCTCGTTTCCCGGCTTCAATCCGATCGTCGAGCTGTCGCTGAGCTTCCACAACCTCGTGGTCGGCGCGAACGGGCAGCGGCAGGCGATGTTCCTCGAGAACGTCAGCGGCCTGGCGACGCGCATCCTGCGCAACTTCGACCTTTCGCCACGGGACAGCGCGCTCGTGATCTCGTCCGGCGGCTGCAACGTCGTGCCCATCGAGATGGCGGAGGAGTTCCGCCGCCGCAACGTGCGCGTGGTGGCGATCATCTCCCGCGCGCACAGCGAGGCCAGCCCGAGCCAGCGCGCCGACGGGAAGAAGCTGCCGGATTTCGCGGACCTGGTGCTCGACACCGGTGCGCCCGTGGGCGACGCGATGGTCCGCGTGCCCGGCCTCGACACGCCGGTGGCGCCCGGCTCGACCGTGGGCGGCTGCCTGCTGGTGAACGCGATCAAGGCGGAAGTCGCCGCGCGGCTGACGGCCGCCGGCCAGCCGCCGAAGGTGCTGACGGCCGGGGCCATCGTGGGCCGGGCGCGGGCCACGGAGCTGTTTGAGGCGGCCTACGACGAGCACGCGCGGCGGCTGGCGAGGCTGTACGAGCGGCTGGGGCTGGGGACGACGCCGGCAGGATCGGTGCCGGACCGACCGGGACCAGGCCCGGTCTAGTGGGCTGGGCCGCCGGACCGCACCGCCCGCGACCCGGGGCGGGGTTTGTTACAGAAACGTGTTTTGCCGCGGCTTCGTCACGCGGACTAGCGTCTCAGGGACATGCCTGAACCATCCGGCCCGCCGGGCCTCAGCCTGCCTGCGCACCCGGCGCCCGCCGAGACCGCCGCCGAATCCATCCGCAGCGCCCGAGACGCGGTGTCCTCGGGCCTCCGCCGGGCCACACAGCGGCTGAAGGGCTGGGCCTACGACGCCTTCTTCCACGGCGTCCACCGGAACCGGCTGGTCTACAATGCGTGCTGGGAAGATCCGCGCATTGACCGCGAGCTGCTCGGCCTCGGCCCCGACAGCCGCGTGGTCATGATCACCAGCGCCGGCTGCAATGCGCTCGACTACCTCCTCGACGATCCCGCGGAAATCCACGCGGTGGACGTGAACCCGCGGCAGAACGCGCTGCTCGAGCTGAAGCTGCGGCTGCTGGAACACGCCCCGCACGACGACCTCTGGCAGGCGTTCGGGGAAGGGCGGCACCGCGGCTTCGACGCACTGCTCCGGGCGCTCGCGCCACGCCTGACCCCGGAGGCCGCGGCGTTCTGGCAGGAGAAGCGCCACTACCTCAACGGTCGGCATTTCAAGCGGTCGTTCTACTTCCACGGCTCGTCCGGCGACGTGGCCTGGGTGTTCCACGCCTTCCTGCTGCGGCGCGGCGCGGCCCTTCGCAGCGCGCTGGAGGAGCTGCTCGCCGCGCCGGACGTCGCGGCGCAGACGCGGGCCTTCGACCGCATCGAGCCCCGGCTGTGGAACGGCTTCAGCGAATGGCTCGTGCGCCAGCCGATGACGCTCTCGCTGCTGGGCGTGCCGCGCCCGCAGACGCGGCTCATCACCGAGGAGTACGCGGGCGGCGTCACCGCCTACGTGCGCGACAAGCTGCGTCACGTGGCAACGCGGGTGCCGATGCACGACAACTACTTCTGGCGCGTGTACATGACCGGACGCTACACGCCGGACTGCTGCCCGGGCTATCTTCGGCCGGATCATTTCGCCGCGCTCCGTGATCGCGCCGGCCGCGTGCGGACGCACACGACGCTGCTGGCGGATTTCCTCCGGAAACATCCCGCGCCCTACTCGCACTACGTGCTGCTGGACCACCAGGACTGGCTGGCCGCGTACGACCCTGCGGCGCTCGCTGAAGAGTGGCGACTCATCCTCGCCAACAGCCGGCCGGGCTCCCGCATCCTCTTCCGCTCCGCCGCGCCGCGGGCGGAGTTCCTGCCGGAATTCGTAGCGGCCCGCGTCCGCTTCATCACGGAGGGCGTGGAGGTGCTGCACCGGCAGGACCGCGTGGGCACTTACGGCAGCCTGTACTTCGGCGAGGTCCAATGAGCGCGGACGCGGCCGGCGGCGAGGCCCTGCGCCGCTACTACTCGCTGCACGCGCGCATCTACGACACCACGCGCTGGAGCTTCCTGTTCGGCCGGTCGGCCATCCTCGACCTCGCGGTGGCCGGCGGCCCTCCCCGGCGGATTCTGGAAATCGGCTGCGGCACGGGGGTGAACCTGCGGCGGCTGGCGCGAGAATTCCCCTTGGCGGAGCTCACCGGCCTCGACGGCAGCGCGGACATGCTGCGCGTGGCCCGGCGGAACCTCGCCGCGGTCGGGCACCGCCTCACGCTGCGAGAAGGCTTTTATACCGGACCGCTGCGGCCCACACCCGCGCCGGACCTCATCCTGTTCTCCTACTGCCTGACGATGATCCACCCCGGCTGGGAGCAGGTGATCGAGGCGGCCGTCGGAGACCTGGCGCCTGGCGGCCGGCTCGCCGTGGTGGACTTCCACGGCTCGGATGCGGCGTGGTTCCGGCGCTGGATGGGTGTGAACCACGTCCGCATGGAGCGTGACCTCCTGCCAAAGCTGAAGGCCACCTGCCGGCCGGAGGTGGCCGAGGTCCGCCCAGCCTATGCCGGGTGGTGGGAGTACCTCCTCTTTATCGGGATCAAGGCGGCCGGGGTTTAGCCGCGCGGCGGCGGTTCTGGCTTGCGACGGCGGGCAATCTTCGCGGCACTTGGCGCGTGCAATCCTGCCCGCTCCGCACTTCCGTCATCGGCTCGTATCCCTTTCCCGGCTGGCTCGAACTGGCCGCGACGCAGCTCGACCGCTTCGGCCCGGACGATCTCGCCGAAGTCCAGGAGGACGCGGTGGTCGCGGCTGTGCATGACCAGCTCGCCGCCGGCCTCGACGTGATCACGGACGGAGAGCAGACGCGGCTGGACTTCAACCTTTCGTTCTACGGCTGCATCGCGGGGATTGACCTCGAGGCTGCGCCCCCGCGCCGCTTCGGTCCGCCGGCCCATGACCAGCGTGGCAAGCACAAGGTCCTGGCCCCGCTCGCCGCCCCGCGCGGCCTGGGCGCGGTCGAGGAATTCAAGCGCCTGCAGCGCGTCGCCGCCCCCTTCACCGCTCATCATTCCCCATTCACCCTGAAGGCCTCCGTCCCCGGTCCCTACACGCTCTCCGGCCGGCTGCTGCCGCGGCCGGAGCTGGGCTACGCCGACCGTTGGGCGCTGACCGAGGCACTGCTGCCGCTGGTGCGGAAGGAGCTGGAGGATCTGGTCGCCGCCGGCTCCACCGAGCTGAGCGTGGATGAGCCGAGCATGAGCTGCTACGCCTACCGCGAGGACACGCGGCGCTTCGTGGACATCTTCAACCGCACGGTGGAGACCGTCGCGGGCCGGACGCGCGTCTGCACGCACCTCTGCTTCGGCAACTACAGGGCCCGCGCCGTCGGCCCG
>JBJXFY010000415.1:0-4574 GCA_046155815.1 Limisphaerales bacterium | reverse complement strand
CCAGGCCATGCCGGAATCCGCCTACTACGCGGGCCAGACCTCCACCGCCACGCCGATCAAGTGGCTCGGCAATGCGCTCGCCATCGCGATGTCCGTGGGCGCCGTCTTCGCGGCGATGAACACGATGTACGCCGCGGTCGGCGCCCGGACGCGCGAGATCGGCACCCTGCGCGTGCTGGGCTTCCGCCGGCGCACCGTGGTGGCCAGCTTCCTCTTCGAGGGCGCGCTGCTGGCGTTCATCGGCGGGGTGATCGGCTGCGCCTTTTCCTTCGTCCTGAACGGCTACGCGGTGGGCACGATGAGCTTCGAGAACTTCAGCGAGACGGTGTTCGAGTTCCGCATCACGCCGCCGCTCATCGTGAAGGGGCTGGTGTTCTCCGTGCTCGTGGGCCTCGCCGGCACGCTGCTGCCGGCCTTGCGCGCGTCGCGGCTGCCCGTCATATCCGCGCTCAAGTCCGTATGACCCCCGACAAGGTTTCCCAGCTCCGCATTGATCCCGCCGCCAAGCGCCGGCCGCGCGGCGCGGTGTGGCTCATCTTCCTCGGCGTGCTGCTCGTCACCGCCGCCGCCGTGTTCTTCTGGAAGCCGTGGCAGCGCGAAACCACCCGCCTCATGGGCGCGGACCGGAAGACCGCCGCCGCCCCGGCCGCGGCCACCGAGGCGGCCCCCGCGGCCGGCACCGAAGCGCCCGTGGCCTCGGTCGCCCCGCCACCTGCGGCCGGCGACGTCGTGCTCACCGTCAGCGGCTACATCATCAACCGCGAGCGCATCGAGCTCAGCCCGCGCTTCATGGGCGTCGTGAAGTGGATCGGCGTCAAGAAGGGCGATGCCGTCACCAACGGCCAGGTCGTCGTGCTGCTCGACGATGCCGAGTACCAGGCCCAGAAGCGTGAGCTGGAGGGCCGCCTCACCGTCGCCCACATCGCCGTCTCCCGTGCGAACCTCGAGCTGGGCCGGATCAAGCAGCTCGCGGACGCGAACATCGAGACCCAGCGCGTCCTCGACCTCGCCCTCCTGGATGTCGCCGCCGCCGAGGCCGAGGTCGTCTCGCTCGAGGGCCAGCTCGACCGCATCAACACCTGGCTCGACTGGACCGTCATCCGCGCGCCCATCAACGGCGTGGTGCTGGAGAAGCTCGTGGATCCGAACGAACTGGTCACGCCGCAGAGCTTCGGCGGTACGCGCGGTCCGAGCACGGCCTTCGTCTCGCTCGGCGACCCGCAGGATCTACAGGTGGAGATTGACCTGAACGAGACCGACCTCTCGAAGGTGTTCCTCGGCCAGAAATGCCGCGTCAGCCCGGAGGCGTACCTGGAGAAGACCTACGAGGGCTACGTCGCCGAGATCGCGCCCGAGGCCAGCCGGCAGAAGGGAACCTTGCAGATCAAGGTCCAGATCAAGAACCCCGACCGCTACCTCACGCCCGAGCTCAGCGCGAAGGTGGACTTCCTCGCCGGCGACAAGGCCCTCGCAAGCCAGGCGAAGGACTGACGTCGCCGGGCGCCGCTATCTCCCCCGCCACGGCAGCCGCGCCATCTGCACGAGCACCCAGACCACCGGCGCGAACATCGCCACCGCCGCCACCCGCGGCCAAGTCCACGCCAGGAACCCCGACTGCATCGGATAGATGGCGATCATGAAGTAGTTGGCGAAGCGAGTGTGCCCGAGGAAGCGCAGGCGGCGCGGCAGCTTGCGGCGCAGCCCGGCCACCAGGGCCACCGCGCCCGCCGCGAGGACTACGCCGGTCACGAGCAGGCTCACGGCAACAGCACCGCGCGACGCCGGCCCCACCCGCTCGACGAAGAGAAGCCAGCTCCAATGCAGCCCGGCCCAGAGGAAGCTGGCCCCGGTGTTCAGCGCCGTGCGCGACGTGGCCCTCGCCGCGCCCAGCTCGTTCACGACCCAGCCCGCGTACAGCGGCACGATGCCCCAGATCAGCTTCCCGTTGATCCGCCCTTCCCAAACGAAAGGACTGACCAGCAGCTCGACGAGGGTGCCGCCCAGATTCATGGCCGCCGCACATGGGGGGAAAATTGCTTGCAGTAAAGCCGGAAGCGATTGACACGGAAGGCCTGGAGGATGTCCGCAAAGTCAGTCGGCAGAGCCATCTTGGATCCACACCAGATGATCGATGAAAACTGAGTGATGAATTTTGGATTGAAAACACTGGGCCAAATGGAGTCACGGGATGCGTTGCCGGGTGGATTCCGGATGCCTTGCACGGGCGGAAATGACTCTTCGGACACCCTCTGAGAATGTGACTGCAAAGCCCAGGCTTCAACCCTAGTTCGCCAGAAAATGGCAGGATCAGAATTTACCCTGTCACCTTCCCGCCAAAGAGAGGATTCGGCAGGCGAAGCGAGAAAGCGTTCAGCAGCCATTGGTTCAGCCTCATTCCATCGCTCGGCTCGGAAGCGGTCCGGAAATGATTGCCCGCTGCTCGAAACCCCCGCCGGCCGCAATCGAAGTTGCCTCCAGCTTACCCGAACATTTGCTTCCGGTGGATTCTGTTCCGCGGCGATGAAACGCCAGCCCTCGCGTAAAGACCGGCCGTCATCTCACTTGCCAAAACCAACACGGCCCTCGGATCAAGCCCCCAACCCACCGGCATGACGGCTCCCATGACCAAGCGCCGCGACCAGTCGGCCGTTGCCACCGAAAGGGAACTAGTCGTTCCGACCGTGTCCAGATCGTGGTGGTTTCACCTCTCCATCCTGCGACGCCGCAGCGTCTGCCTTGAACTGGCTCCGTGCCTCGTACACGCCCAAGGCCACGATGCCGGTGACAACCAATCCGAAGCAAAAAATCGGGAACAGGTAATTGAACATCATTCATCTCCCCGCTTTGAGTCGGCGCTCCGACGGGACAGAAGCACGACACGCACTCCAACCCAGAAGGCCAGGATGCTTGGAACCCAGATTCCGACGTAGATCCCATAGTCGTGGTTGACTAGGAACCAAAGCGCCACGCTGGCTGCGAAGCTCGCAAACGCCGCGATCAAAAAGGGGTAGTCAACGCGTTGGAACATGGTGCTTGGAGTGTAGTTGGGAAGGCGCTCCGGAAAAGATAAAACGGATGGGAATGGCAAATGCTGGGAAACAATGGAAGATGGAGCCAAGCAATTGTTGGTAGCGAATCAACAAAGCTAAAGTGATGTTCGATTTTTCTGCTGTTTACAACTGCTATACGGTAAGGATGCCCTGGAACTCGGCCATGTCAAAACCTTTTGGTGGAAGTGTCCAAGGTGCGGGGGCCACAGCGAATCTGATCCTCGGAAACTGTCAAATGAAGCGGACCGTTCCTAGTTAGACGCGGCGGCCCAGCCCTGCTCGCATGCGACCCGACTCAATCCAACTGAACAGGCTGGTCTTGGTTTGCTCGCAATCGCGCGGCGGCCGCCGTGCCCTCGTCACCCCCCAAAACGCCTGTTCAACATCCCAGCGCTTCGGCTGCTGTTGAATCCCGTGAACCACCGCGGTCGGCTGGTTGCCCTCGGGCACCGGCCCAAGCGCGCATTAGGGGGCTCATGCGGGGCACGCCAAGACGCCATGGCCGCCGCTGCCCCGCAGATGCCGCGGGGGCGCGACGTGCGGAGGCAGCGGGTGAAAACCGGCGTGCGCTGGCGTCAGCGCTGGCGCCTCGCCGGAGGCCGAGAGAGCCAGTCAAGATCCGGAACTTGCGGTCTCCGATACCTCTACCGGCACCGCAATAGCAGGATTCGCCGCGACCGTAGGATCGGACGATCTGACTGTCGAGAAACTCCGCGCCCGGGGACAATCGCGCGCCATGCCCCGTAACACTCCTTAGGCTACTCTCCGCGTGAATCGTGGACGGTAGCTTACGGACACGAAACAAGTTTGGAGGGGGCCGCCGGAGACACCATTCCGCATCAACAGGGTAGAGACTGCCTCGAGGTGGCTTCGCTGTGCCCGCGGGGGTCTTCTCAGACGTGCAGATGAGGACAAGAAGGCCGCGAGGAGGCTCAACTGGGCATCGGTGGGAAAAGAGAGCGAGATGGCACGGCAGCGGATGACATCGCCAACAGCGACCCATCCAGCGCGAATGGCGCGCTCTCTGCACTGACGGCTTGTCTACCGGGAAGCGTGCCAGACGCGGTCATCGGGCTCCAGGCCTTTTCTGCACGGAATTCCACTCCTCCAGTACCGAGAAGAACTTCAGGGAGACCGCGTCATTCGGATCAGTGAGGAGCCTCTGCTTCATGCGCAGGGTCTCAAGCTCGGTCACGTCGTCCTGCTCGGCCACGTAGTAAATCGGTTTAGGGCGCTCGCCGTAGATCGCGTAGCAGTACCAATTCATGAGGAACGGCTCGCCACTCTTGCGATAATTCCAAGTCTGCCCGTGAAACAGCTCGCGGTTCGAAAGCTTTGCACTGATCGAGCCAACCACCGCGCGGTCCGTGTGCTTGCCTTGCAGGAGGCGCGGCGTTTTTCCGCTGAGTTCATCCCGGCCATATCCAGTCATTTTGAGCCACGCGGAGTTCACATAAATGATGCGCGGGCCCGCCGGGCCTTCGAGCGTCGTGTCAGTGACCATGATCCCACGTCGAAGATTTT
>JBJXFY010000411.1:0-10044 GCA_046155815.1 Limisphaerales bacterium | reverse complement strand
ACCGTGGGATTGCCCGAGCTGGTGCGCTGCTGCACCAGCAGCATCCCGTCGTAGATGTGGCGCGCTCGCCCGTGGAGCTCCAGGCGAAGGAGCTGCCGTTCCACTGGTAGTCCAGGCGCCGGCGCAGCCAGCGCCTCCCGTCATAGACGAAGTCGCTCTTGTTGTAGCCGTTGTAATACCCCGCCGTGGTGCACTGGTTCTCGTGGTCGTAGGCGAAGGCCTTGCCGCTGCCGGCGCTGCCGAGGGTGAGCATGTTCCCGCGCCGGTCGTAGGCCAGGCTGCCGCTGAAGCCGAGGCCGCTGGTGAGCTGGTTGAGGGCGTTGACCGTGGCACTCACCGTGCTGCCGGCACCGTTGCTGGTGCGCCTGCTCAGGTTCTGCGCGAAGTCATCGGCGCAGCCGCGGCTGGGGGCGTCCCCACACGGCCGGGCACGGCGGCCGGGGCGGCGCCGGCGCGCCGCAACCGTCCCGTGCCCGGAGGCGGGCGGGCAGATGGCGAAGGCCCGCTTCATGGCTTTTCCAAGACCCGAGCCGAAGGCAGTCCGCGAGACAAGGGCAAAGGGCGCCGCCAGTTGGAAGTCGCGGCCGCGACGCCGCGCAACAGGCCCCGGAGCCGAGCCGGCCGTCTCCGCGCTGGGGACGGGGATCCCTGCGCGGCCGAAGACAAGTCTGCGAGACCTGGTGACCGCGTGGTCACGGCGTGCAGGCTTGCTGGCACGCGCGGATACAGCCTTTGCATGCCTGCAAAGAGGCTCTGCACGCCTGCCAACACTGTTTCCAGGCCATGCAACGATCTTGGCACGCCTGACCCCCCTCCTTGCACGCCATGCAGGAGAGTTGTCACGCGCTGCAATGGACTTGTCAGGCCATGCAGAAGAGTTGTCGTGGGAGACAACGGCCTTGTCAGGCGATGCAACGCCATCGTCGGGCGAGGCAGGACGATGGCGTGGCCTCGCAACCCTGCCTCCGGCTGCCACCGCGATTCCGCAGTGGATTACCTGTCAGCGGGTTGCCGCATCGGATTGAATGCGGCCGCAGGCGGAGCACGTCCTTAGGGTCGGCCGGGCTGGTCGGTTGGATTTGTCGTCCGCATCCCGACCCGAGGACACCTCATGGCCCGGAACCAGACCCGCCAGCGCGGGAAGGTAAGAGCATGGCGGACCGGCGGGCCGCCGGCTCCACGTAGCGCAAGCATCCTGCCGGGCCACCGAACGCAGCCCGCGGCAGGATCCTGCGGCACCCGCAGCCAGGATGGCTGCGCTACGGGGCGATTCCACTCGGGCGGTTGAATTCTCCGCCAACGCCTCCAGTCTCCATGGGATGCCGTGCACCGCCCCATGAACCTCTGGAACACCATCAGCACCGGGCTGAAGGAGATCTGGGCGCACAAGTACCGCTCCCTGCTCACGATGCTGGGGATCATCCTTGGCGTCTCCAGCCTGGTCGCGATGTCCGCGCTGGTGAAGGGCATGGAGCTGGGCATGAAGGAGGCGCTCGTGGCGGTGGGCGGCCTGGAGAAGATCCGCATCGAGCCGCAGCAGGAGCTGCCCGTTTACCAGCGCCACCTCGCGGACCAGGCACCCGGCATCACGCTGGGCGATGTCCAGGCGCTGGAGGCCAACGCGCCGCTGCTGGGCGCCGGGATCGTGCCGGCCTATGAGATCACGCGCTGGTCCGGAAACTCCGCCGTCCTCAGCCGCGGCGGCAAGAATACCCGCGCCTCGATCCTCGCCGGCACCTGGCCGGACTACCTTGAACTGAACGAACACCATGTCGCCCACGGGCGCATGTTCACCCGGCTGGATGATGAACTGGCCCGCAGCGTGTGCGTGATCGGCACGGGCATCCGCGACGAGCTCTTCGGCAGCCCGGAGGACACGGGCGAGGAGATCATCCCCATTGGCGAGACGATTGCGATCAACGGGCAGAACTTCACGATCATCGGGCTGCTGGGCCACTATGAGAGCGAGCAGGCGCGGCGCGAGCGGGAGTTCCAGCGGCAGCAGGCGGCGCAGGCGGGCACGAACGCGGCCCCCGGCACGCCCCGCAGCCGGGGCTGGGGCGGACGCGGTCCGGGCGGTTTCATCTTCCGGATGAAGAACAACACGGTGCTCATCCCGCTCCAGACCATGATGCTCAAGTTCCGCTCCGGCATCGGCACCAACGGCGTCGCCGACCCGCGCCTGTCCGTGCTGCACGCGCGGATCCCCTCGGTGGACCTGCTCGAGCCCGCGCTGCAGCAGGCGCGCAACGTCATGATGCTCACGCACCGCGGGATCGAGGACTTCACCTTCCGCACGCAGGAGGACTGGGCGCAGGAGATCACCGGCTTCATCCGCAACGCCCGGCTCAGCGGCGGCATCATTGCGGCCATCAGCCTGATCGTGGGGGGCATCGGCATCATGAACATCATGCTCGCGAGCATCTCGGAGCGCGTGCGCGAGATCGGCCTGCGCAAGGCCATCGGCGCGTCCACCGCCGCGGTGTTCATCCAGATCCTGATCGAGAGCACGGTCATCGCCATCCTCGGCGGGCTGGTGGGCCTCGCGGCCTCGTGGGGGCTGGTGCAGCTCATCGCCGGCTTCACACCCACGGACAACGCGCCGGTGATCACGGCGACCGCGATGGCCGCAGCCTTCGCCTTCAGCGTCGGCATCGGGGTGCTGGCCGGGCTTTACCCCGCCTTCAAGGCCTCGCGGCTCAACCCCATCGAGGCGCTGCGCTACGAATGAACCTGTTCATCGCCACGCTCATCGGGCTGAAGGAGGTGTGGGCCCACAAGTTCCGCTCCCTCCTGACCATGCTCGGCATCGTCCTCGGAGTCTCGAGCCTCGTCGCCATGGCGGCCATCACCAAGGGCATGGAGAACGGCCTCAAGGAGGCGATGATCGCCATGGGCGGCCTGAACAAGGTCCGGATCGAGGAGGAGGAGGTCCCGCCGGAGCAGGAGCACCTGCGCGACCAGGCGCCCGGACGCACGCTGAACGACGTGTACGCGCTCCTCGCCAACGCCCCCAAGCTTTCCGTCGTCTCCCCGGAAATGTCCGTCGGCGGCGCCGTCGTCTCGCGCCGCGGCAAGGACCATTACCCCTCCGAGGTTGTCGGCGTGTGGCCCGCCGTCCTCGAGATGAACCTGTACGAGGTCGCCCACGGGCGCTTCCTGACCGAACTGGACGAGGAGCACGCCCACAGCGTGTGCGTCATCGGCACCGGCATCCGCGACGAGCTCTTCGGCAGCCCGGACGAGGCGGGCGAGGAGATCGTCCCCATCGGCGAAGTCATCAACATCCGCGGCCAGCCCTTCACCATCGTGGGCATGTTCCGGCACTACGAGAGCGAGCAGGCCGCGCGTCGGAAGGAACTCGCCCGCCGGGAGAGCGCCCAGGCGACCAATGCCGCGGCCGGCGGCGTGCAGCGCGCGCGCGGCTGGGGCTCCCGCAATTGGGACGCCTTCTGGCGCAAGAACAACGTCGTGTACATGCCCCTCACCACCGCCTGGGTGAAGTTCCGCTCCGCTTCCGGCGCCGGCGGGCTGCCTGAGCCGAAGCTGTCGGACATCGACATCAAGGTCCGCGACATCGCGGAGCTGGACGCCGCGTTGGCACAGGCCCGGAACGTCCTGCTCATGACCCATCGGGGCATCCAGGACTTCGAGTTTGAGACGCAGGAAAACCGCGTCGCCGACATCAACCAGCGCATCCGCAACGCCCGCATCAGCGGCGGCATCATCGCCGGCCTCAGCCTCCTCGTGGGCGGCATCGGCATCATGAACATCATGCTCGCCAGCATCAACGAGCGCATCCGCGAGATCGGCACCTGCAAGGCCCTCGGCGCCTCGCCGGGCGTGATCTTCATCCAGGTGCTCGTCGAGGGCGTCGTGATCTCCACCCTTGGTGGCGTGGCGGGCGTCGCGGCGTCCTTCGGCCTCGTGCGGATCCTGGAGACCGTCTCGCCCGGCGCCAACGCTCCGGTCATCACCGCCGCACCCCTGCTGGTCGCCGTCGCGTTCAGCGTGGCGGTCGGCGTCGCGGCCGCGCTGATCCCCGCCTTCAAGGCCGCCAAGCTCCATCCCATCCAGGCGCTGCGGTACGACTGATGGGGTGGCGGCGGCGCCCCGCCGCCGACGTGTCGGGGATCGCGCCCGCCCCGGGCGCCGTTCTCCGCGCCCCGCGGAAGACCCGGAACGCCACGCCGTCGGAGGGAGCATTCACCATGACACTTCGCCGCGCGAGGCGGGACGCGAAGGCGCGTCCCGCGACGCCTGGGGCGGGCGTGGTCCCGAGGCGGCGACGCGGGCGGAGCCGGCGCTACTCCGCGGGCGCCGTCCGCCCGGCGCGCAGGTCGCGTAGGCGGACCCGCTCGGTCAACAGGAACTTCCAGCCGATCAACGCGAAGAGCGCCTCGCGCGCCCGACGGATGATCGCGTAGGCAAAGGCGAGTTGCGGCGGCGCGCCGGCCAGCCGGCACAGCAGCACGATGCCCGACTCCTGCACGCCCAGCGCGCCGGGGACGGCCACGGCCGCCACTTTCACCACGCTGGTGCAGGACTCGATGGCCAGCGCCTGAAACCAAGTAAGCGGCAGGTCCAACAGCCACGCGATGGCGAACAGCTCGATCGTGTCCAGCAGCCAGCCCGCGAGGTACACCGCCACCGCCGCGCGGAAGCGCGCCGGATGCCGGCGGTAGAACCCGCCGATGCGGTCGTCCAGCCTGCGCAGGCCCACCAGCCGCGCGCGCAGCCGCTCCCCGAACCGCCCCATCCAGCCGACGAGGCCGGCGGCGGTGGCCATCACGCCGCGCCGTTGCACCCAGAAGGCCAGCGCCAGCGCCAGCGTCACGCCCGCCAGCACGCCCAGCATGGCCCAACGGAACGGCGCCGGCGCATCGCCGAGGTTCAACCAGATCACGGCCGAGGCCACGAGATAGGCGAGCTGCGCGAGCGTCTGCGCGGTCTTCGAGACGACGGCCGCGGCGGTGCCCTCCTCGCCGGGCAGGCCGTGGCGGCGCAGCAGCAGCACCTTCACCGCCTCGCCCCCGATCGCGCCGGAGGGGATGACATTGTTGACCGCCTCGCCGGCCCAGCGGATCCGGAAGAAGCGCAGGAACCGCACGCCGTGCGGATCCGGGAAGCACAGGCGCCAGCCCGCAGTGTCCACCAGATACACCACGAGGTACGGCACGAAGACCAGCGGCGCCCACGGCCCGAGCCGCGCGAGAAGCCGGCCGGTCTCAGGCCAGTCCACCTCGCGGATGAACCAGACCAGCGCGGCCACGCCCGCCGCGATCAGGACGATCCGCAGCCAGGTGGATCGGACGGCGCTCACAGGTTGGCACGGCGGGAGGCGAACTGGAGCGCCAGCACCAGCACCCAGAAAGCGTGCGCACCGACGGCTGCCAGCCAGAGGAACCACTCGAGCCGGCCTGCCAGCGCCAGCGCGAGCACCAGCACGGAGAAGTCACGGTTGGTGGTGAGGTCGATCAACCGCTGCAGCCGGCCGTTCCCCCTCAGCTCCGGCCGCAGCAGGCTGCGCAGCACCACGGCGAAGGCGATGCCCGCCCCCACCGCGCAGCTTGCCGCAAGCCAGCCCACGGGCGCGGGGCTGCCCGCCCGCGCAAGTCCGGCGGCGATGCCGAGGAACACGCCGAGATGCACCACCTGGTCGCCCGCAATGTCGAGCCACTTCCCGAGCGGCGACTCCTTGAAGACGCTCCGCGCAATGTCGCCGTCCATGCAGTCAATCACCGCAGATAACTGGAAAAGCAGCGCGCCCAGCACCGCCGCCGCCCACGTGCCGGCCGCAAAGCAGGCTGCGCCCGCCAGCCCCACGAGGATCGAGGCGACGGAGACCGTGTTTGGCGTCACCGGCGTCGTGGCCAGCAGCTTGGCGAAGGGCCGGCCGACCGGGCGGTTGAACCAGCGGTCCACCATACCGTCGGAGGAGCTCGACAGCGCGGCCCAAAAAACACGCCCGGCTGCGCGCGCCTCCGCGGCATCCGCCACGGGCAGCGACACGCCCTCGGCCGCAACCCGCGGAACGTCACGGACTGCGACGGGCAGCGCGGCGCCCCGACGCCCTTCCTCCGCGGCCGGCGCTGTCCACGGCGTTCCCGCGGGGAGCACGGCCATTGGCAGCGCCTGCCCGTCGCGGGTCGTCAGCCGGCCGCCGGCGGCGATCACGCGGCGCACATCGGCGACGTTCGTCAGCAGGCCGGTTTCCGCGACCAGCGTATCCGCCTCAAGCCGCGCGGGCGCCGCGGCGACGGTCTGAAACTTCACGCCCAGCGCCGGTGCGCGGCGCAGGCCGGGGGGGGGCGTCGCGGCGACAACCGTGATCGGGCCGCAGCCCGCGCGGTGCAGCGTGACGAGCAGGCGGTCGAGCAGCGTGAGCGCGGCCACGCGCAGGCCGGCGGTGGCCGGCGCGGCGAGGATGACGGCGGGTGTGGCAGTCACCGCCTAACGGGCCCCGGTGGACGCGGGCTTCTTCTTCGCGCCGCCCAGGAACACGCCCTTGAAGCCGAAGTAGGCGATGGCGTCCTTCATGTTCGAGACAAAGCGCATGAAGGGGTTCATGTCGCCGGTGGTCACGTACTGCATCGAGATGATGTAGCGCTCCTCGCCGGGCTTGGTGGGCGTGACGCAGTGCCAGACCTTGTCGCCGTTGAAGAGCACGAGCGTGCCGGGGTCCACGGTCATCTCGCGCTTCTCGACCGGGCGGCCGGCCTGCTTCGTGTGGAGGTCGCAGAGGAGCTTGGAGCTCGAGCGGTCCACCAGGCCCACGAGCACCGTCCAGCGGCGGTCCTTGTAGTACGAGGTGTCGTAGTGCCAGCCGATGTGGTCGCCCTCCTCGGTGTAGGCGTACATCGCGCAGCGGTGCGGGTCCGTGGCGGGGCATTCGTTCATCGGCGCGCCGGCGATCGCGGAGAGGAACTGCTTGAAGCGCGGGTCGCGGTACACCCCGGTGATCGAGGGCGCAAGCGCGTCCACGGTGTCAAAGGCCACGCTGCCGCCCTTCTTGTGGCGCGGGATGAAATTGCGGTGGATGTGCGGCTTCAGCGTCTCCAGTTCGCGGGTCCACTGCTCGACGACGCCGGGCGGCAGGAACTTCTCGACCACGGCAAACTCGTCCTGCTCCCGGTAGGCGCGCTGGAGCACGGCGAGATCCTGGGCGGACGCGGCGGCGTCCAGCGCCGCAGGCAACAATGAGCTCATGCAGAAAGGCCGTTAGGATGGGCTCCGGAGACGCCTCCGGCAAGGCGGCCACCGGCTGGCCCGCTCCTTCGCGCTCGCCGGCCCGCGCCTCCGGGGGCACCTTGGGCGCATGGAACTCCACCTGCTCCGCCATGCCGAGGCCGTGGATCGCCGCGGCAAACAGGACGACCCCAACCGCGCCCTCACGCCTTCCGGCCGCCGGCGCATGAAGGCCATTGCCCGCGGCCTCAAATGGCTCGGCCTCACACCCGAGATCGTCGTCAGCAGCCCCTATTTGCGCGCACGCGAGACGGCCGAGATCGCCGCCGCCACGCTGGGCTGCCGTGAGCCGCTCATCTTTACCCCGCACCTGGTGCCCGAGGCCGAGCCGGGCGCCGTGGTCGAATTCCTCCGCCAGCACTACCGCCGCGCCAAGTCCCTGCTTCTGGTCGGGCACGAGCCGCAGCTCGGCCTCCTCGCCGGCCGGCTGATTGCGGGCGACGCCGGCGCCGGAATGAAGCTGAAGAAGGCCGGCCTCGTGAACCTCCGCGTGGGCGAACTCAAGGCCGGCCGCTGCGCAACGCTGGAGGCGCTGATCCCGCCGCGCGTGCTGGAGAAGCTGGGTTGAGCCGGGCCGGCCGTGCTCGTCCTCGTCGTCGTCATCGAAAGGCCTTGCAAGACGGACGAGGAGGAGAAGGAAGAGCGGGCCCGTCCGAAGCGCCTCGCCACCCTCCATGAATGCCCCGCCCCTTTCAGCCCGCCGCGCGTGATGGGTCCGCCGCGGCGTCCATTCCCAGCCAGGCCCGCACCACCGCCGCGCTCCGCCCCGGCGCCGTCGCAAGGACGGCGTGATCGGCGGGCGGCACGATCCGCATCCCGCGGTACCCGGGACAATGCCGGCGCAGCCAGCCCGAGACCGGCAGCCACGGCACCACCGGGTCGGCCAGCCCGGTGAGGTAATGCACCGGGCCGGCAAACCGCGCCGCCAGCGGCGCGGGATCGTTCCTCGTGATGAGTTCCAGCCGGTGGACGGCCGCCCGCCGGTCCGCCTCGGTGCGCCGGGCCACGAACTCGGCGAGGTCGGCCAGCGTCTCCGGCGCATGGCGGTAGCGGAGGCGCGCGAGCCGTGCGTACACCCGCAGCCCGCCATGCAGCCATGCCAGCGGCAGCGCTGCGCAGACGTGTCTGCAGCCCTGCGCGGTCCGCCGCAGCGGATGCCGCCCAAACCCGCCGGCCAGAACCAGCCCGCGCGCGCGAAACACCCGCGCTTCCGCCAGCAGCGGCCACGCCACCTGGGAGCCGAAGGATTCCGCCAGCACCCAGCCTTCGCGCACGCCCGCCGCCTGCAACGCCTCCTCCACCGCAGCGGCGTAGTCGGCCAGGGACCAGCTCACCGTGCGCGGATACATGAACTCAACGAAGTGGACGGCGTCCCCCAGCGCCGCCCGGAAGCTGCCGACCAGCGTCCAGTCACCGTGGATGCCCGGCAGGTACACCAGCGCCGGCGCGGCGGGATCGCCATGGGACCGGAGCTGAAGGACATCTTCCATGCGGCACGGGAGGCTGTGGCCCGGAGTGCCGCGGTCAAATGTCCGGACAGTCGCCATCGTCCGCCCACATTCGTTCCTTCCTGTTTGCTTTCCGTGTCCGGGTCGAAGCGTAATGTCCCCCAGCATGATGCGATTGACCTGCTTCTTCCGCCACTTCGCCGTGCCCGTCGGCGCCCTTCTGTTCCTGGCCCCGAAGATCACCGCGCAGACGGTCACCAACACATGGCTGGGCGGCACCAACCTGTGGGACACGCCCGCCAACTGGTCCGCGGGAGCCGTGCCCAACCAGATCGGCAACCCGGGCTCCAGCTTCCGGGTCGTCATCGGCTCCGGCGCGCCGACGCTGGCTGCGGACGTGACGGTGGATTTCGTGGACATGACGGGCGCCACGCTCAACGGCGGCGGCTTCAACCTCGAAGTGCTGCAGGGCATCACTTTCTCCGGCCCGGTGGCCGACTCCCTGGCGAACATCAACCTCACCTTCACCGGCGGACGGTGGACGCAGGGAGACATCGCCTTGTCCGCCGGCGCCACCATGGTCAGCCGCGGCCTGTTCATCCTCGAGGCGGCCAACACGATGACGATGGACGCCAGCAGTTCCTGGCGGAACGAAGGCATCCTCACCACCACGGCGGACCAACTCACGACGATTGGCGGGAACTTCGTGAATGCGGGCACGGTGCTCGTCCCGCAGGGCGGCCTTCAGGTGGTGAACGACGTCGTCCAGGAGAGCGGTGACCTCATCCTACTCGGAATCAGCGGCCAGTTGACCCTCGCCTCCCCGACGGCGGCCGACAGTACCGAAATCCATATCAAGGGAGGCAGCATCACCGGCACCGGCGAAGTCGGGAAGAACATCAGGGTTGAGTCCAACGGCCTGCTCTCCCCGGGCACCGTCGCCGACCCCTACGGCCACATCACCAGCCGGGGGAACCTGACCCTCGAGGCCGGCTCCCGCGTGCTGATCAACATCGGCGGCCCGCTCTTCAACCCGCCCACTCTCCAGTACGACCGCTTCGAGGCCGGAGGCAGCCTGCGGGCCGAAGGCTTCCTCCAGGTACAGCTCGAGGACGGCTTCGAGCCCGCGCCCGGCGACCGTTTCCTGATCGCCGTGTCCAACGGCAACATGTCCGTTTCGTTCAGCAATGTCGCGGTCGGACAATGGTTCGAGACCGCGGATGGCGGAGGCTCCTTCCGGCTGGTCCAGGAGAACCGCAATCTCTACCTGCAGGAGTTCATCCCCATCCCCGAGCCGGGCGTTGCGGTGCTGGTCCTGCTCGGTGCGGGCGTGCTGCGGCTGCGCCGC
>JBJXFY010000410.1:0-7036 GCA_046155815.1 Limisphaerales bacterium | reverse complement strand
TCCGCCGACGCGCGGCAGCAGTTGCTGGCGGTGGCCGGGGACGGACGCGACGTCACGCGTGAAGCCGCCTGGGCCGTCGAGCCGCCCGGCCTTGCCACGGTGGACAAGCTGGGCCGGATCACGCCGCTGGCCGACGGTGCCGACGCGCTGTAGCGAACCCGACGAGCATCAATCCCGCGAGCGCACCCCACTCGGCCGGCTCAGGCACGACCACCATGTCAAAGGTCAGTTGCGGCGGATGGGTGCCCTCGCGCGACTGGAACAGCAGGTCCGTCCCCGGCCCCGTGGCCGTGTTCCGGATCAGCAGCCCGAAGTTGGACGACGGATCGTCAATCCAGCCCTGCACCAGGTCGGCGGGGAGGGACCAGGACACGAAGCCCTGGTCCGCAGTGCCCGAGTAGGTGACCGGCACCGTGTCCACGGCCGGACCGACTCGGCCCGGATTGATGTCGAGCGGACCGCCAAAGGTCTGGAGAGTTTCCGTGGCCTCATCCCACGGCCGTAGGATGGCATGAACAGACACCGGGCTCGTCAGCCCCGTGGGCGCGCCTTCGGTCAGCCAGAACTCGAAGGTCGCCGGCCCGGTCAAGGTCTGGCCCGTAAAGGCGGACAGGTCGAAACGGACCAGCGGGTAGGAGCGGAAGGCGGGCATGCCAGTGGCAAACAGCAGGATGTCCGAGCCATGCGAGGACACGACGCCGCCGAGTCCGGGAGCCTCGGTGACCATCGTGTCCGCCACCGGGAGCACCACGGCTGCGGGGCCGGCGTGAGGCAGGAGCGTCGCGGCCAGGCCCAGCAGGCCCGCCGCGGCGATCGAATGACCGGGGTTCTTCATTGGATTGCGTGATCGAGGATCTCAAACCGCCGCCCCGGCCGCCCTGCGGCATGACGCCCTCCGGCGCCACCGGCTCCAGCCGACGGCGGCCAGCGCGAGAACCGCCCCGGCCGCCAGGCCGCCGTGCGCCGGCTCCGGCACCACGTTGAGGCGGCCGTCCCATTGGATGGTCGAGAGACCCGAGTTCGGCCCGGTGAACTGGACGAGGGCCTCCAAGGTGCCCTGGCCCGTCGCGCCGGCGAAATGGCCGGTGCCGCCCATGAACTCGAACAGTCCGGTCCCCAGCAGCTCGCCCGGATTCGCTCCCGGGGCCAGAAGTCCGGTGTATCCTCCCATCAACAAATCCCCGCCGATGCCGGTGAACGTGAAATCCGCCTAAAACGGGAACGGCAGGCTGGAGATGTCCACCACTTGGTCAATGACCACGCTGGCGAAATCGAAACCCGGGGCGATGACCGTGGGATGGTCAATGTGGACGATCACTATGGGCGCGCCGCTGTCATCGCCGGTGAAGGTGCCGGAGGAGGCGGCGTTGAAGGGAAAGTCGGCGGCCGGGAGCAGCAGGGAACTGAAGCCCAGCACGGCCAACAGGGCGGCTCGTGCGCCGCGGATGCGAGGGTTGCGAGCGTTCATGAGGTTTTGTGGTTTGTGGCTTTTTTGATTTGGAGATCGGGAGTTGGTGGCGTTGCCACCGACTTCCCTTCACACCCTTCCAAAGAGTTTCCGGTGCCGGGTTACAGACAAACGCGGCTGCCATCGAAAGGAGCGGCGGTCACGTCCCTTCCGATGGACGCTATTCCTCGGGAAAGAAGGTCCGCTCCTGGAGCCAGGCGACATCCGGGTTGCCCGGAGACGCGGTCTCGCCCAGCCAGTTTTTCCCCGCGACCGGCGGAGTCGTGCGGGCGTCCCGCCAGCGGCGGCTCTCGACGTGCCCGTCGGCGAATGACAGGGAGGCGCCTCGGTTGTGGAGCGCGCCGGGGTAGCTCCCAAGACTGGCCCCGCCATCAGTGCCCGGGGTGATCAAGAAGGCCGTTCCCCCAATGCTGTCCGGGTGTTCGTCGAGGAACACGAACTGCATGGCGGGACGGGGGAGCTGGGCGAGCTTGTCCGGCCCGATGCGTCGCACGCCGACGCCGAAGCAGTCCACGATTCGGCCGACATGCACATTCATCGAGATACTACGGACCCGAGGTTGTGCCCGGCCACCCACGCGGGCGGTGCTCCGGTCCGCCGGGCAGCGATAGAGCGCCGGTGTCCCGGTGTATCCGCCCAGTTGCGCGTAGCGCTCGTCCAGGAGCAGGGCCGTGTTGGTGTTGTCCGGGTGGTCGTCGCGGTAATTCATGGTGCCCTGCGCCCACCAGAACGGAAGGTCGGGACGCGGCGGCCCCGGCGCCGGGTCGCCGTTGGGGGCGAGCTGGTCGTCGTGATCGGCCGGGTAGAGCAGCCAGGCGAGCTGGATCTGGCGGTGGTTGTTAAGGCAATGGGCGGCCTTCGCCTTCGACTTCGCCGACGACAGGGCGGGCAGGAGCAGGCTGGCGAGAAGGCCGACGCTGGCGACCACGACCAGAAGCTCGACCAGCGTGAAGGCTGCGCACCGGCGGCGCGGCGGAGTTCGCTCTGGAAAGGTTGGCCTCATCGTTCTCCCCAGTTTACTCGGGCACGGCGCGGAAAAACTTCGACCGCTCATTGTCGGCCGGCATGTAGGTCAACGCGGCCGTCCCGTCGGCGTTGGTGATGGTCACAGTGGTCCAGGCCGACCACATGCTCAGGCTATCGGCAGTGTCCACGCGGTAACGCTGCTGCCGCGGGCCCTTCAGCGTGAGTTGAAAGTCACTGGTGTCACGGGCGGCGATCTCCAAGCCGGTGCGTTCCACGATGGTGAGTGTCTGCTTCACCGGCACGTCGTGAAGCTCCTGCACGATGCCCGAGGGCCACTCAACGCGGAGGGTTTCAATCACGGTCGCGTCGCCAAGTCCGACGATCACATCGAGGCTGTTGAAGCTCAGCCAGCCTTCGGAGCCGAGGATCTCTCGGAGCTGCCACCGCTCGGTGCCCCCGATGGTCGCCTTCACCCGGACCTTGGTCCCGATGGCCGAGCGGTTCGAAACTGTGCCGACGCAGCGGACCTTGATCCAGCCGTTTCCGTTGCCGTTGTTTCGATACAGCGCATTGTTGGTGACAGTGAAGGCTCCGAAGCAGACGAAGACATCCGGGAATCCGTCATTGGTGTAATCGCCCCAGGCGGCGCCGGCGGTGTCGCCTCCGTCGGTCACCAGGCTGCCCAGGGTGGCTAGGGCGAATGAGCCGTCGCCCTGATTGCGATAGAGACGGTTCTTGACGCTGGTCGGTGAGGGATCGTCCAGCGAAGGCACGGTCAGAAACACGTCCAGCCAGCCGTCGTTGTCATAATCCACCCAGGTGCCGCCGTGAAAGTGTCCCAGATCCTCGGCCAGATTCCCCGTGGTGATGCGCTCGAAGGTTCCATCACCCCGGTTGCGATACAGAAAGTTGCGGGTGTTTGGTCCGGGCTTGCGTCGATTGGCGATCAGCAGATCCTGGTCGCCGTCGTTGTCATAGTCGCCCCACGCCGCCCCGGCGCTGTCGCCCCGGTCCGTCAGCCCGCTGGCGGTGCTGACGTCCACGAACTCACCCGAACCGGCATTGCGGAACAGCGAATTGCCCTGGTCGCCGGAGTGAGTCACCAGCAGATCGGGATCACCGTCGTTGTCGAAGTCCGACCAGCTCCCCTGCATGGACCTTCGGGACGGCGTGGTGATGGCGTTGCGGACCCGTGCAAAGCGTCCGCCACCCTCGTTGCGATAGAGCCAGTCCGGGCGGCTTTCGATCAAGGCCCGGTTGGCCACGAACAGGTCCAGCCGGCCGTCTCCGTCATAGTCGGCCCACGCCGCGGCCACCGAGCCGGTGTCCGCCGCCGGCGGACTGGCCGCGGAGGCTGGCATCCGCACGAAGGCCCCGCTGCCGGTGTTGCGGTACACGGCGTTTCTGGCGTCGGTGAGAGACACCACGAAGAGGTCCAGCCATCCATCATTGTCGTAGTCCGCCCAGGCGGCCGCGTGGGCGCTTCCGGATCGGTCGGTGGCGACCGGGCCGGCAGTGACCTGGCAAAACGTTCCGTCGCGGTTGTTCAGGTAGAGCAGGTTGGTCATTCCGACGTAGTCCTGATTGCCGACGAAGAGATCGAGCCAGCCGTCATTGTTGCAGTCGCCCCACGCGGGGGCGATTGAGGGAACCCGGTTGGTGGCGATGGCTCCGGTCGTGATCCGCGTGAAGGGGGTCTCCAAGACCGGCTGGCAGATGGCGGACAGCGGGAGCAAGGCCAGAATCACGGCCAGACAACCGGGCCGGTGACGGTGCGGCAGGGATGGGTTCATAGGCCAATGAATGGGGCTTCCACCTGCTTACCAAAGCGGCGGCCGGCCAAGGTTACACGCGGGGTTTCATTTTCCGGCATCAGTTTCGACAAAGGCGGGCGCGGTCCAGATGCGCGTGGTGCCATCCAGGCCGGCCGAGACGAGATGGCGGCCATCTGGCGAGAACCCGAGCGCGATGACCATGCTGCCGTGGGCCCGCAGGGTGCCGACCTCCCGCAGCGTCCGCCGGTTCCACAGCTTGACGAGGCCTTCGAACGTCCCGCCCGCGAGGGTCTGGCCATCCGGCGACCAGGCGACCGACACCATCGAGCCGGCGTTCGCATTCAGCAGCCGGGTATCGCCGGTCTCGCGCCGCCACACCCGGACTCCCGGCCCGGTCTCACCCAGCGCGAAGGCTCCACCGTCCTTCGCCCGGGCCGCGCAGAGCACGACCCCGTCGCCGGTGGCGAGGCTTTGCCTTGGAAGTCCCGAACGGAGGTCAAATGACTCGATCGCCCCGGTGCTCTGCGGGACCACGGTCAGGTCGTTCCCGTCCGCCGAAAACCAAAGGCCGGCGACCAGTCCGGCCCGCGTCGCCAGCGTGGCTTCCGCGGCTCCGGTGTCCACCCGCCAGAGCATGATCTGACCCGTGGCGGCGGGAGCGGCGAGGCGGGTTCCGTCCGGGGAAAAGACCGGCGGCCCCTGCAAGGGTTCCACGCTGGTCAGGCTTCGCAGAGGCTCCCGCGTGTCCAGGCTCCATAGTACAGCCTGGTTCGACGAGACGATGGTGGCCATGCGGCGGCCGTCCGGAGAGAAGGCAGGCCATCGTCCTTCAACCAGGCCGCCCGTCTGTCGCGTCGCCAGTTCGACCAGCTCGACGCGAGTGGACGGCGCGGGCCGCGCCAGCCAGCGGCCGTCGGGCGAAAACGCCACGTTCAACCCCAGCTCGGCGCCGCCCGGCAACTGGCTGTCAGTCCGATCCGGTCCCGTGGCATCCCAGATGCGGATGGTCTTGTCCTGGCTGGCGCTGAACAGCCGCCGCGAATCGGCGGAGAAGGCCAGCCCGGTGATGCGGCCGGCGTGCCCCCGGAGGACGCTGCGCTCGCGGCGGCTTTCCCAGTCCCACAGGCGCACGATCTGGTCACGCCCGCCGGTCGCGAGCGTGCGGCCGTCGGGCGACCACAGCACGCGGTCGCAACTGCCCGTGTGCGCCTGGTGCCGCCACACGCGCGTCCAGGATCCGGTGTCCGCGTCGTGCCGCCACACCTGCACAAACCCCAGCATGTCGCACGTCGCGAGGAGGTTGCCTTCGTGAGAGAAGTCGGCTTCAAAAACCGTGGCATCATGCGCCAGCGAGGCGGCCTCGTGCAGCCCGGATACCGACCAGATCTTCACCTGCCCCTGGCCGTCCGCGCTCGCCAGCCAGCGGCTATCGGGCGAGAACCGGACATTGACCAGCCAGCTCGGCTGGGGCGGCGCTTCGGCTTGAAGCATTCCTGTCTCCAAGTTCCACAGCCGCAGTTCACCCGGACCGCTTTCGGCGTAGGTGTCGCCGCCGCACGCCGCGACCCAGCGGCCATTTGGGGACAGGGCGCACCGCGTCACGGGGAGCGCATTGGTGAACTGACCGACCAACCTGGCGGAGCCGACCGCCCAGACCAGCACGTCGCGCAGCATCCGTCGGGAATGAACCAGCAGCCGGTGGTCCGGCGAAAAGGCGACCGAGTCCGCGAGCACAATGCCGACGGTGTCGCCGAGATGCGTCACAAGCCCCGCATCGGCGACGTTCCAGAGCGCGACGGTGCCGTCGCCGGTTCCACCGGCCAGCCAGCGGCCGTCCACCGACAAGGCGCAGCTCCATAATCCCAGGTGGTTGGTGATGCGAAACTCGCCGAGTTCACGCAGGCGGCTGGCACCCCACAGGTAGTGCCATTCCCAACCGCGCAGATCCTCGTGGCCAGGCACCGGCCGGTGCGCTTCCAGCAATTCCCGGACGAGGCCCGCCCGGCCCAGATCCCAGCCCTGAAAAGCCAGGCCAAGATCAGAGGCATACAGCAGGCGTCTTTGGGCCGTCTCCGCAGCCGCCGCGGCCCGGGCGAGGCGGTTGGCCCGCAGCGCCTCCCAGATGCTGGCGGTGATGCCCAGCACCAGGACGGTGACAAACGCGGTGGCGGTGACCAGCGCCGTCCGGTGTTTACCCGCGAACTTCGCGAACTGATAACCAACCGTCGGCGGCCGGGCGGCGATGGGCTCGTTGTCCAGGTACCGCCGCACGTCCGCCGCCAGCCCGGTGGCCGATTCGTAGCGCCGGGACCGGTCCTTCTCCAGCGCCTTCAGCACGATCCAATCCAGGTCGCCGCGCAGCAGCCGGCGCAGGCGCTGCGGATCCTCGCTGCGGCGTCCCGCCAGCGTGGTCAGCTCCTCGAGCTTCAGCGCGCTCACCCGGGTGGAGGGCTTGGCCGGCTCCGCCTCGCGGATGGTGCGGACCATGGCCTCGTAGCCGGCGCCGCGGAGCTGCTGCGGATCGAGCGGCGTCCGCCCGGTGAGCAGCTCGTAGAGCAGCACGCCCAGCGCATAGATGTCCGTGCGCGTGTCCACATCAAGCCCGCCGAGGCCGGCCTGCTCGGGGCTCATGTAGGCCGGCGTGCCGACCATCTGGTTGAAGCGGGTGAAGAGCGTCTTGTCCGTGAGGCGCTGCTCGGTGGCCTTGGCGATGCCGAAGTCAATCACCTTGGGCACCGGCCGGCCGTCCTGCTCGGTGACGAGGATGTTCGCGGGCTTGAGGTCGCGGTGGATGACGCCCTTCTGGTGCGCGTGCTGCACGGCCTGG
>JBJXFY010000392.1:0-3600 GCA_046155815.1 Limisphaerales bacterium | reverse complement strand
CGCGCCTGCCGGGCCGCCAGCCCGACCTCGGCCTGCGCGGCGCGCAGCCCCTCCACCACCGCCGGCTCCGCGCGCACCGGCCCGAACAGCCGGTCGCCGGCCATGCGGAACGGCCCCGCCTGCAGGCGGTTCACGAAGCGCCCCCACGCGCCGCCCGCCCACGCCTGCGCGGATGTGGCAGGCAGCGATGGCGCGAGGTCGCGGCCGAAGGCGAGCGCCGCCGGGGCCAGTTCGCCCGCGAGCGTCCCGGGGTCGTAGTGCTCCAGCCGGGGCGCCTCGAGGCCCCGCTGCACGCGCAGCACGTGCAGGCCCGTCGCGTCCGTCTCGAAGCGGTCCACGAACCGCCCGCTGAACGGCTCGACCGCGTACAGCGGCCGCGGCCGGCCCAGCGCGTCACGCCCCAGCAGCACGTCCACCGCGAACGGCGGCCGGCCCTCGCGCCACTGGCTCACCGCCACCGGCACGCCCTCGAAGCGCACCGCGCCGCCGCGTTCGCTCGCCGTGGCGGGCGGGTCGGCCGTCAGCACGCCGGCCTCACCGGTCGCCACCGCCGGCGGAGAACCCGCCGGCGGCAACGCAAAGGGCAATTCAACGAAGCCGACCAACGACCCCGCCGTCGCGCCCTCCAGCCGCAACTCGACCACCGCGCCCAGGTCGAGGCCGGCGGCGGCCAGCGCCGGCAAGGGCGCAACGAGCACATTCGACGGCGCGACCGCTTCCAGCCCGGCGACGGGCCGGAATTCATCGGGAACCCACCACACCCGCCCGGCCTTGGCGGACCACAGCGGGACGGCCTGCAGGTCCGCGCCCGCGCGGACCTCGCGTCCTGCCGCATCACGGAAAACCAGCGTGGGCGCGTTCGTGGCCGCGACCATGACCGCGACGCCGACGAACGCACGCCGCCGCCAGTCCGCCGCCGGGCCGGACCACAGCAGGCCACCGGCAGTGGGCGCCACGACGGCCGTCTCCGGCCAGCGGACCGTCAGCCGCAGCCCCCCGTCGCCGTGCCGCACGGCGCGCACCGCCTCCGTGCCCCGCGCATCGCGCCAGACCTCCGCCGGCGGCGCACCAGGACGGTCCAGATCCTCCTCGCGCGTCATCGTCCACCAGTCCGCGAGGCCGGGGAGCCAGGGGTTCGCGACGTCCCGGGTCACAACCTGCGCGCGGCGGACGAGGATCTCGTTCGTGCCGGCGAGCCGCCACGTCTCGCGCAAGCCCGGCTCATTCGCGACCGGCCGCGTCACGAACACGGCGGGCGCATTGGCCGCGAGGGCGAGCAGGTTCGTCGCGTCCACCACGCCGTCCGCCACGGCCGGCGGCGTGAGCACCGCAACGGCTTCCTCCTGGAAACGGCCCGCGGCGTCATGCACGCGGCGGGCAACGGACCATTGGAAAAGCGCACGCGGATCCACTTCCGTCTCGCGTCGCAGCACGCCGTCCATCGTCGAGGCGAACAGGGCAACCACGTTCGTCATGCGCCGATCAGGCCATGCCGCCACCACGCCGTCCGACGCGGCCGTCGCGGCGGCCGGCAGTGAAGACCCGGCGTCATCCGGGGCGAACACCACCCGCCGCCCGGGTTCGTCCGCGAAGAGCGGAATGTCCGTGCCGGCCACCAACGCGCGCTCCGCCTCGAGCACGCGCGTCCCGGCCGGCGTGAGGAGCCACGTCTGCTCGCGGTCGAAGGCCTCGCCCTGCCAGGAGCCGGACGCCGGCGACAGCTCGCGCTCGCGCGGCGGACCGCCGTCGCCACGCGTCACGCGGACGCGTAGCGGCGACGCCAGCCCGGGCTGCCAGTCGAGCGGCCGGACCTGCGCCCCGTCGGCAAAGTTCATCTCCGTCCAGCGGCCCACCGTGTCGCCGGCCGGGAAGCTGTTCGTGGCCGAAAGCCCGAAGGCGCGCTCGACGAGGAAATGCCGGCCCCCGCCGCCGGAAATCGGCGTGCGCCGTTCGCGCCGCGCGGCGCCCCACCACGTCTCCGCCAGGGCGATGTCATCGCTGCCTCCCTGCCACATCAGCCGCGTCTCGAGGCGGCGGCCCAGCACGTCGCGCCGGCCGTCCACCACCAGCCGCCCCTCGGTGTCGCGCACGATCGCGAACGCCGCGTGCGGCCGGCCGCCGACGAACGTCTCGACGCGTGCCGGCCAGCCCTCGGCCGTGGGCGCGAGCGGCAACTCGCGCCGGACCATCGCCTCGCCGGCAAACGCCTCGGTGGCGGTCACGAGACCGTCGGCGTCGCGGCGGACCACACTGCGGGTTCCGTCGGGCGAGGTGGTCTGCATCAGCCTTCCTAGCGGCGACCACGTCTCCACCGGGCCGGGACCGGCGGCGATGGAAATCTCCACCTGCCACGCCCCCGCCTCCGGCAGCCAGCGGCCCGTACCACGTTTGATCTCCCCGCCTCCGTCACGCCCGACCGTCCGCGCAGTGAAGCTGAGGCCGTCAGGAGCCTCTTCAGTTTCCGTGCGGCGCAGCGGCGACTCCGTGGTCTGCGGCCGGCCGCCGCCTCCGACCAACGCCACCATGTTGGTGCGCCCGTCCGCGTTCGTCTGCCGCGCGGCCAGCGTGCGCGTGGCCGGGTCGAAGGCCGTGGTCACCGTCTCGGCCAGCAGCGCGCCGCCGGCAACGCCGAACGTCGCCGACGACACGGGCAGCTCGCCGGCCGCGAACTGCACGTCGTACGCCAGCATGCGCAGCGCGTCCGGTTCGGGCCGCGGGCTGCGGGCCAGCTCGGCGGCCAGCCGGCCTTCGTTCGCCGGGTCGCGCGCCTCCCAGCGCACGGTGCCGAGGACATGGTTCGTCACGAACGAAAACTGAAGGACGGGCTGCCCCGCGACGCGGAGCAGCGCCGGCGGCGCTTCGTCGCGCGCGACCGGGCGCGCCGTTTCCCAGCGACGCCCGGCACGGGTGACTTCGCTCGCGGTCAACAGCCCGTCGGCGCTGAAGAAGTTGGTGACCGCGAGGCCATCCGCGTGCCGCGCGAGCGGCTGGTCGTGGCCGCCCCAGACTTCTTCGGCCTGTCCGCCAGTGGCGTGGTTCACCACGCGGCGGCGGAAGCGCGGCGCGTCGGGGTCGGGCTGCGGCGCGAACCATTCGACCGTGCGCGTCTCGGCGAGCAGTTCGCCCGGTGTCGAAACCAGCGGGCTGCCGGCGTCGTTGCGGAAGGTGCGCGCGGCCGTCTCGCGGCCGTCGGCGTCGCGTTCGATCCGCGTCAGGCGCCAGGCGCGGGCGATCTCCACGAGCCGGCCGTCACGGTAGCGGCGGCGCTCGAACTCGCGCGTCAGCGGATGCTGTCCGTCGCGTACGACCTCGCCGCCCGCGGGGAACCGCGCGCCGAGAATCACGTCTTCCGGTTCCCCGTCGCCGTCGGCATCGAGGCGGACCGCGGCGCCCGCCCAGCGCGAATCCATGAGCCGTTGGCGGTCGGCGGCGGGCAGCGCCTCGACGGCGGAGAGCAGTTCGGCGACCTCGCCGGCCTCGGCGGCGACGCGGAGCGGGCGGCCGAACTCCGGCGCGTCGGCCGGCCCGGCCGGCCGGTGCAGCGTCACCACGCCGGGGCCGCCGTCGGCCAGCGCGGCGCGTTCGTGGGCCGCGCGCTCC
>JBJXFY010000378.1:0-2566 GCA_046155815.1 Limisphaerales bacterium | reverse complement strand
CCGTCTCGCCCGCGCGTAATGCGTTCAACCGGCGTGCCGGTGTGCACCCGACCCTGGAGCGGCCCGGTGAGCTTCGGAATGTAGCGATGACTGCCACCCTCGACGACGCGCCAGGTCGGCTGTCCGGTGAGGCCGAGCAGTCCGTGGTTCTGGAAGAAACGGACAAAGGTGGCCGCCGGAAACGACGTGATGGCCCCGAGCGGCGTGGACCAGATGGCGGCGGCCATCGGCAGCAGGTAGTACCGCGCAAAGCGGGCGTCGAACCGGCGCTCGTCCAGGAACGCCCCCAGCGTCACGTCCGCGGCTCCCGGCCGGTCCAGCAGCGCCGGGGCCTCGCGGTTGAAACGCACAATCTCGGCCAGCAACCGGTAGTGGGCCGGTCGCAACAGGCTGGCGCGCTGCGCGAAGAAACCTCGGGCTCCTCGGCTGCTGTAGGCGAGCCCCGTACGCGGGTCCGTGACCGAGAAGGACATATCCGAGTCCCTGGTTGCCACGCCTAGTTCATCGAAGAGCCGGATGAGGTTCGGATAGGTGCGGGGATTGTGCACCAGAAAGCCAGTATCGAGCGCCAGCGGTCCGTCGGGACTCTCCACCTGTACGGTGTGTGTGTGGCCGCCGAGCCGGCCGTCGGCCTCGAACAGATGAACCTCGTGGCGGCGGGAGAGGAGCCAGGCGACTGACAGGCCGGAGATGCCTGCCCCCACCACGGCGACGCGTGTCATTCGGTTAGATATAGCCATTGTGTCCACCTTTTGTCAAGCTTTTGTCCATGACTAATACTTGACAAATCAGCGACACCGGACCTATCGTTCTGCCATGCCCTCTCTCTGGCCAGCGCTCACAGGCATCCTCGGCTATGTCGTGCTCGACGGACTCTGGCTGGGTCTGCTCATGAGCAACTTCTACCGGACCCAACTCAGCGGACTGGCCCGCATTTCGGGTGACCGCATCGCGCCGAACTGGTACGCAGCCGGCGTGGTCTATGTGCTCCTCGGCGCCGGCCTCGCCGCCCTGGTCTCCGGCCGTGCCGACAACGCCACCTCCGCCCTGGCGACGGGCGCCGCGTTCGGGTTGGTCGTCTACGGGGTGTACGACTTCACCAATCTCTCCACGCTGCGCGACTGGCCGCTGTTGCTCACGGCCGTGGATGTCGCCTGGGGCACCGGGGCGTCGGCGCTGTGCGCCCTGGCCATCTGGACCGTCAGCCGATGAGTGCCAGCCCGGCCACGACATACCCGATCCGGGCCGTGGCCCGCCTCACGGGCGTGCCCATCGATACACTGCGCGCCTGGGAGCGCCGCTACAGCGCCGTGACGCCGGAACGTGACGGCCGCGAGCGCGTCTACACGGACACGGACGTGACGCGACTCCGGCTCCTCCACCGCGCCGTGCAGTCGGGTCACGCCATCGGCAGGGCCGCCGGACTCTCGAATGCGGACCTGGCGCGCCTGCTCGATGCCCACGCGTCGGCGCCGGTCGAGGTACGCCCGCCGGCATCAGGTCCGGCGGTGGACGCCAAGGCGCTCACCGAGGCCCTGGCCACACTCGACAGCGCGGCTGTCGACGCGGAGTTCTCGCGGCTGGCCGCCACCCTGCCCCCGGTCACCCTCGTGCGCGATGTGCTCATGCCCGCCATTGGCAGCTCTGGAGACGACTGGATGCACCAGACCGGCCGCATCGCCCAGGAGCACCTGGTGTCGGCCGCGATGCGGCACCTGATGGGGACGTTGCTGCGGCTGTATGCCCGGCCACGCGGATCCACGCGCCTGCTGTTTGCCACGCCGTCAGGAGACCGCCATGAGCTGGGTCTGCTCGGCGCGGCGATGCTCGCCGCCAGCGCCGGCGCGGACGTCACCTACCTCGGGCCTGACCTGCCGGCCACCGAGATCGTGGCGGCCCTCACCGCAGCCAGGGCGAACGTCGTCGTGCTGGGGCTGACGCTCGGGTCGCGCACCGCCGGAATGATCGGTGAGCTGAAGGCACTGGCGCGGCAGTTGCCCGCCAGCGTGGAGCTGTGGGCCGGCGGACCTGCGGCGCCGGCCTTCCGAAGGGAGCTCGGCCCGCGTGCGCGCGTGCTACCCGACCTGGACGCCTACCTCGCCCAACTCGCCCGTGCCGGCCACCCGCATGCCTGACCGAACCATCCTGCTGACCGGCGCCACCGGCTATGTCGGCGGGCGATTGCTGACGCAGCTGGCCCGACGCGGCTACGCCGTGCGGTGCCTCGCGCGCAACCCGTCCTTTCTCGAGCAGCGGCTGCCGCCTGGCGCCACCGTCGTGCGGGGAGACGTCACCGACGCCGCCTCCCTCGCGCGCGCCCTGGCCGGCATCGATACGGCCTACTACCTCGTGCATGCCATGGGGGAAGCCTCGGGCTTCGAGGCCCGTGAACGGGAAGGCGCCGCGCACTTTGCCGCGGCCGCGCGCACCGCCGGCGTCCGCCGCATCATCTATCTGGGCGCGTTGGGCGACGAGCGGGACGACCTCTCCCCCCACCTGCGCAGCCGGCAGGAGGTCGGCCGGATTCTGCGGCAGTCCGGCGTGCCGACCCTCGAGCTGCGCGCAT
>JBJXFY010000375.1:0-5470 GCA_046155815.1 Limisphaerales bacterium | reverse complement strand
CGGTGGTCCAATCCGTTTCGTCCGTCCAGGTCACCAGGTTGGTCGTCGAGCGGACCTGGTACTGGAAGGTGTTGCCGGTGGTGTAGCTCAACTGGGCCGTCGCGCCCAGGTCGGGCGTGCTGATGTCCACGTCAATCGCCGGCGGGTCAACCGGCTGCACCAACTCCGCGAAGCGGCTGGGCAGGAGCTGCCAGCCAGTGTTGCGGGGGTTGCTGGTGTCGAACTGCGAGAGCACGCCGAGGATGCGCGTCGCGCCCACGGGCTTGGTCTGGGCCAGCAGGTCGGTGCGGCCGTCCACTCGCAGGGTGAAGTTCTCGTCGCCGTCCGTGACGGTTTCGTTCGCGCCGGAGGTGCTGTTCGTGAAGCTGCCCGGAACGGTGAAGGACACGTTGGTGAACACGACGAGCCGTCCTTCCCAAAGCTGGTCCACGACCGCCGGCAGAAGCGTGTTCAACTCACTCGGGCTGGTGAGTCCCGCCGCGGGCAGCGCATTTTCCGCGCTCAGGATGGTGACTTCATGCTGGGTGTTGGCCTTGGACGGGCTGAGCTGTAGCAGGCCGTTGAAGTGGGTGAGCGGCGCGGTGACCCGGACGCGGCTGCCCGCGGGCGGCACGATGTTTGTGGCCCCGCTGTGAAACACCGCGAGGCCCGCAGCCCCGTCCTGGAAGTAGAAGAGCCCGCTGTTGGTCGTGGTCAGATTGATCCAAGTCGTCACGACGCCCACGACGGAGTAGAGCTGGGCGTTGTTGGTGGGGATGAGGTTCACGGGATCCACCAGCGTGCGGAGGTGGGCGATGTTCGTCGCGATGCTGGCGGGCACGGTCAGGGTGGCCACCGCGCTGGTGATCGTGTTCACCGGGTTGCTGACGACGACGCGGTAGCCGCCCGCGCTGGAACCGGAGACGTTGGTCAGCGTCAGGTTCTTCCCGGTCGCGCCGCCGATCGGGGCGCCGTCGAGCTGCCACTGGTAGGCCAGGGTTGGGGAGCCGGAGGCCACCACGCCGAGCGTCACCGTCGAGCCCGGCCCGACGGTCTGGCTCTGCGGCGGCGTGACGATGCTGGGCGGCTGCGGCGCGCCGGTCGTGGTGCCACTCACGGTGACCATGTCGAGACGCCAAGTGCCGCCGGTGCCGTAGTCGTTGCTCACGCCGAGGTAGTTCGTGCCGCTGGCAAAGTCGGACACGACGCGCATCGCGAAGGCCGCCTGGTTGTCGAACGCAGGCAGGCTGGCGAGGTTGAAGGTGAGTTCGTTCGTGAACACGGCGGCCTCCGTGATCGTGAAGGCCGCGATGTCCGTGAAGTTCAAGCCGTCCGCCGCCGCCTGCACCTGCACGCGCCGGCTGGCCGTCGAGCTCGCCCGGAAGTCGAACTGGAGGAGGATGTCCTGATAGCCGGCGGTGCTCACGGCGAACTGCGCGCCGGCCGTCTTCGGCGCCGTGCCGTCCGGCGGGAAGCCGCTGAGGTTCCACGCCGAGTCGTTGTCGGGCGCGGGGTCGGACGAGCCGGCCCCGGAGGCGTAGGCGCCCGTGGTGCCGCCGGCGAGCGACGCGGTGCCGGCCCCGAAGGACGGCGTGGGCGCATTGGTAACGGTCTGGCCGTTGAAATTCCACTGCGCGAGGATGGTCTGCGCGGGCGCGCTGGAGGCACCGGCGAACAGGGCGAGGAAGGCGACGAGGAGGGGCTTCATGGAGCTTGGGCCGGGAGCACCGGCGTTTCAGCCCAGTTTGTGCCGCGTCCCGCCCTCGCCGGGCAATCATCACCGCCCGCGTTGCCGCGGTTTCACCCGTCCGATGCCGGAATGACGACGATTCGCCACCGGCGCGTCACGCAGGGCGCGGTGTTCGGCCCGGCGCAGCGCGGCCTCGCGGCGCTTGACCTCGTCGCGGAGCAGTTCCTCGGCGGACCAGCCGCGTTCCTGGCAATGGGCGGCGAGGTCGAACAGCACGCTCGCCGTCTCGGAGCGCCCTGCGGCGCGCAGTGTGCGGCCTTCGCGCAGCGTGACGGACTGCGGCAGGAGCAGCCCCGCCTTGCGCGCCTTCTTCACGAGCTTCTCGGCGCGCAGCAATGCGGGAAGGTGGCGCGGGATGCCGTCGAGCGCGGACGGGCGCTCGTGCTTCGTGCCGTGCTTCTCCGCGCGCTTGATGCGCTCCCAGTTCGCCCAGACCTGGTCCACGTCCTTGACCTTGGCATCGCCGAAGACATGCGGGTGGCGGCGGACGAGCTTGTCGGCCAGACGCTGGCAGACCGCGTCGAGATCGAACGCGCCGCGCTCGCGGCCGAGCTGGCAGTGGAAGACGACCTGGAGCAGGAGGTCGCCCAGTTCCTCGGCCAGCTCGTGGTCGTCGCCGGCCTCGATGGCGTCGAGCAGCTCGTACACCTCCTCGACGGCGTGGAAGCGCAGCGTGCGGTGGTCCTGCTCGCGGTCCCACGGACAGCCGTCCGGCGCGCGCAGGGCGGCCATGATGTCGAGCACTTGGCGCACGGGCGAGAGGCGGCGGGAGGGGGCCTTGGGCATGGTGAGGCTTACAGCAGCACGAGGTCGTCCCGGTGTACGACCTCGCCCTTCGGCCGCGCTCCCGTCGCGAACACCTTCGCGTCGAGGCACGCCAGTCCGCGGGCGATCTCGCGGCCGGCCGCATCCTGGATGCTCACCACGTCGCCCGCGCGGAAGTCGCCCTCGACCCGCGTCATGCCCGGCGGCAACAGGCTGCGGCCCTGCTCGACCAGCGCCCGGCGCGCGCCGTCATCCACGGTCAGCGAGCCGGCCGGGCGCTGGAAGAAGGCAATCCAGCGCTTGCGGCCCGTCAGCTTCGCGGCGTCGGGCTCGAAGAGCGTGCCTTCGTCCTCACCCGCGAGGATGCGCGCCAGCGCGTCGAACTTCCGCCCCGGCGCGATCACCAGCGGCAGGCCCGAGCGCACGGCGATCCGCGCGGCGGCAATCTTCGTCGTCATTCCGCCCACGGCCGTGGCGCTGGTCGTGCCGCCGGCCATCGCCTCGATGGTCTCGTCAATGCGCGGCACCACGCCCATCCGCCGCTGGCCGGGCTGGCCGAAGTTCTCGATCAGGCCGTCGGCCGTGGTCAGGATGACCAGCAGGTCCGCCGGCAGCAGCGACGCGACGAGCGCGGACAGCCGGTCGTTGTCGCCGAATTTCAGCTCCGTCACGGACACGGCGTCGTTCTCGTTGATGACCGGCACGACGCCGCGCTTGAGCAGGGTGAGCAGCGTGTTGCGGGCGTTCAGGTGCCGTTCGTGGTCCGCGAGGTCGTCGTGGGTCAGCAGCACCTGCGCGACGCCCTGGCCGTAGTGGCGGAACAGCGTCTCGTACATGGCCATGAGCCGCGACTGGCCCACGGCGGCGCAGGCCTGCAGCTCATCCAGCTTCCGCGGCCGGCGCTCGAAGCCCAGCGCGCCCATGCCCGCGCCCACCGCGCCGGACGTGACCAGCACCACCTCGCGGCCGGCGGCGCGCTGCGCCGCGACCTGCGCCACGAGCTGCGCGAACTGCACGAGGTCGGGCCGCTTCGTGGCGTCGGTGAGGATGCCGGTGCCCAGCTTCACGACGAGGCGGCGGACGTTGGCGAGCGCGGAACGCACGCCGGCAGGCAAAAGGAAAAAGTCGAAGGGCAAAAGGCAAAAGGCGGAACTTCAAGCCGGCGTGCTGCCGGCATCCTGCCCGCACCTGTTCGAAGACGCCCTCGCTCCGGGTCGAGGGCCAGCGCTCCAAAGAACTCTCCGGCCCGCCTTTTTGCCTTTTGCCTTCCGCCCTTTGCCCTATTTCTTCCTCCCGTGCGCTCCGAATCCCTCGAATTCCTCCGCCGCCTCGTCAACACCCCCAGCCCCTCCAGCCACGAGACCCGCGGCCAGCGCGTCTGGCTCGACTACGTGGGCCAGTACGCCGACGAGACCTTCTCCGACCCCCACGGCAACTGCGTCGCCGTCCTGAACAAGGGCGGCTCCCCGCGGATCATGCTCGCCGGCCACGCCGACGAGATCGGCATGTCCGTCAGCTACGTGGACGACGACGGCTTCCTCTACGTCCGCCGCCTTGGCGGCATTGACCCCGTGGTCACCAAGGCCCAGCGCGTCCATGTCCACACCGCCGGCGGCCCCGTGCTCGGCGTCGTGGGCAACGTCGCCCCGCACCTCACCAAGTCCGACGGTGACAAGAAGTACCCGAAGATGGACGACCTCTTCATTGACATCGGCGCCGGTTCGAAGAAGGAGGCGCTCAAGCTCGTCCGGATCGGCGACCCCATCACCCTCGTGGACGAGTTCGAGGTGCTGCGCGGCGACCTCGCCGTGGCCCGCGCCTTCGACAACCGCATCGGCACCTGGTCCGTGGCCGAGGCGCTGCGGCTCATCAAGGAGGGCAAGGGCAAGCTCAACGCCGAGGTCTGCGCCGTCTCCAACATCATGGAGGAGGTCGGCCTCTTCGGCGCGCGGCAGATCGCCTACTCCCTCAAGCCCGACGTGGCGCTGGTCGTGGACGTGACCCACGCCACCGACTACCCGACCGTGAGCAAGCAGCTCCACGGCGACGTGAAGCTCGGCAAGGGCCCCGCGATCACCCACGGCGGCTCGTGCCACGTCGAGGTCGTGCGCCGCATCGAGAAGGTCGCGAAGGAGCAGAAGATCGAGCTGCAGCACGAGGCCAGCTCCTCGACCAGCGGCACGGACACGGACGTGATCTTCTGGACCCGCGGCGGCATCCCCAGCGGCCTGATCTCGCTGCCCAACCGCTACATGCACTCGCCCGTAGAGGTCGTGAACCTCAAGGATTTGAAGCGCATCCCCGAGCTGATGGCCGCCTTCGCCCGCTCGCTGAAGAAGGGGGAGGAGTTCCGGGTGAAGATTTGAGGGCAGCGGGCTGAGGCTCGGAAAATGACTCGTCTGAGGCATCCGCGTAACAAGTGCCGGGCACGACGGCTGTCGCCCATATTGGGTATAACATGAGTCCGAAGGACTATTCTGGGGAACTCAGTTGTGATGGCGACGTCATCACGTATCACTCCTCCCTGGTCGATTGGTCCGTCCCGATCAAAGATGTCCGGCTGATTGCTGAATATACGAGTTCCGATGGACCGTACATCGACGACTACTTCTTTGTTTTTCTCACAGCACCAGAAAACGGATGGCACGAAGCCTCATTCTATGCGAAGGGCAGTGACGAAACGCTTGCAATTCTGAGCAGGAGCGTCGGAGCCCCGCTCAAGTGCAAACTATGTGCCTCAACTGAATACAGAACACGGATCATGTGGCCGCCACACCTCAACGATCAGGAGTTAATGGAGGTGCTCCCTCCGAAGAATCAAAGTTTGTGGCGCAGGCTAACGGATTCCGGCGCAAGGGATATTCGCCTTTCAGCCGCAGCCCGCCAAGCCTTTGAGAGATGACATATCCCAGCAAACCCGGAAGAGGGTGTCCCGCCATCTCGTCCCGGTTTCATTTGTTGGAGTGAATGAAGCAG
>JBJXFY010000374.1:0-11302 GCA_046155815.1 Limisphaerales bacterium | reverse complement strand
CGGTGGTCCCGGCGGCCCCGGCGGCCGGCGGGCGAACCTTGATCTCGCCAACCTCTTCAACGACGGCGACGGCCGCGGGGGCGGCACGGCCGGCGGCCCGATCACCGGTGAGGATTTCGCCCCGTGGGCCGACCGGCTGCGTGACGTGGAGGACATGGTCGAGTCGCCCGAGTGGCGCGGCCAGCTTGCCGGCGCCCGTGACCGGGCGCGGCTGATGCGGCTTGAGCAGCGCCGCGACCTCAAAAAGCCGGACTGGGCCGTGGTGCAGGCCGAGGTGCTGCGCCCGCTGGTCGAGGTCCGTGACCAGTTGCGCGAGGAACTGGCCCGCCGCTCGGCCGACAACGCCCTCGCGCCGCTCGACCGCGACCCGGTGCCGGACCGGTACTCGGACCTCGTCCGCCGCTACTACGAGGAGCTGGGGAAGTCCAACTGACACCGACGCCGTTGTGCTGAAAAAGACGTTCCAGATACAGCCCGCCCGCGGGCCAGGGGGAGGGATGGGCGAAGCCCCAGGCCCCAGGCTCCAAGCTCAAAAGAAAAGCCAGGCTCCAAGCTTCAAACGTGGCACTCATGCCATGCTTGGAGCCTGGAGCTAGGGACTTGGAGCTTCGGCATCGTCCGCATCTGAATCACCATGCCCCTCGCCTCGCTCGCCTTCGCCCGACCAGACTGGCTGTGGCCGGCGGCAGCGCTGCTGGCGGCCGGGCTGGCGCTGCTGGTTTGGAGCTATGTTCGCGGACCGCGCGGCTGGACGCGCTGGGCCTGCGCCCGTCTGGAGTTCCTCGGCCTCGCCCTCCACGCCGCGTGCCTCGTCGAGCCGCAGTGGACCGGCCGGCGCGCGCGGACCGGCGCGAACCTCTTTGCCGTGGTCGCCGACAACAGCGGCGGCCTCGGCATCCGCGACGCCGGCGAGACGCGGACGCGCGGCGAACAGCTCCGCGAGCAGCTCGGCGGCGACTGGATGTCCCGGCTCGCGGAGGACTTCGACGTGCGGCGCTACCTGTTCGACACGCGGCTGCAGGGCACGCGCGACTTCGCGGAGCTGGACTTCGCGGGCCGCGCCACGGCGCTCGGGTCGTCGCTGCGCGCGCTGGCGGAGCGGCACCAGGGCCGGCCGCTGGCGGGCGTGCTGCTCTTCACCGATGGCAATGCGACCGACCTGCCCGCGGGCCTGCCGGACCTCGCGGGCCTGCCGCCGGTGTTTCCCGTGGTGGTGGGGCGGCGCGACGCGGTGCGCGATCTCGCCGTGCAGCAGGTGGGCGTGACCACCAGCGCCTTCGAGGACGCGCCGGTCACGGTGCAGGCCGACGCGGCCGCGTCCGGCTTCGCGGGCCAGGCGGCGGTGGCGAGGCTGGTGGACCCCGCGGGCCGCGAGGTCGCGCGGCAGAACTTCCGCGGCGCGGACGCGCCGGTGGCGCTGCGCTTCCCGTTCAAGCCGGAGGAGCCGGGGCTTTCCTTCTACCGGCTGGAGGTCGCGGCGGCGGCCGAGGCGGGCCGGCCCCCGGGTGACACGAACTCCGCCGAGGCCACGCTGGCGAACAACGCGCGCGTGCTGGCCGTTGAGCGGGGGGGCGGGCCGTACCGCGTGCTGTACGTGGCCGGCCGGCCGAACTGGGAGTTCAAGTTCCTGAACCGCGCCGTGCAGGCGGACCCGCAGGTGCAGCTCGTGGCGCTCATCCGCGTGGCCAACCGCGAGCCGAAGTTCGAGTTCCGCGGCCGGGCGGGCGAGACCAGCAACCCGCTTTTCCGCGGCTTCGGCGACCAGTCGCGCGAAGCTGCCGAACGCTACGACCAGCCCGTGCTCACGCGCCTCAACACGCGCGACGAGCTCGAGCTGCGCAGCGGCTTCCCGGGCACCCCGGAGGAGCTGTTCGCCTACGACGCGGTGATCGTGGACGACCTCGAGGCGGCGTTCTTCACGCCCGACCAGGCGGCGCTGCTGCAGCGCTTCGTGGCCCACCGCGGCGGCGGCTTCCTCATGCTCGGCGGCATGGAGTCGCTGCGCGAGGGCGGCTACCACCGCACGCCCGTCGGCGACATGCTGCCCGTCTATCTTGACCGCGCGCCCGTGGCGAACCCGCCGGAGCCGGTGCGCCTCGAGCTTGACCGCGAGGGCTGGCTCGAACCTTGGGCGCGCCTGCGCGACACCGAATCCGCCGAACGCGACCGGCTCGCCGCCATGCCCGCCTTTGAGGTGCTCAACCGCGTCGGCGGCGTGAAGCCGGGCGCGCGGGTCATCGCCACCGTGGCCACGCGCGACGGCCCGCAGCCCGCGCTCGCGGTGCAGCGCTTCGGCCGCGGCCGGACCGGCGCGCTCACCATCGGCGACGTGTGGCGCTGGGGCATGCAGGACGAGGCCGCGCGGGCGGACATGGACAAGGCCTGGCGGCAGCTCGTGCGCTGGCTCGTGACCGACGTGCCCCGGCGCGTCGAATTGACGGCCGTGCCCGTCGCCGCCGACCCGAACGGCGCGGTGCGCCTCCAGGCCCGCGCGCGCGACGCGCGTTTCGAACCGCTCGACACCGCCAGCGTGGCGCTCGTCGTCGAGCCGGTCGCGTTTGCCGGCGACGCCGCGCCGGCCACCAACGTCATCACCCTGCGTGCCGAGCCTTCCTTGAGCGAACCGGGCCTCTACGAGGCCGCCTACGTGCCGCGGCTGGCGGGCGGCTACCGTGCCACCGCCGTGGTCACGAACACCGCCGGCCTGGTCGAGGGCCGCGCGGAGGCGGGCTGGAGCACGGATCCCGCGGCGGCGGAGTTCCGCTCGCTCGTGCCGAACGTCGCGCTGCTCGAGGACCTCGCGCGCCGGACCGGCGGCGAAGTCGTCGCGGCAACGCGGCTGGACGAGTTCGTGCGCGGCCTGCCGACGCGCGCCGCGCCGGTGACGGAGCCGTGGTCCCGCCCGCTGTGGCACACGCCGTGGATGTTCGGCGCCGCGCTCGGCTGCCTGCTGGCGGGATGGGGAATGCGCCGATGGAAAGGGATGCCGTGAGAAATTCCAGGCTCCAAGCTCCAAGGCAGCCGTCCGCGCGGATGTTGGAACTTGGAATTCGGAATTTCCTTGGAGCTTGGAGCTTGGTCCTTGGAAATTTTCTGTTTCCCTGCCCCGCCTCCGCCGCAGTCACGAACGACGCTCCCCGCGTCCTCCTCGTCGTCGGCGCGCCGGGGGAGGCGGAGTACGCGACCAACTTCCTCGCCCAGGCCGCGCGCTGGGAGGCCGCCTGCGCCGCCGCGGGCGCGGCCCACCTCACGCTGGGTACGGGCGCGACGAACACCGCCGCCGACCTCGACCAGCTCCGGCTCGCGCTCGAGGCCGAGCCGCGCGACGGGCCGGCGGAGCTGTGGCTGGTGCTCATTGGCCACGGGACGTTCGACGGGAAGACGGCCCGCTTCAACCTGCGCGGCCCGGACCTCACGGTAACCAACCTCGCGCAGTGGCTCGCGCCCTTTCGCCGGCCGCTCGCCGTGATCAACACCGCGTCCGCCAGCGCGCCCTTCCTCAACGCGCTCGCCGGCACGAACCGCGTCGTCATCACGGCCACGCGCAGCGGCGCGGAGCAGAACCTCACGCGCTTCGGCCAGTTCTTCGCGGAGGCAGTCGCCGACCCGGCCGCCGACCTCGACCGCGACGGCCAGACCTCGCTGCTCGAGGCGTTCCTCGCAGCGTCGGCGCGGGTGAAGGAGTTCTATGAGACGGAGAACCGGCTGGCGACGGAGCACGCGCTGCTGGACGACAACGGCGACGGCCGCGGCACGCCGGCGGACTGGTTCCGCGGCACGCGCGCGGTGAGGCAGGCCGCCGAGGACGCCGCCCCGGACGGCGCGCGGGCCCACCAGCGACACCTCATCCGGAGCCCCGCGGAGGGCGAATTCACGGCGGAACAACGCGCACGGCGTGACGAGCTTGAGCAGTCCGTCGAGGCGTTGCGCCGGCGCAAGGCGGGGCTGGCCGAGGAGGAGTACTACCGCGAGCTCGAGCGGCTTCTGCTCGATCTGGCCCGGCTCCACCGGAACCAGGGATCGTAGCCGGTCCGAACGTCGGGCGCCGCGGTGATGCCTCGCGGCCGCGCCATCAGCCCCGCCCGGAGCGCTGGGGCCTGGTGGCTGCAGCCTGGCAAGAAAACGGGCGCCGGTCCTGCGACCGGCGCCCGCCCCGGCGGGATCCCTCCCTTTGCGTTCAGGCCTGGAACCCGACATGGCCTGAAACCGGAACCGAGCCCGGAAGATCCGGGCGAATCCGATCCAAGCGCATCCGGCTTCAGTTCGGGCCAAGCTGGCCGCGGATTTCTCCGCCGCCGTGGATGCTGGAGTGCAGGTTGAAGTACGCCCGGCCTTGGGCGAGGGCGTCCTTCACGGCCTGGTTCACGTTGGCGGAGCCGGAAATGACCCCGCTGGTGGGGCCGGTGGCCGGCATGAAGTCCACCAGCGGCGGGGCCGCGCCGTTGGCATCGGCCGGGCCGTGGAGATGTGCGGCGGTGATCGGTCCCTTGAGATTCCGGTAGGCCACGTACCAGGTGAGCTTGTCGCCATCCAGCGCCGCCCAGCCCTCGCCGGTGGCGGGCGTGACGACGGGATCGGGCCGCTCCGCCGCGCCGGTCAGCGTGGCGGTGTAGAGGAGGACGTTCTTGGTCGTGGCGTCCACGAGCCGGTAGGTCGCGCCGGCGCCGGCGAGGGGCATTTTGAACGTGCGCCCGGCGGCAGTGTAGAGGTCCACCCAGTTGCCGGGCAGGGCGGTGGTGCCCTGCACGAGGAAGGGCGGAGTGCCGCCGGAGCAGACGACGTCGAGGGCGTTGCCCGCGGCCTTGGTGGCGCTGGTGATGCGCAGCGGCGTGGAGAGCGCGCCGGAGGTGATGCGGACGTTGTCGAAGCCGAGCAGCTCGTTCCACCACGACGATCCGGCGACGAACTCCACGATCAGGTCGGTCGCGCCGGCGGGGATGTTGTAAGTGAAGTCCGCGAATTCGCGGGTGAGGCGACGCTGGTTGCCGTCCAGGTCATCGGCCAGCCATGGCTGGCGGCCGTTTTCCACCCCGTTGAAGTGCGCGAGCGTGATCCGCGTGCTGCCGGCCCCGTTGGGATAGATGTTGATGTCGAGGAAGTCGTTTGCGTCGTTTTCGAAGTCAATCTGCGCGGCGGCGAGCGCCACGGTGAGCTTCACCTCGCTCTTCCCCGCGACGTTGACCGGACGAAGAGTCACCGAGCGCGGCGGCGTGGCGTCCTGGTAGGGGAACTTGTTCATGCCGGCGCCGGCGAAGTAGCCGGTTCCTTCAAAGTTCGCCAACGGACCGCCGCCATAGAAGGCTCCTGGCGGCGCGTCATCCGGGCCATTCAGAAGGACGATCAGCGGCTCCTTGGTCTCGGTGCTGGCGCCGGTCGCCATGTAGCCGGTGGCGGTCGCGGTGCCGGAGAGCTTCACCGGAGCGGTGCTTCCGGCCGTGCCAAGGACTTCCCAGTAGCCGGAGCCAAGGTCGTCATCCAGGATCTCAGCCGCCGGGACGACGCCCGCGGAGAGCTCGAAATCGCCGGCGGTGCCGGCGTTGTAGGCCCGCACCTCAAAGTCATAGGTGCCGGCCGCGCTGAAGGTCACGTTGGCATAGACGATCGTGTGCCCGTGCGGCCCGAGATCCTCGATGATGTTGTCGGCCGCCGTGAACCCGTTCTTGTCGCGGTCAATCTGGAAGCGGGCGCCGTCATCCGTGCCGAGGGCGAAGCGATAGGTGCCGGGCGCGCTGACGCTCACCTTGCCCTGGACGCGCAGGCCCCAGCTCCCGCTGTAGCCGCCGGGGACGGCGTTGTCGTCCGGCCAGTTGCCGGCCGCGGCGTCGGCGACATCCAGCGTGGCCAGGGTGCCGTCGGTCTTCTCGTGCTGCTTCGTGCCCGCGATCATGTCGTCCACGTCGCTCAGCCGGACCACCGAGGGCGGCACGGTGCGGTTCACCGTGGCGAGCGTGGTGGAGCCGTCCGGCAAGAACCGGCCGGCCAGGGCAAACACCTGGTCCGTCGCGGCCGCAAAGCCGGCAAACGACCCGGTCTTGCCCCCGGCGGCCGGATGTCCCGGCGAGGCGATGTTGACCTGGCCCGGGGCGAACGTGGCATCGGCGCCGATGCTGCCGAGGATCAGGTCATCCCAGTCCGCCGAGATGTTGCCAATGGCCGGCTTCTTGATCAGCGCGTAACGGCTGGGGTCGGCGCTGCCGGCATGGATGAACAGGTCGGCGATGGTCTCAAGCTGCGCGTCCGTCTTGGACGGATCGTCGTCCACCACCGTGTGGCCGGCCGCGGTGAGCCGGGCCCCCAAGCCGCCGATGTCGGCAACGGTCGGATAGACCATGACGGTGGCGTTGGCCTTGTCCTTGAGCAGCCACGCCACCGAGGAATCCCAGAGCTTCAGGAATTCTTCCGTCGTGTTCGCGATGTCGTTGCTGGCGCGCCAGCAGAACATCATGCGTCGTGCGGGGATGTTCGGGATGCCAACGAACGACACGTCGAAGTTGTGTGCGAAGTAAACCGGGCCGCGCTGGGCGGACGCGCTGGCCAGCGGCGGATCGCCGAAGATGCGGCTGAGTTCCCAGACGTCGCCGCCGACGACGGTGTAGCGCGGCGGGGCAGCTTTCGAGCCGTCATCGTTGAAGCCTTCCTGATGGATCAACTCAGCGGCGGGGGCGGTGAAGGCCCCGGCGGCCAGCAGCAGTGCGGCGAGGCGTGGCTTGAGGGATTCGGAATGTAGATTCATGGGACGGTCTGGGTTTTTTCGGCCACCTAGGTGCTTCGAGACGGCTCCGCCGGCAGGTACCACTGACTGCCGGCGGCAAGCCGGGCAGCCCGGGGCTGAACCGGGAAGAACTTCGGGGGTTGCGGTCGTTCTAAACAACCTCCCCGCCAAGTCAATGCGGAAGGCGCTGGGGTCCGGTCCCGGAGCTCCGGCCGGCAGTCGGCGGACGCAGCGGTCCGCGCCTTCGTCCACGCCGTCGCGTTCCCTGCCCTCCCTTGACGCCGCTCCCGTGCTTCCGTTGACTGCCCGGCTAATTCCACCGGCGCCGCCGCCGGCCACCGACCACCGACCACGAACCCTTCCATGACCAAGATCACCGACCTCGTCGCCCGCGAAATCCTCGACTCGCGCGGCAACCCCACCGTCGAGGTGGACGTCACCCTCGAATGCGGCGTGATGGGCCGCGCCGCCGTGCCCTCCGGCGCCTCCACCGGCGAGCACGAGGCCATCGAACTCCGCGACGGCGACAAGCAGCGCTACCTCGGCAAGGGCGTCAGCAAGGCCGTCAGGAACGTCGACACCAAGATCGCCCCCGCGCTGCTCGGCACGGACGCGCTCGACCAGCTCACGGTGGACGGCACGATGCTCGCCCTCGACGGCACCGAGACGAAGTCGAAGCTCGGCGCCAACGCCATCCTCGCCGTCTCGCTCGCCAACGCGAAGGCCGCCGCCGCGGCGCTCGGCCAGCCGCTCTTCAAGTACCTCGGCGGGCCCAACGCCAAGGTCCTGCCCGTCCCGATGGCCAACGTCATCAACGGCGGCGCGCACTCGGACGCCCCGATTGATTTCCAGGAATTCATGATCCAGCCGCACGGCTTCGACACGTTCAGCGAGGGCCTGCAGGCGATCACCGAGATCTTCCACGCGCTGAAGTCGGTGCTGAAGAAGAAGGGTCTGAGCACCGCCGTCGGTGACGAAGGCGGCTTCGCGCCGAAGCTCGAAAGCGCCGAGGCCGCGCTCGACGCCATCGCCCAGGCCGTGAAGGACGCCGGCTACAAGCTGGGCAAGGACATCTACCTCGCGCTCGACGTCGCCGCGTCCGAGTTCTACACCGGCAATGAGACCTACGTGTTCAAGAAAAGCAGCGGCCAGAAGCTCACCGGCGACGAGATGGTCGAGTTCTACGCCAAGCTCTGCGCCAAGTACCCGATCGTCTCGATCGAGGACGGCTGCGCCGAGGGCGACTGGGTTACCTGGAAGAAGCTCACCGACAAGCTCGGCGCCACGACGCAGCTCGTCGGCGATGATCTCTTCGTCACCAATGTGAAGTTCCTCCAGAAGGGCATCGATACCGGCACCGCCAACTCGATCCTCGTGAAGGTGAACCAGATCGGCTCGCTCAGCGAGACGCTGGACGCCGTCCGCCTCGCGCAGACCAGCGGCTACACCGCCGTCCTCTCGCATCGCTCCGGCGAAACCGAGGACGCCACCATCGCCGACATCGCCGTGGCCACGAACTGCGGCCAGATCAAGACCGGCTCCCTCAGCCGCACCGACCGCACCGCGAAGTACAACCAGCTCCTCCGCATCGAGCAGTTGCTCGGCAAGAACGCCGTGTACGCCGGCCGCGGCGCCCTGCCCAAGGGGCGCTGATCTTCCCAGGTAGGGCGGCTCGGCCGCGCCGCCCCAGCCGTTCCCGGCGCCCCGGAGGCTCACGCTTCCGGGGCGCTGTGCTGTTGTGGCCCTCGCCCAGCGTCCCGGCGCGGGCTACGCGGCCTTCAGCGAGGCCAGATCAATCACGAAGCGGTACTTCACGTCGCTCTTCAGCATCCGCTCGTAGGCCTCGTTGATCTCGTCCATGCGGATCATCTCAATGTCGCTCGTGATCCCGTGCTGGCCGCAGAAATCCAGCATCTCCTGCGTCTCGGGCAGGCCGCCGATGAGCGAACCGGAGACGGAGCGGCGCTTGAACAGCATCGGGAACGCGGCGAGCGACAGCGGCTTCTCGGGCGCGCCGACCAGGGCCAGGTTGCCGTCGCGCTTCAGCAGGTTGACGTAGGGCGTCAGGTCGAGCGCCGCGGAGACCGTGTTGAGGATGAAGTCGAAGCTGCCCGCGTGCGCCGCCATCTGCGCCTCGTCCTTCGAGATGACGACCTCGTGCGCGCCCAGCCGCTGGGCGTCGGCGGTCTTGCCGGGCGAGGTCGTGAAGAGCACGACGTGCGCGCCGAAGGCCCGGGCAAACTTCACGCCCATGTGGCCGAGGCCGCCCAGGCCGACGATGCCGACCTTCTGGCCGGGGCCGACCTTCCAGTGGCGCAGCGGCGACCAGGTGGTGATGCCCGCGCAGAGCAGCGGCGCGGCGGCGGCGGGGTTGAGGTTGGCCGGGATGCGCAGCACGAAGTCCTCCGTGACGACGATGCCCTCGGCGTAGCCGCCGAGCGTGCCGCCGCCGAGATGCCGGTCCGCGCTGCCGTAGGTCATGACCATGCCGGAGCAGAACTGCTCGAGGCCCGCGCGGCAGTCGGGGCAGGTGCGGCAGGAATCCACGAGGCAGCCCACGCCCACGAGGTCGCCGGCCTTGAACTTCGTCACGCCACCGCCAACGGCCGTGACACGGCCGATGATCTCGTGGCCCGGCACGGCGGGAAACTGGGTGAAGCCCCACTCGTTGCGGGCGAAGTGCAGGTCCGAGTGGCAGACGCCGCAGTAGAGGATCTCGATCCTCACGTCGGTCGCGCCGGGCTCGCGGCGCGGGATGGTGGTGGCGGCCAGCCGCGCGGTCGCGCTCGCGGCGGACCAGGCTTTGATGGAGAACGTTTTGGGAGTGGACATGGGATTGAAGGCCGGGGTTGTTCAGGACGCCGCGCTCCCCGCACCGTGTTCCCGGCCGCGGCGCTGTCAATTTTCCGCCCGCGGTCCGGCGTGATGCGCGAGCAGTCGCCGGCGTGGCGCTTCGACGTGGAACTGCCCGCGGGCGCGAAGACCATCAGCCTCGTGGCGATGGACGCCGGTGACTGCTCGCGCGAGGACTTCGCCAACTGGGTGAATGCGAGCTTTGTCGTCGGGAAGTGAACGGATGCGGCCGGGAGACGGAGGCGCGTTTCTGCACGCCTCAAGCGCGGCCGTGCAGCGATGCCCGGGGGGCCGCCGGCACCACGAACTCCGCCCGCCGCTTGAACCCGGCCCCGTCGCCGCTCCACGCTCACCCCATGCCCGCCCCGGCCACCTTCGAGCACTTCGAGCGCGAGCTGGGCCGCCTCGTCGAGCAGTTCGGCCGGCACCTCGATGCCTACAAGGGCGCCAGCTACGATGAGGCCAACGTCCGCAAGGACTTCCTCGATCCCTTCTTCCGCGCCCTCGGTTGGGACATGGACAACCGCGCCGGCCGGATCCCAAAGGACCGCGAGGTCGAGATCGAGAGCCGCACGCAGATCGGCGGGCGGAACAGGCCCGCCGACTACCTCTTCCGCGCGGAGGGCCGCGAGCGCTTCGTCTGCGAGGCCAAGAAGCCCGCCGGCGACCTCGACGCCGGCCACGCCTTCCAGGCCAAGCGCTACGCGTGGAACAAGGACCTGCCCCTCGCGCTCCTCACCGACTTCGAGGAGCTCAAGGTGTACCTGGTGGGCGGCCGGCCTCACCGCGACGAACCCGACGCTGGCCTCTGGAAGACCTGGCACTTCCGCCAGTTCCCCCTCGTCGCCCGCGAACTCTGGAACCTCCTCTCCCGCGAGGCGGTGGCAGGTGGCGGGATTGACCGCCTGATTGACGCCCTCCCGAAGCGGCCCACCGGCCGGGGCAAGGCCCGCCAGCAATGGCTCCTCAAGCCCGACCGCACCCGCGCGCTCGATGCCGACTTCCTCAACTTCCTCGACGAAGCCCGCCGCGGCCTCGCCTCCGACCTCTGGCGGCTGAACGACCACGAGGCCCTCCTCGCCGGCAACCGCCTCAATGACGCCGTCCACCGCATCCTCGACCGCCTCCTCTTCCTCCGCATCTGCGAAGACCGCGACATGGACACCGGCGAGCGCCTCGACACCCTTGTCGCCAAATGGCGCCGCGCGTCCGGCGAGGACGACGCCGGCCGCCGCGCCCGCCAGCAGCCCCTCGCCCTGCGCGAGGAGCCGCCCGCCGCCGGCGGACGCGCCGAGCCGGCGGGCTCCCTCTGGCGCGCCGTGGTCCGCCACCTCCGCGCCCTCGACCGCCGGCCGCCCTCCCACGTCCCGTTCTTCAACGGCAACCTCTTCAAGCCCCATTTCAGCGAGGAACTCGCCGTCGGCGACGAGTGGCTGGCCGGCTTCATCGGCGACCTCAGCGACGAGGAGACGCCCTACCTCTTCGACGTCATCCCCGTCGAGATCCTCGGCACCATCTACGAACGCTTCCTGGGCAAAGTCGTCCGCCCGCACGGCCGCGGCATTACCGTCGAGGAAAAGCCCGAGGTGCGGAAGGCCGGGGGCGTCTATTACACGCCCCGCTACATCGTGGACTACATCGTCGAGCAGACCGTCGGGAAGCTCGTCGCCGGGCAGCCACCCGAGGCCACGCTGAAGCTGCGCATCCTCGATCCCGCCTGCGGCTCCGGCTCCTTCC
>JBJXFY010000357.1:0-5322 GCA_046155815.1 Limisphaerales bacterium | reverse complement strand
CGCGGCATGGCCGCCGCCGGCGTCGCGGCGGCAGCCACCGGCTCGTCCGCCGGCTCCGGCGGCCGGGCGGCCTGCGCCTTCAGCCCCCACGCCGCCGAAGCTTCATCCAGCACCACGCCGACTTCGGCGAGGTGCCGGCGCGCGCGGCGGTGCAGGAAGAAGGCCGCCGCACCCTGCAGCCCGGCGGCCACGCCCCACAGCACCCAGCCGGCCGCAAAAGGCAGCGTGCCCAGCGCGACGAGCAGCGTCACCAGCAGGCCCCAGAACAGCCCCGCGCCCAGCAGCGTCCACCGCGCCCGCAGCCGCGCCCGCAGCGTCTGCGAGGCGTCGTGGTTCGCCTCGGCCACGGTGGTGAGCTGCACCCGCGTCCACGCGTCGCCCAGCACCTCGAGGTCGTGGTCGCCCCAGCCCGTGTCCACGCGGTGCTCCCAGCCGGCCTGCTTCAGCGCCGCCGAGAGCCGCGCGATCCACTCCAGCCGGTCGCGCCACGCCCCCGACCAGTACGCGCGCCCGCGCAGCGTCTCGCCGGCCTGCAGGCGCGCCTCGGAGTCCAGCCGCCGCCGGCCCGGCTCGCCCAGCCCGGCCTGGAACAGCCCGAAGTACCGCGCCGCCCCGCGCGCCACCGGCTGCGCGAGGAAGAGCGCCGCCACCAGCGGCCGGGACCACCAGCGCCGCCGGCCCGCCGGCAGCGCCGCCCGAGCGCCCGACACCGCGGCGAAGGCCGCGGGCGCCAGCACCGCCAGCACCGCCGGCCACGCCAACCCGCGCAGGAACTGCGCCGCCACCACCAGCGGCAGCGCGACGAACACCCAGTATTCGAGGCTCGTCAGGAGCTGCGCGACGCCGCTTGTGCCCGCGCGGTACAGCGTCTGGAACATCCCCGCGCCGAACCGCCCGTGGTAGATGATCGGCCGTCCGCCCAGGTGCGCGCCCGCCGCCGCATAGATGCTCCCGCGCCAAAGCATCCCGCCGATGGCGTTGAAGCATTCAGGGTGCTTCCGCACCAGCAGCGCCTCCGCCTCGCCGTAGCCGGACTGCTGGCGGAGGTAGCCCTGCACCGTCGAGCGCCGGTGGTGCCACACGAAGCCGCCAGGCGAGAAGGCCAGCCGGAAACCCCGTCCCAGCAGCCGCCAGCACACGTCCACGTCGTCCCCCGCGCGCGTGAACTGCGGGTCGAACCCGCCCACCTCCAGCAGCGCGGCGCGCAGGAAGGCCATGTTGCAGCCCGGCAGATGCTCCGCCAGCCGGTCGTCGAGCATCACGTGCGCCGGCCCGCCCGGCGACGCCATCACCGCGGCGGCCACCGGCGAGTCATCCGGCGGCAGCAGGTTGTGCCCGCCGATGCCGGCGTACGGCCCGCGCTGCAAATCCGCGACGAGAAAGTCGAGCCACTCCGGGTCCACGCGGCAGTCGTCGTCCGTGAAGGCCACGATCTCGCCGCGCGCCGCGCCGATGCCGACGTTGCGCGCGACGGAAAGGCCGAGGGGCGGCTGGCGGAAGTACCGGATGCCGGGGAATTCCTCCGCGATCCGCGGCGTGGTGTCCTCCGAGCCGTCGTCCACGAGGATCAGTTCGCGGTTCGGGTAGCGGAGCTGCTCGAGCGAGGCGAGGCAGCCGCGCAGCGTGCGCGCTCCGTTGCGGCACGCCACCACCACTGACACGAGCGGCTGCGGCTGCGCCGCCGGCGCGTCCGCCTCCACGAAGGCGCGCTGGAGCGCGGCAAAGGCGGGTTTCGGCGCGCGCTCGCGTGTGGTCAGGCCCAGCTCCCAGTCCAGCACCGGCGCGCCGTTGCGGTGCCAGTCGTCCGTGAACTGGAACGCCACCGCGCCCGCCAGCCCGGCGTGGAACGCCGCGCGCGCCGCCGTGCCGACGATCTCCGCCTGCCGCGTCGCGCCCTCGCGCCGCGCGTCCGCGCCGAACTCGCCGAGCAGCAACGGCCGCGTGTCCGCGATCATCTGCAGCCGCGCCAGGTACGCCTCGAGCACGCCCGGGTCATGCAGGTACACGTTGAACGTGATGAAGTCCGTCGCCGCCGGCTGGAGGTACTCCGTCGGCGGAAAGCTGCCGAACGTGACCAGCGCGCCGGGGTCGAGGTCGCGCACCAGCGGCACGAGGTCGTCGAGGAAACGCCGCAGCCGCCGCGGGCCGCTCCAGCGCACCACGTCCGGCGGGATCTCGTTCGCGAGGCTGACGGCGAACAGGGCGGGATGTCCGGCCATCGCGCCGACGGCTTTCGCCACCGCCAGCCGCGCGAGGCGGCGGTCCGCCACGGAATCGAGGAAACAGCGGTTGGCCGGCCACGCGAGGTCCGTGAGCACGCGCAGCCCCTGGTCAAGGGCGAGATCCATCAGCCAGCGTGGCGGCGGGTGGTAGGTGCGGACCACGTTTGCGCCGAGCGTCCGCATCAGGGCGAAGTCCGCGGCGGCCCGCCCGGGCTCGGGGAAGGGCTCGCCCGCCGCGTTGGGCGCGAAGCTGCCGTAGGTGACGCCGCGCACGCGGAAACGCCGCCCGTCGAGCCGGAAGAACTTGCCGTCCAGTTCGACGCGGACGGCGGTGATGGCGGCGGATTCCGGCACGGGTTCGTCTGGGACGCGGTGCCCTGCGACCTTAGTCAAACCCGTCGTTGAAATCCATCCTGAGGACGGGGGAGCGAAGGACGGCTGAGGCTGAAAACGGGCCGGCCCCGGCGGGCTTTTCCCACCGGGGCCGTTGGTTGCGGGGCTTGGATTTGAACCAAGGACCTTCAGGTTATGAGCCTGACGAGCTACCGGGCTGCTCCACCCCGCGGTCCAAGCTAGGAACCGGCCGACCGCGCCGCAAGCGGGTTTCTGTCCCCTGCGGCATTTCGGCGCGCCGGGCCGCGGGGCCTCACGCGGCCTTCATTTTCGCCTTGTGGCCCTTGATGCTTGCGCGGTTCAGCCGGGCGATGATGGCGGAGGCGTGTTCCGGGACCACGTCCACAAACGAATGCCGATCGCGGACGTCAATTTTGCCGACGACCTTGCCGGGCAGGCCGGTCTCGCCGGCAATGCTGTTGACGACATCAATGGGCGTGACGCCCATGGCTTCGCCGAGGTTCAAGTGGAGGCGCGTGAACTGTCCGGCGGACTGAGGGGTCTCTGGCAGCCGTCGGGCGGGCTTGCTCCCGGCCCGCTCGCGGTGGTCCCAACCGGGACCAGCCGGCGGGGCTTCGGGTTTCACCGAGGCCAGGATTTCCTCGTCAGACCAGGTCTTGAGCGCCTCTGGCGGAGCAACCGCGGAAGGCGAGGCGGCAAGGGCCTGCTCGGGAAGCGGCGGCGAGATTGCCGGTGGCGGAGGCCCGGCTTTGGCCGGGCGGGCGGAACGGGCAGCCGGCGGGCGAGCTGCGCGCGACGGGCGTTCGTCGCGCCGCTCGGAGAAGCGTCCGGGCCGCGGCGGGTCGTCATGGCGGGGGACGCGCGCCGCGGCCTGGTCGGCGGCCGGGCGGTTGGGGCGGCCGGAATCCTCGGCGGGCGGGCGGGCGGGGATGGCTTCGCCGCCCTGCCATTGGCCGAGGCAGGCGGACGCGATGTCCGTGGAGGAGAAGCCTTCCTCAAGCAGCCGTTCGAGGAGGTGATCCTGTCGCCGGAACTCGCCGCTCTGCAGCAGGGCGCGGAGCTTGCTCAGGAAGACGTTCTCGCGGGCCTCGCCGACCTCGGCCTCGGTGGGGATGCGCGCGCGGTGGATGCGGGTGTTCGTGTAGCGCTCGATGTTGCGGATCTGGAAAAGCTCGCGCCCGGACACGAACGTGATGGCACGCCCGCTGCGGCCCGCGCGGCCCGTGCGCCCGATGCGGTGGACGTAGTCCTCGCCGTCGTAGGGCAGGTCGTAGTTGAAGACGACCTGCACGTCGTCCACGTCAATGCCCCGCGCCGCGACGTCGGTGGCCACGAGGAACTCGAGTCCGGACTTGCGGAACTTGTTCATCACGCGGTCGCGCAGGTTCTGGCTCATGTCCCCGTGCAGCCGGTCGGCCAGGTAGCCCTGGGCCTCGAGGTGCTCGACCAGGTCGTCCACCATGCGCTTGGTGTTGCAGAAGATGATGCCGAGCTTGAGGTCGTGGAGGTCAATGAGCCGCGTGAGCAGCTCGATTTTGTGCCGGCGGTCCACCTCGTAGTACACCTGCTCGACCGTGGGCACGGTGAGCGCGGCCTGCTCGATGCGCACCTGCCGCGGGTCGCGGGCGTGCTTCTCGATGAGGTGCCGGATGGGCGGCGGCATGGTAGCCGAGAAGAAGACCGTCTGCCGGGTGGCGGGTGTGGCCTGGAGGATCGCCTCGATGTCCTCCCGGAAACCCATGTTCAGCATCACGTCCGCCTCGTCGAGAATGAGCATCCTGAGCGCGTCGAAGCGGATCGTGCCCCGCCGCATGTGGTCCATGAGGCGCCCCGGCGTGCCGATGATGATCTGCGCCCCCTGCTGGAGGCCGTAGAACTGCCGTTCGTAGGACTGCCCGCCGTAGATCGGCAGCGCGCGGATGCCGCGCTTGAAGAGGGCGAGCTTGTGGACCTCCTCGGAGACCTGCACGGCGAGTTCGCGGGTCGGGCAAAGGATAAGCACCTGCACGGCCCGGACGCCGGGATCCGTTCGTTCGATGGCGGGAATGGCGAAGGCTGCGGTCTTGCCGGAGCCGGTCTGCGATTGCCCGACGACGTCGAGTCCCTCCCGGAGCAGGGGAATGGTCGCGGCCTGGATCGGCGAGGCCTGCTCAAAGCCCAGCTTGTCCACGGCCTTGAGGATTTCCTCGGACAGGCCGAGTTCGGAAAAGAGTTTGGAGTTCATTCGGGGTGCCAGCGTGCGACGCAGGGTAACGGCAATCGGCGCGGACGGGGTGCAATTTCGCCGGCCCGGCGCCGGGGTCCGCCGAATCTGGGGTGGTCGAAGCCGGCCGGTCGGGTAGTATCGCGGCCTTGAAGAAAAACCAGACGACGTCCGCGGCTCCTCTGCCCGAGTTCCAAACAGGTCAGGTTTGGCAGATGGAGAAGTCGAAGGTCCAGATCGGGCTGATCGGCAGGACGCTGGTCCATTACCGGCATTACAAGGACGGCCACCCCCGGGTGCCCACCCAGCTCAGCAGCAAGGTGGCGCTGGAGAAGTACCTCCTCGAAAACGGGGCGGTCCTGCTCGAGCCGGGGGCGGAAGGGCGGCCCGCTCCGGCGACCGCCCGGGGTCCAGCCCCGCAGGTTCGTCCACGTCGGTAAGCTGACGCCACGACGCAGCGGAGCCTCCAGGCCGGACCGACCCAGGTCGCGCGCTGGCTTTTCGTCACGGCTTCGCCTCGAGCCGGAACAGGTACGGCGCGCC
>JBJXFY010000355.1:0-6140 GCA_046155815.1 Limisphaerales bacterium | reverse complement strand
CGACCCGCTGCAGATGTACCTCTGCGACATCTACACCGTGGCCGCGAACGTGGCCGGCATCCCCGGCCTGAGCGTGCCGTGCGGCTTCACGTCGTCGCCGCGGCTGCCTGTCGGCCTCCAGCTCCTCGGCAAGCCGCTGGACGAAGCCGGCCTGTTCCGTATCGCGCACGCCTACGAACAGAGCACGCCGTGGCACCGGGAGATGGCGCCGGGGGTGTAGAAGAATTCCAAGTCCCAAGCCCACGGACTGACGAGGCCGGATCCTCGACTTGGAGTTGGGAACTTGAGGCTTGGAGTTTTCCTTTGAGCATTAAGCTTTGCCCTGTGACCCGCCGCGCCGCCTTGAAGACCCTCGCCGCCTCCACCGCCGCCGTGGCTGCCGCGCCCGCCCTGCGCGCCGCCGCCGCCGACCGGACCTGGGCCGAACGCCTCGGCTGGAAGGCCGGCGACGTCGTCGTGATCTTCCATGTGGACGACGTGGGGATGCACCACGCCGCGAACCGCGGGGCCATCGAGAGCTTCGAGCGCGGCGTCGGCAGCTCGTGGGCGCTCATGATGCCGTGCCCGTGGGTGCCGGAGATCGTGAAGTACCTCCGCACCCATCCCGAGGTGGACGCCGGCCTGCATCTCACGCTCACCAGCGAATGGGTGCCGTACCGCTGGGGTCCGCTGGCCGGTGCGGCCGCCGTGCCCGGCCTCGTGGATGACGAAGGCTGCCTCTGGCGCAGCGTGCCGCAGGTGATCCAGAAGGCCACCGCCGACGAGGTGGAGGCCGAGATCCGCGCGCAGATCGCCCGGGCCGAGCGGCTGGGGTTCCCGGTCACCCACCTCGACTCGCACATGGGCACGCTCTTCGCGCGGCCCGACTACTTCGAGCGCTGGCTGCGCGTGGCGGCGGAGAAGCGCCTCCCGCTGCTCGCGCCGGGCGGGCACCGCACGCACGTCTCGCGCAGCCACCCCGACGCCAGCCAGGCGTTGCCGGCCGTGGTCCAGAAGGTCTGGGACGCCGGGCTGCCGGTGATTGACGACCTGCACACCGGCTCCGACGCCGGCCCGCCCGAGGGCCGCACAGACTGGCTGCTCAAGGTGCTCACTGAGTTGAAGCCCGGCATCACCGAGATCCTCTTCCACGCCTCCATCCCCACGGACGACTTCCCGCTCGTCACGAATTCCCACGCCCACCGCCTCGCCGACACCCGCGCGCTCACCGACCCGCGCGTGCGCCAACTGCTCGCCGACCGCGGCATCCACCGCACGACTTGGCGCGAACTGATGGAGCGGCGGAAGCAGGCGGGGTGAAGCTGTGGTCAATTCCCGATCCTCTGCTCCCCGTGAACGCGCTCAGAGCACGCTTGGCTTTGCTGATGCGGACTCTGTTGATGCTGATTGGCCTGGCATTGGGGGCGTACGTCACCACGATGGCCCGGACTTCCGGGTTTGGTCTGTCGTTTCAGGCTTTCTGCGGCCTGATGGCCGGAACTCTTATCTTCACCGCTCCATTTGTCGTGCTAAGCCTGCTCGGAGCCGGTTGGAAGCATCTCACGACAGCCGTTCTCATGGCTTGCCTGACCGTCCTCGTCTTCGCTGAGGCATTCGGTCGCGCACAGGAGATCTTGATCGTTCAGAAACACGGGGCTGCTCCGCCGGCACAGTTGATTGAGACCAGATGGTGGCCCTTTCGGCATCACCACATCAGCTACGACAGGCGCTGGGGCTGGTCTGGGAGCGATTGACCTTCCAGTGGACATCCCTTGAGTTCCCGACACACCCGCAGCGTCTCTGTGACGCCTCGGTCCCCCGGTGTCGCAGCCGCGTCTGGCGTGAGGAGGTCGTAGTCCACGATCTTCAGGATGGGCCGATGCACGCCCTCGAAGCGAATCGGAAGCGGCCGGAACGATCAAAAATACAGGTTGAGCCACCGGTCTGGATTTCTATGGTTTGCCCATGCCGTTGACCTTGGAAAAGATTGTCGAGGAGGTCCGTGACTGGCCCGAGAATCAGGTGGCCGAACTGGTGGATGAGCTTCAGGGCCGGCTGCACGGCATCACGCCCGAGGAGGAAGCCGACTGGAGCCGGACGGCGGGCCAGCGGCTGAGGGAACTTCGCGAGGGCACTGTGCAACCCATTCCCGGCGACACGACGGCTGCAAAGGTGCGACTTCTGGTGGGGCTTTGAAGCCGCACGCCTTCCATCCGGAGGCGGACGCCGAGTACGCCGCGACGGCGTTGTACTACGCGGGAATTGATCCGGAGCTGGGCCGGCGATTCTACGACGCCGCGAGGCGACCATCCGCCGGCTCCGCCAGCATCCCGAACACTTCCGTCGCCTTTCACCGCAAGTGCGCCGGGCGCTTTGCCGGCGCTTCCCCTACGCCATCATCTTTGCCGAGGAGCCGGACAGGATCTGGATTCTCGCCGTCATGCACGGCCGTCGCCGCCCGGGCTACTGGTTCGCACGGCTTGAATGATCCGGACTTGCGCCGGCCCCAGCAGCCCCAGGCTCAGGGCCCGGCTACGCGGCCAACGAGGCGGCTGTCACTCACTCCGGCCTATCCAGCGCCGGCCCCGGCGGGAGCTGGTCGTAGCCCTCGAACAGGTCGGGACGCAGCGGGCTGGCGATGCGGTGCTCCTCGCCCAGCCATTTGCCCAGGTCCACCAGCTTGCAGCGCTCGGAGCAGAACGGCCCCCAGGTCGCGGCGAACCAGTCGCCGCGCCGGCCGCAGGTCGGGCATTTCACCGTCTTCACCAAGCCATGCTGCCGCAGTGTCCGGGGCCGGCAAGCCCCACGTGGAGGGCGGGCTTTCCAGCCCACCGTAAGGATCCCGGCCATGTCCAAGGGGAACCAGCCGCAGCGCCGCGGGGTCACCGCACGTAGAGCGGGTTCGACAGCACCCAGATGCGCTCCTCGCCGTCGAGCAGCAGCCAGCCTTCGACCCGGTAGGCGCCGGGCTGCCGTGCGTGATGGGTGAGTTCGTAGCCGTTGCCCAGGGCAACCTGCCGCCCGTCCCGCAGGAGCCGGATGCGCGAGCAGGGCAGCGGCAGGCGGGCCTCCAGCCTGACGGACCCGGCCTCTACGGCCTCGCCCATCTGGCCGGTGACGCCCCCGGAGCGGGTCGCCACGAACTGGAACCCCGTCGCGTCGCCCATCCAGTCATGGCTGACATACACGCGGCCGGCGCGCACGGCGTCGCGCAGGGCCGGCTCGGTGAGTTCCGGCGCGAGGACGTGCGTGCAGACGGCGCGGAAGGCCACAGGGTAGGGATCGAAGTCCAGCCGGGCGATCTCCGCCCCGTTGGTCAGCCCGCGTGTGAGTTCGTTCAGCCCCGGCCGGGTGAGTGAGTTGAAGCGCTGCCGCTTCTCCGGCGGGTCCACGACCGTGCCGAGCGAGACCGTGGAGTCGTCCAGCTTCGTGAGGGTGAAGACCTGGTTGTGATGGGCGTCGTTCGCGGCGACGCCGGTGAGCGGGCGGAAGGCAAGTTCCCGGTCCCACTTGGCCAGATAGTCGGTGGGATAGTCCATGCCGGCGGCGTAAAGTTCCCCAGGGAAGAGCTTCACCGCCTCCTGCAGCTCGGCGAGCCCGGCGGGGCTGGTCAGGCGCAGCGCGAGGCCGAGCAGAGTGGCCGGCTCACGCTTCGCGTCGTAGTGGCGGTTGTAGATCTCCAGCCCGTCGAGCTGGTCCATCGGATGATCCGGCCGCTCCTCGATGTGGGACAGGAACGCCAGCCCGCCGTCATCGCGGACCTTCCCGAGCAGCTCGTCCAGCGGAGCCTCCATCTGCGACATGACGGAGTGCGGCGGATGGATGAGGCAGCCCCGCCATTCCGAGCCGGGGATGAACAGCACGCCGTCGTGCAGGCCGCGCCAGGAATCCATGAAGTCACGCGGCGGCCGGAAATGGTCGCTGAGGAAGATGGCGTTCACGCCCGCAGGCCTCGCGCCCGCCAACATCTCCGGCCGCGTGCCGGCGGTGTGGACGGAGTCTTCCGCGTGCGCGTGGAAAATCACCCGGTAGTCGGTCAATCCCGGCTGGGGCGGGAGGTTCCTTCGCCGGGCGGCGAGCCGGGCCACATCCGCCTGTACCGCGCGCAGCCGCGGCAAAGCCATGCGCTCCAGCGTGCCGAGCCGGCGCGGTGGCGGCTCCGTCTCGCGGCGGGGAAAGCCGCTGTCGCGGAGAAGGAGTCCCAGCAGCAGGAGCACCGCGACCGGGGGCGCCAGGCGGATCACGTTCCGGCTCACAGCGGAATCTCCAGCCGCCCGGGCACGAGCGGCACGCCTTCCGGCCGGGCGGCGGTCACCATGCGCAGCTCACGCCGGGTCTCCCCAGTCACCATGACTTCCGCGCGTCCGTTCCTGGCCGTGATATCGAGGGTGACATCGTGCAGGCGGATGCCGCGGACCGTGAGTGCAGGCCAGTCCTTCGGCAGCCTCGGAGCGAGCGCCGCGCCAGTGAGTGAGGGTTCCAGGCCGAGGAATCCGTACATCAACACCTGCGGCACCAGTACGCTCTCGAAGAACTCATGGTCCAGTCCCAGCCCGCCCGCGGTACCGCCGCCCTGAAGCGTTCCCCGTTCCGGGGTGGCGTAGTACTTCCGGTAACCGCCGGCCCGCTGGACATCATCGAACCACGCAATCACCTCGCGCAGGCGCGCCCAGGCGTCATCGGGACCGTTCGCGCGCAGGCGGGCCATGAGGTCGTGGTAGCTGAAGCCCAGCACCGCGCCGCCGTCCTGCACCTGCCCGCCCCACGGAATGCTGGCGGGGTCGGACCAGGCCCAGAGGTACCATTCCACATTGCGCCGGGTCGTGGCGCGCGGGCCGAAGCGCCAGCGATAGATGTCACTTCCGGCCGAGGTGTCACCGGCCACGACGCGCCGTCCATCGAGCCAGTCGCGGATCGAGCGCGCCTGCGAGTCACTGGTGAAACCGAAGCAGATCGCCTCGTTGTTCAGGAACGTGTAGCCGTAGTCGTGCAGCGCGCCGGCAAGGTCCCGGCATGCTCCGAGGCGTCCTGCGGCCTCATTCCAGAATCGTTCGCCCCCGCGCTGCCGCAACAGGTCGGCCAGCCTCTCCAAGTCAGCAGGATCGTATGCCAGCGGCCCTCGCGGAATGTTCCACTCCGGATGCCCGCGGATGACCCGCTCGAGCCGTGCCATGCGGCCCAGCACGTCAAAATGGTAAATGGTCGCCAGCGCGTCCTCCCCACCGAAGGGCATGAGATCCCAGTAGTTGTTGCCGATGCCCCGGCCCCGCAGCAGGCGACGCTGGCCGGATGAAAGATCGTGGCCGGACCGGCCATCATGTCCGATCCACTCCGTTCTCACCCAGCCATTCGTGCGCAGGCCGAATTCACTCACGGCCCAGTGCAGCGTGAGGCGCATCCGCTGGACGTTGCGCCGGAGGAAATCGAGGTCGCCGGTCCAGCGCAGATAGTCGTCGCAGCCCTGGACGTAGAGGGCGTTGTTGACGTTGTGCCGGCTGTCCACGGCGGTGAACACGGCCTTCAACGTGGCCTCCGCGCCCGGAGCATTATCGAAGTGGAGACGCAGCCGGGTGAGTCGTCCGCCCCACTCGGGGTGTCGGTGGAGCGGGATGTCTGAGTCGTGGATCGCTCCGTCTCCAGGCACGGCGGCGAAGTACATGCGCCGCTCCGCCGAGAACTCGGGCTGCGCTGTGGTCGTCCATTCCAGAAACGGCTGTGCGGACTCCGTGAACCCGCGGGCGGACCATTTTACGCGGATGAAGGGGGCGACGAACGCATCCACGTCGAAGGCCGGCGTGGTGACGGTGGCCGCGGCCTGAGCGAGCGGGATCGTCCATCCGCGCGCCTCGTCCAGCGATCCCCCGGCGCCGCCGGTGACGGTCCAGTTGGTCGTGCTGGTGCTGCGGTGGATGCCGAGTTCCGGGCCGTACGGCAGGCCCTTTACGGAGAAGTGCCAGCCGACGCCGCCGGCCTGCGTCCACGTTGGGAAGGGCCAGCCCTCGCTGTGCGCGAGGCCCTCGTGCTGCTGCGTGTGTACGTAGCCCTCGGCATTGATGCGCCGGTTCAGCAGATGACGGCGCACCGTGGCGCGCAGCGCGTCCGTGGATGGTGCGTTGGTCGTATCCGCCCAGAGCAGGGACATGGGCAGCCATGCGTCCCAG
>JBJXFY010000352.1:0-4394 GCA_046155815.1 Limisphaerales bacterium | reverse complement strand
CCCGCCGGGCCGGAGGCCGGCGCTCCCAGCCCTGCGCCGCTCACTTCCGCAGCCGGAAGAAGCCGCCCGCGCCGGTGGCGGGGAGGGTCACGGTCAGGTGGCTGCCGGAAGGCACGGGCTCGATCGGGAGCGGATTCCAAACCGCGTTGGACTGGAGCGCGAGGGTGAACTCGAGGGCAAAGCCGGGGGCGTTTGTGGGCCAGTAAAAGACGACGTTCGGCGGCGTGTTCGAGACGCCGAGCGTCACCTGGTCGAGCGGCACGTTGAACGACGCCGCGCTGGTGGCCGCCCCGTCCACCGTAGTCACCGTGATCGGCCCGGTGGTCGCGCCGGCGGGCACGGTGGCGACGAGGTTCGTCACCTGCTGGAAGCGGAACGCGGCGGGCGTGCCGTTGAAGTCCACGGCCTGCGCGCTGCGCAGGCCCGTGCCGCGGATCGTCACTTCCGTACCCGCGCCGCCCGTCATGGGATTGAAGGAGGTGATGGTGGGCGCCGCGCCCGTGACGAAAAACGATCCCGCGCTGGTGGCGGTGCCCGCGGCGGTGCGGACGGTCACCGGACCCGAGAAGGCGCTGGCCGGCACGATGGCCCGGAGGCGGTTGGGCGTCAGCGCGGTGAAGGTCGCCGCCGCCCCCTCGGTGAACGTGACGGCCTGGATGTTCGTCAGGCCGGTGCCGAGCATCTCGATGGCCGCGCCGCGCGCCGCCACCACGGGACTAAACCCGGAAATGACCGGCAGCACCGCGAACGAGGAGCCTGAGCGCGCCAAGCCGCCCGGCGTTCCGACCTCGACGAAGCCGCTGGTGGCCGCCGCCGGCACGATGGCGGTGACCTGATTCGAGCTCACGACGGTGAAGGGGGCGGCGGCGCCGTTGAGGGTCACGTTCGTGGCCGCGCCGAGGTTCCTCCCGTTGATGGTCACGAGCGTGCCGTTCGTGCCGGACGAGGGCGTGATCCCGGTGATCGTCGGCACGATGTGGAAAAAGGCGTCCGTGACGTAGGTGCCGCTGGTGGTCCGGATGCTGATCGGGCCGGTGGTGGGGTTGGCGGGCACGGTGGTGGTCAACTGGTTCACGGTGCCGGACGTAAACGTCGCCAGGACGCCGTTGAAGCGGACTTCCTGCACGCCGTTTAGGGCGCCGCCGGCGAGGGTGACGTTCGTGCCGGCGTTCCCGACGCCCGGGCTGAACGAGACAATGCGCGGCCCGACGACGAGGTTGGTGGTGGCCTGGATCGCGCCGCCCGGCGCGGTCAGCGTGAAGCGTCCGGTGGTGGCGTTGGTGGTGAGGGTGACGAGGACGTTGGTCGGGCTGAGCACGAGGAAGGGCAGCTCGAGGCTGCCCAGCCGCACCGACGTGGCGTCGTCAAAGCTGGTGCCATGCAGCGTGATCACGTCGCCGGCGACGCCGTTGGTGGGCGTGAAGCCGCGCAGCAGCGGCTGAACGTGGAATTTGCCGGCCGAGCGGGCGAAGCCGGCCGGCGTCCAGACCTCGAGCAGGCCGGAGGTGGCGTTGGGCGGTACGCGGGCCTCGAGGGCGGTGGCACCGATCACGCGGCCCTCGGTGGCCGGGACACCGTTGAAGCTGACGTTGGTGACGCGGCCCACGCCGCTGAGCGCGAAGTTGGCGCCGTCCATGCGCACCATGGTGCCCGGCGCGCCGGAAGCCGGTGTGAAGAACGTGAGGCGTGGCCCGGCCTCAAAAACCCGGAGACCGCTGGACCCCGAGCCGGAGGCGGCATTGACCTGGAGGGAGCCGGAATTCGCCGTCAGCGGCACGATCACGCGGAGCTGGAACTGGCTGTCAACCGTGAAGGCGGTGGTCTGGCCGTTGCTGTCGCCGAAGGTGACCGAGGTCACGTTGACGAAGCCGGAGCCGGTGATGGTGATCACCGCGCCGGCCGAGCCGGCCTTCGGGTTGAAGTCGGAGATGGACGGCGCCCCCTGAGCGGCCGGAAGCAGAACGACGAGGAGCGTCGCGCACAGCGCGGCAAGGCGGCGGTTCGGGCGGTTCATGGGTCGAAAGCCCGGCACGTTAGCGCACCCGACCGGGGCCGGCATCCCGGATTTTTCCGGCGCCAGGACCGCGGCTGAAGCCGGCCCCCGGGACTTCACCGGGATCGGGGCTGGATGACGATGATGACGAAGATCTGGACAAGGCCCGACGGAGAAATGGCTTTGCGACGCCGGGCGGAACGGGTAAGGAAGGCGCGGGTCCGGGACGTAGCTCAGCCTGGTAGAGCACCTGGTTTGGGACCAGGACGTCGCAGGTTCAAATCCTGTCGTCCCGACCACTTTTTCTTTGGATTCCGCGTCTCCAGACGCGCCGGCCCTGTCGCAAGACCTGTCGTCCGGCGCCCTGCGGGCGCTCGCGGAGGCGGCCGAGGCGCTGCTCCGCTTCGTGAGCGCCGCGGGCGGGAAGGCCCCGGCGGTGTCCACACTTGTCCGCTTCCCCGTTCATCCCGCGGACGGTCCGACCGTCTCCGACGCGGTCAACCAGCTCATCACGACGAAGGCGCGCATCGCCTGCAGCGACCGGTATCTCCGCCAGCTCCGCGTCTCCCTGGGAGCGTTTGCCCGCGGCCGCGGACGGCGGCCGCTGGCCGAGGTCACGGCCGACGAGCTGGAGCGGTGGCTGGCGTCCTCGCGCTGGGCGGTGCGCACGCGGCGGGGCTGCCTGGCGGACGTGCGCACGCTCTTCACCTGGGCGCAGCGGCGTGGCTACGTGGACCGCAACCCGGCCGCGGCCGTCGAGCTTCCGGGGCCGCAGGACGTGCGCGGCATCGAGGTCCACACGCCGGACCAGGTGCGCGCGGTGCTCAAGTGCGCCTACGCCCGGATGCCCGACGCGGGGCGGCACCTGGCGATCCGCTATTTCGCCGGATTGCGCAGCGCGGAGGCGCACCGGCTGGGCGAGGAGGATCTGCTCCTGGAGCAGGGCTTAATCCAGGTGCCGGCGCACAAGGCCAAGACGCGGCAACGGCGCCTGGTGCCGATCCAGCCGAACCTGGCGGCGTGGCTCGCCCTGGGCGGCGAGCTGCGGCCGATGTCACCGAACCGGATCCGGGAAATCGTTCGGGCGGCGGGCACGGGCTGGCCGCAGAACGTCACGCGCCATTCCTTCGTGAGCTACCGGCTGGCCGCGACGGACAACGCGGCAAAGACCGCGCTGGAGGCGGGACACGCGGAGGCCATCCTCTTCCGCCATTACCGCGCGATCGTGAGCCCGGCGGCCGCGGCGGCGTACTGGGCGCTGCGGCCGGATCACCAGGGCGCCGCCTGGTTGTATAAGGGCGTGCCGTCCGGGATCGCGGTCCAGTACCCGAGGCCCAGGGCGCCCGGCTCGGCGTAGATCTGCCCATCCAGGGAGCGCCAGGCGACGCGGCCATTGGAGATGGGCTTGGGCTTCACCACGCGCAGCAGGGTCGTGATGACGAGCAACGTCCCGAGCCAGCCGAGGATCTTTATTTCCGGCGGCGGGCGGGGGCGGCCTCCTCCTCCTCGGGCGCGGGCTCCGGGTCGGCGGGCACGGCGTAGCCTTCGGCATTGAGGGACCAGTCCTTGCCGGCGAGCTGCTCGCTGGGGGCGCGATCCTCGGGGCGCAGGGGGTGCAGCCCGTACTCCGCATCGAGGACGTGGGTGACGAGGCCGTCGGCGTTCTGCTCGGCGAGGCCGCCGGTCCAGCCGGATCCGGAGCTGAAGCGCGCGACGCGGAGTTTTTTCAGTAGAGCCATAGATCCATCTGGTAGGTGGCTGCGCTCGCGTTCACGGGTACGACGAAGAACTGCATGAGGGGCGGCAGCACGAGCGGCACCTTGACGAAGCGGGTGGTGCCGTCGGGCGTCACCTGCGGGGTCATCGATGCGCCGGTGGTGAACTCGCGGGCCACGTTGCCCAAAGAGGCGCGGTAGATGGTGGCCTGGTCCACCGGCGTCCAGTGCAGGATGTCGCCGCCGCCCTGGGTCTGGACGATGATTTCAGAGCCAAAGCGAGCGCTCCATCCGGGATTGGCAGCGGCAATGCGCAGCTCGCAGATGGCGGCGCTGAAGCCGGCGGTGTCAATGTTGGTGACCACGGCCGTGGCCGTCCGCGTGGCAAAGGGGAGTAGCGGGACGCGTCGGGGGGCGCGGCCCCGCGGAAAGAGCACGGCGCCGGGTGGAATCGTGCCGGTGGCGCCGCCTATCATGGCGAGATTCTTGGCGAGCAGGAGCCGCTCCGTGTCGGTCGTCTGCGGCTGAAGGGTGGGGAAGATGAGGTCCGGCATGGCGGGCTAGTTGTCGCGGCAGTTGAGGCCGAGCTCGGCGCAGAGCTGCGAGATGGGGATCCCAGGGATGATGACTCCGGAGCCGGGCGCCACGCCGTCGGTGCGGACATTCAACCAGTCGCCCTGGCCGCC
>JBJXFY010000331.1:0-7279 GCA_046155815.1 Limisphaerales bacterium | reverse complement strand
ATCCCCCCCGGAGGTCTCTTTACCAACTCTGTGCAGGCAGTGCTGATCAACAACTTGGGCGGCAGCCAGCTTCGCTACACTCTGGACGGGACGGCCCCGACCGCGACGTCGCCGCTTTACGGCGACGGGATAACGATCACGCAGCGGACGGAGGTCCGTGCCCAAGCCTTCCTCAGCGGCTTCCCCATCACCGGCGCCAGCACCAACGCGCTCTTCGAGCGCGTGTACGCGGTCAACGACGGCGTGCCCAACACCTGGCGCTTCCAGTACTTCGGTCCCGGCTACGTCACCGACCCGCGCGTGGGCGCCGCCGAGGATCCGGACGGGGACGGCTCGACCAACTACGAGGAGTACCTGGCGGGGACGCATCCGCTGGACCCGCTCTCGGGCTTCGCGCTGACGATCCGGCTGCTGCCGGAGCTGCGCTGGGAGGGCGTGGCCAACGCACGGTACTCCGTGCTGCGGCGCGACAGCCTCTCGGGCACGAACGTGACGAAGATCGGCGAGGTGACCGGCACGAACAGGGTGGCGGTGTACCTCGACCAGAACCGGCCGCTGCCGGAGGGCTATTACCTCCTGCAACTGGCGCCCTGACGGGGCCGGTGGGGGTTCACGGCGCGGCCGGCGGCGGGTTCGTCGCCGGCGCGTCGGAGTTGGCGAAGCGGCCCATGAACTGCCCGAGCGCGGGCCGCGTGGCGCCCAGCAGCCGCAGTTCGCGCTCGAGCTGGAGGGCGCGGGGTTCCAACTGCCCCTGGTAGCTGGCCAGCATCTGCTGCCCCACGCTCTGGATGTTGTCCGCGTTCCGGCTGGCGAGCTGCACGTGGCGCAGCATGAAGATGAAGACGCTGCCCGCCAGCACGAGCAGCACGAAGGTGAGGATGTTGACCTGCCGCTGGAGAATGGCGCAGCGCCGGGGCAGTTCGGTGTCCGGTCCGGTCAAGGGGGCGGGGGAGTCCATGGCTTCAGCGGGCGGCGGGTTTGGCCGGTGCGTTGGTCAGGCGGAAGCCGGCGCGGCCCAGCGCCTCCAACACCGCGGGGTCGGTGCGGGCCAGGTCGAGCGCCCCGGCGACCATGGTCTTGAGCCGCTTCTCGCGCAGTTCCACGGCCACGACCTGGGACTGCCACAGGTTTGCGCGCTGCGTTTCGCGGACGTAGCGGTAGGCCAGCACGGCGGTGGCGAGCGCCAGCGCGCCCAGCAGCAGCACCAGCACATGCGAGAGGGTTTGGTTTTGCATGGGTGAGGCGTTGCGACGATGGGAAAGGCGCGCGGACGCGACAAGGCCATTCTCCTGGTGGCGGCGACGTCCCGTCGCCGAGGGCGTCGCCGCGTCGGCATTGAGTTTTGGCGAGGCGTTCCTATTGTCTCCCGCCGTGACCTCCAACCGCCCCCTCCGCGCGGCCCTGCTCGCCGCCGTACTGGCCGTCCCTGCGGCGCTCACAGCCGCCCCCGCGCTGAAACCCTTCGCCGGCGGCTTCGTGCAGCCGCTGACGCTGGTCCCCCTCGATGCGCGGCGTCTCCTGGTCGCGGACCAGACCGGCGTGGTGCAGGTGGTGGGCGGCGGTGGCGAGACGGCGGCCACGCCCTTCCTCGACCTGCGGTCCAAGCTGGTGAAGCTCAACGCGGGCTTTGACGAGCGTGGCCTGCTCGGCCTGGCACTGCACCCGAAGTTCGCCGAGAACCGGAAATTCTACGTCTTCTACTCGGCTCCCCTGGGCGATGCCGACCTCAAGGCGAAGGAATGGGACCACACCGACCTGCTCTCCGAGTTCACCGCGTCGGCGGACGCGACCACGGACCTGGCCACCGAGCGCGTGCTGCTGCAGATTCACCAGCCGCACATGAACCACAACTCCGGCCGGCTCGTGTTCGGCCCGGACGGCTTCCTGTACGTCAGCATCGGTGACGGTGGGAACGCGAACGGCACCGGCCGCGGCCACGATCCCCAGGGCAACAGCCAGATCCTCACCACCCTGCTCGGCAAGATGCTCCGGCTCGACGTGGACCGGCAGGCCGGCGGAAAGCCCTACGCCGTGCCCTCGGACAATCCGTTCGTCGGCCGGAAGGACGCGCTGCCGGAGATCTTTGCGACCGGCCTGCGCAACCCCTGGGGCATGTCCTTTGGACCCGCGCCCGGCCATGCCCTCATCCTTGCGGACGTGGGCCAAACCATGTGGGAGGAGATCAACGTCATTGCCAAGGGCGGCAACTACGGCTGGCCGATCCGCGAGGGCACCGCCGGATTCGACAAGGAAGACCCCAAGCGCATGCCGACGGACCGGCCGCGGACCGGGTTGCTCGGCGAACCGCTCCTCGACCCCGCGCTCGAGTACAAGAACGTGAACGGCTGGCCCGGCGACAAGGAAGCCGCCGGCATCAGCATCACCGGCGGCCACGTGTACCGTGGCCAGGCGCTGCCGGAGCTGCGGGGCAAGTACGTCTTCGCCGACTGGTCCAAGAACTGGTCCGTGCCCGACGGCCGGCTGTACGTGGCGACCATGAACGAGGGGAAATGGTCCATGGAACCGCTGGCCCTGCCGATGAACCCGGCCGGCAAGGTGCCCGCCTACGTGTGCGGGCTGGGCGAGGACGCCGACGGCGAGCTGTATGTGCTCTCCAACCGGAGCAACGGCCTCGTCGGCACCAACGGCCGCGTGTGGAAACTGGTCGCGGCGCAGTGATCAGCAGGCCGGGGCGTCCTGGGGCGCCGGAAAGCGGCGGTGACCATCGGCGCGCACGGGCTGCCGTTGCCTGGGCGTTCGTGGGCCGTTTCCCGGCACCTCGGCCGGCGACGTTCCGTCACGCCCCCTTGGCCGCGTAGTACCCGTCCACCTTGTCCGCGACGTCCCGGTAGCCGATGTCGGCCTCGTAGATCAGCTTGAACTGCTCCACCGCCTGGTCAGCCCGGCCCTGCTGCGCGTACACGCAGCCGAGCTGGTACAGCAGCGCCTTCTTCTCCTCGTCGAACACGGCCTTCTCCTTCAGCGCGTTCGCCAGCGTGCGCACGGCCAGGTCGAGCATCCCGCGGCGCGCGAAGGCCTCGCCTAGCAGGCCCATCGCCGGCACCCGGCGGTTGGGGTTGTTCTGCGCCCGCTGCAGTTCGCGGATGGCCTCGGTGACCTTGCCGGCGTCGAGGCAGGCCGCGCCGAGGTCGTAGCGCAGGTGCAGGTCGGTCGGGTAGCGCTCGACGAGCTTCTGCAGCTCCGCGAGGCGGAAGGCGTCGCGTTCCGCCCCGATGCGGGCGCGCACGGCGGGGTCCGGGGCGGCGCCGGCCTCGTCCTCGAACTGCTTCAGGCGCGTGTCCATGACGGCGCGCTCGAGGCCCGGATCCACCTTGCCCTCGGCGTCGGCGATGCGTTGGAAGGCGGTCAACGCCCGGTCGAACTGCTTCTTCTGCGTGTAGAGTTCGCCGAGGGCGCGGAGCAGCTTGAGGTTGCCCGGCTCGGCGGCGAGGCGGGCCTCGTGCTCCGCGATGAGTTTGTCGGCCACGTCCCCGGACTTCACCACGCGGTGCTCCTGTTCGAGCGAGACGGCCTCGGCCTCGTTCCGGAGGACGTCGCGGTAGGAGCCGCCGCCGCCCTCCAGCTTCGCGTAGCCCTGTTCGTTCAGGCTGCGGCGGGCGCCGAGATCCTTGTACACCTGCGCGACCTCCAGGTCGGCGGGGTTCGCGGCGAGCAGGTCGGCGAGGATCTTGTCGGCGCGCGGCCCCTGGCCGGCGGCGATGAGCGCACGGGCGAGGCGGAGGGCGGCGTCACGGTCGCCGGGGGCGTTCTTGAAGACGATTTCAAGCGAGAGCACGGCGGTGCGGCGCAGGCCGAGCTGGCCGGCGGCCTCGGCGAGCAGCTTGTGGGCGGCGGCGTTCGCCGGGTCGTCCTCGAGGATCTGCTCGGCCAGCGGCAGGGCGTCGGCGGGGTTCGTGCGCAGGGCGAGCTGGGCGCGGGCGAGGAGCGGGGCGGCCTGGCCGTGGCCGAGCATCCGCTTGAAGAAGCCGCCGCGGCGGGCGCCGGCGCGCTTGAACTGCGCGGCCCGCAGCGTCTGCCGGGCCTCGAAGAAGGCGGGCTCCTTGCGCAGCGCCTCGGCGAGCAGCGTGATGGCGTAGTCGAAGTTGTCCTTGTGGTACGCCGCGAGGCCGCGGTCGTACTGGTCGCGGAGCGCGCGCGCGATTTCCTGAAGTTCCTTTTCGGCCATGGGCTGTGCCCGGAGAGCTTAGCCCAAACGGCGGGGTTGAACAGAAGTCAGCGGAGGGAACGGAGCGCCGGATCCGCCACGGACGGGCGCCGGAACCGAAGGGGCTTCTCGCTGCCCCCGTCGCCGGAATTTCCACGCTCGGATTGGGACACGCCGCCCTGCATCGTTTCCATGGCTTCCTCCCGTTCCACTCCTGTCCGCGACCCGGGCCCGGAGTCCGACCTGTTCCCGGCTGGTCCTTGCCCTGCACAGCCGTTGACGAACGGCCGCCGTGAATCACAGTGGCCCATGGCTGCGATCCGGCGCTTCCCTCGATGCCTCGCCGGCCTCGGCCTCCTCATCGTTGCCTTTGCGGCCGGCGCGGCGGACTGGCCCCAGTACCGGGGCCCGAACTTCGACGGCTCTTCCTCCGAGGCGCTCCGAACCAACTGGGCCGCCCGGCCGCCCGCACAGGTCTGGAGGAGGACGATTTCCCCAGGCTGGAGCTCGCCCGTGGTGGCCGGTGGGCGCGTCTTCACGCTGGTCCGCCGCCACGGCGGGGAACACTGCCTCGCACTGGACGCCGGCACCGGCGCGGAGCTGTGGGCGCGGGCGGTGGACGCGGCGAACTACGACAACCTGGCCGGCTACGATGACAACATCGATGGCCCGCGCTCCACGCCCTCCGTGGACGGCGACCGGGTCTACGTCTTCTCCTCGTTTCTGAAGCTGCACTGCCTCCGGGCCGACACGGGCGAGGTCATCTGGAGCCGGGACTTCGTGGCGGAGTTTCCGGGCACGTCCGTGATCAGCTGGCAGAACGCCGCGTCGCCGCTCGTCGTGGGCGACCTGATCTACGTGAACTCAAATGTTGGCAGCCAGCGGCTCGTGGCCCTCCGCAAGAACGACGGCACGACCGTCTGGGCGCGGCACGGCGACGGCATGACCCACGCCACGCCCGCGTGGGCGACGATTCACGGCGTGCCGCAGGCGGTGTTCCTCACGATGTCCGGCCTCGTGGGCGTCGCGCCGGACTCGGGCGATGTCCTGTGGCGCTACAGCTTCACGCCTTCGGGAACCTCCACCGCGGCCAGCCCGATCGTGGCCGGCGACCGTGTGTACGCCTCGGCCGCGTATGGCCGCGGCGCGTGGAACGCCCGGATCGTGCAGGCCGGCGCCGCCTTCAGCGTGGCGCAGGCGCAGTTCATTCAGGCCACGGAGTTTCAGAACCACTGGGCCACGCCGGTGCATCATGAGGGCGTCCTGTACAGCATCGTGGAGCGCAGCTCGCGGAGCCTGGCGTGCTTCGACCTTGCGGGGCGCACCAACCGCTGGCGCACCTCGTCCGTCGGCTCCGGCAACCCGGGCTTCGGATCGGTGATCAAGGTCGGCGGCATGATCCTGGTGCTGACCGAGGGTGGCGAGCTGGTGCTCGTGCAGCCCGACTCGGCACGCTATGTCGAGCGCGGCCGTTACCAGGCGCTCACGGCCTACTGCTGGAACAACCCGGCCTTTGCGAACGGCCGGCTCTACGCGCGAAGCTCGTCCGAGATCGTCGCGCTGGACCTCGCGCCCGAGACCCAGCCGCTGCCGTGGCTCAAGGTGGCCGGCGTCCCCGCTCCCGGCGGCCTGCGGCTGACGCTGGGCGGCGCGTCCGGCGAGCCGCTCGGCGCCGCGGACGCCGCGCGCGTCGAGGTGCAGAAGGCCGCCACCTTCGCCCGAGGCACCACGGCATGGCAGCCGCAGGCCGTTGCTTGGAGCGCCACCAACGGCGTGCTTGAGGCCACGTTGCCGACCGGCGCGGGCACCGAGTTCCTCCGTGTTCGCGCCCGGCCCTGAATGCCGCCCATGGCCGCGTCATTGGTCCGCCGCCCCGCCTTGGCGCGAGGCTTCACGCTGATCGAGCTGCTGGTGGTCATCGCCATCATCGCGATCCTGGCCAGCCTGCTGCTGCCCGCGCTGGCCGGGGCCAAGGAGCGCTCACGCCGCGCCGTGTGCCTCAGCAACGCGCGGCAGTTCATCCTCGCCTGCCACGCCTACGCCGGCGATCACGACCAGTTCCTCCCCCGGCCGGAGACGGACAACAGCAACAAGAACGACACGCACACGCCGATCCTCTCCAACGAATCGAAGACGAACATCCTCCGCTACTCGGGCACGCTGAAGTCGCTGGACTGCCCCAACCTCCACCCGTGGATGGAGCGCCGCGCCGGCTGGCGCACGCACGACGATTACGGCGTGGCCATCGGCTACCACTATCTGGGCGGGCACCCGCAGACGCCCTGGTCCTCGCCGGCGGGCACCACCAACGCCTGGATCTCGCCGCAGAAGGCCGCTGACGACCCAACTCTCGTGCTGGTCGCCGACCTGAACGTCCATTGCTACAGCTTTCCCCGCATCCTCGTGCCGCACCGTGCGAGGGGGCCCGTGGTGCACGATGAGGGCTACTTTGACGAGCATCCCAGCGCCTTCAACGAGACGCCGCTCGACCATGGCGCCGAGGGCGGCAACGTGGGGCTGCTCGACGGTTCGGTCGCCTGGCGCGGCATCCGCCAGATGCGGACCTACCGTGTCTCGAACCTGTGGGACGCGGACGGGGCCTTCGGGCTGTGGTGAGCGGGGGACTCGCCCGGTGGCCTGCTCCGCGCGGGCGCGGCGGCAGCCAAGGGCCGCCTTTGCTTTGGCACGGCGGCCCTTACCCTCCGGCCCGTCGTGCCCGCCGCCGCATGAGAAAACGCTCGCTTGCCGTCATCTTCCTCACCGTCTTCCTGGACCTGGTCGGCTTCGGCATCGTCTTTCCGCTGCTGCCCAAGTACGTCTCGAACTTCGGCGCGCCGGAGTGGGTCATCGGCCTGATCGTGGCGTCCTACTCTCTCATGCAGTTCGTCTTCGCGCCGCGCTGGGGGCGGCTCTCGGACCGCATCGGGCGCCGGCCGGTGCTGCTCATCAGCACGGCGGGCTTCGCGGGGAGCTACGCGCTTTTTGCGCTCGGCTCGTCGGCCGCGCACGCGGGCACGGCGCTGGGGCTGATCCTCGCCTCGCGCATCCTCGGCGGCATCTGCGGCGCGAACCTGACGGTGGCGCAGGCCTACATCGCGGACATCTCGCCGCCGG
>JBJXFY010000329.1:0-8826 GCA_046155815.1 Limisphaerales bacterium | reverse complement strand
TTCCCCCCTTGTCACCGGGGCGTTTGCCGATAACCTGCCGTTCCTTTTTATGAAGGCTGACATCCATCCGCGATACGAGGCGGCGGAAATCCGCTGCGCCTGCGGCAACATCATCGCAACCCGCTCGACGCGGAAATCCCTCCTCATCGGCATCTGCAACATGTGCCACCCGTTCTACACCGGCACGCAGAAGTTCGTGGATACCGCCGGCCGCGTGGACAAGTTCCAGCAGCGCCTCGCCAAGACGCAGGCGGCCCAGGCCGCCCAGGCCGAGGCCGCGGCCTCGAAGAAGAAGCGCAAGTAGCCCCCGCCCCCTTCACCCGCCCGCCGGCCGCACCCTCCGCGGCCGGCGGGCGGGCTTGTTTTTTCCGGACCTTCCCGTGGATCTCGCCCCGCACATCCGCCGCTTCGAGCAGCGCCTCGCGGAAGTCGAAGCCGCCCTCAGCGCGCCCGACGCCTTTGCCAGTGCCGCGCGCGCGCAGGAGCTGGCCCGCGAACATGCCCGCCTCCGCGGCCTCGTCACCGACGGCCGCGCCTGGCTCCAGACGCGCGAGGAACTCGCCGCCAGCCGGGCGCTGGCCGCGGCCGAGCCACCCGGCTCGGAACTCGCCCAGCTCGCCGCCGAGGAGGTCGCCCGCCTCGAGCCCGAGGAGCGGCGCCTCACCCGCGAGGTCCAGCGCGGCCTCCTGCCGCCCGACCCCACCGACGGCCGCAGCACCATCGTCGAGATCCGCGCCGGCGCGGGCGGCGCGGAGTCCGCCCTCTTCGCCGCCGACCTGTACCGCATGTACTCCCGCTACGCGGAGGGCCGCGGCTGGAAGGTGGAGCCGATGGACTCCAGCCCGTCGGACCTGGGCGGCTTCAAGGACATCATCTTCGGCGTCAACGGGCCGGACGCGTTCCGCCGGCTGAAGTTCGAGAGCGGCGTCCACCGTGTGCAGCGCGTACCTGCGACCGAGGCGCAGGGGCGCATCCACACCAGCACCGCCACCGTGGCCGTGCTGCCCGAGGCCGAGGAGGTGGACGTGGAGATCCGCCCCGAGGACCTCGACGTCTCCGTCTGCCGCGCCGGGGGCCACGGCGGCCAGGGCGTGAACACCACCGACTCGGCGGTCCGCATCGTCCACAAGCCGACCGGCCTCGAGGTGCGCTGCCAGGACGAGCGTTCGCAGCTCAAGAACAAGGCCAAGGCCCTCAAGGTGCTGCGCTCCCGCCTGCTGGAGCGGAAGATCGCGGATGAAAAGGCGAAGTACGACGCGCAGCGCAGCTCGCAGGTCGGCACCGGCGAACGGAGCGAGAAGATCCGCACCTACAACTTCCCCCAGAACCGCATCTCCGATCACCGGATCGAGCTGACGCTCTACAACCTCGCCAACGTGATCGAGGGCGACCTCGATGGCGTGATCGAGCCGCTGCTGCAGGACGACCTGCAGTCGCGCCTCGCCGCGCTCGACGCCGCGCCGGCCGTGCCATGAGGAGCCTCGGTGTCTTCTGCGGATCGCGCGCGGGCACCAGCCCGCTGTACGCCGAGTCGGCCCGCGCCGCCGGCGAGCGGATTGCGCGCCGCGGGCTGACCCTCGTGTACGGCGGCGCGTCGGTGGGCCTGATGGGCGAGCTCGCCGACGCCGCGCTGGCCGCGGGCGGCCGCGTCGTGGGCGTTCTGCCCCGCTTCCTGGCCGACCGCGAGATCGCGCACGGTGGCCTGACCGAGCTGCGCCTCGTGGACACGATGCACGAGCGCAAGCGGACGATGGTCGAGTTGTCGGACGCCTTCGTGGTGCTGCCGGGCGGGCCGGGCACGCTCGACGAGACGTTTGAAGTCGTCACGTGGTTGTCCCTTGGCCTGCACCGCTCGCCCTGCGCCCTTCTCAACGTGGCCGGATTCTACGATCGCCTGCTCGAGTTCCTCGCCGAATCCCGGCAGGCCGGCTTCTTCGATGCCGGGCTGCTGGACCGCCTGGTTGTGGATGAAGATCTGGATGTGGTGCTCGATCGGCTTGCAGCCCAGGCCCTGCCCCATCGCGTCGCACACCTGCGCGGGGTCTGAACAACCCGCCCGTCACCGCCCATCCTGATGCCTCCCGCCGCCCTCATCTTTGACTTCGACGGCACGCTTGCCGACACCATGCCGCTGCATTGGCGCGCCTGGCAGGCGGTCACGCAGCGCCACGGCATCCGCTTTACCGAGGAGGAGTTCTATTCGTACGGCGGGGTGCCTTCGCGGAAGATCCTTGCCCGGCTGTCGGCGGAGCAGGGGCTGGCGCTGGATCCGGTCGCGGTGTCGAAGGAAAAGGAGCAGGCATATCTCGACCTCATCGGCCACATCCAGCCCGTGCCCGAGGTGGTGGCCGTCGCCATGGAGTTCCGCAACCGGCTGCCGATGGCGGTGGCCACGGGCGGCACGCGGGACGTGGTGGGTCTGGGCCTGGAGCGACTGGGCATCCGCCCGTGGTTTGGCGCGCTGGTGTCGAGCGAGGACGTGGTGCACCACAAGCCCGCGCCGGACACCTTCCTCGTGGCCGCCAGCCGGCTGGGCGTGGCGCCCAGCCTTTGCCGCGCCTACGAGGACACCGACCTCGGCCTGGAGGCGATCCGCGCCGCCGGAATGGAGGCGGTGGACGTGCGGGCAATGCGGCGCGGGCGATTGACCGTCCAGGCGCCCTCCCCGTAACGATCCCTGCCGGTGATCGGTGTCCGCCGCACTGATGGCGCGGCGGCAGGCCGCTACCGCTTCACCGCCAGCTCGATCACCCGGCCCGGGAGCCAGCCGGGCTGGTCCTTGAAGTTCGTCGGGCGCGTGTACTCGAGGATGAAGGCCCGGCCGCCCGGCGCGGGATGCACGTCAATCGGCCGGCCCAGCGGCGCCAGCACCGTGCGCACTTCCGCCTCGCTCGCGCCGGTGGCCACCTTGCGAAGCTTGACGGACACCACGTCGAACCCCGTGTCCTTCGGCCGCGCGAGCAGGATGCCGAAGCGGCTCACGAGGAAACTCCCGCGCCACGGCTCCGGCCAGTCGTCGCCCAGCCACGCCATCCCCGCCGGCGACGAGTGCGGGTCGAAGGTGCCGATGGGCGCGTCCGGCGCGCCGCCCGCGTCCGGCCCGAAGTTCATCACCGGCGGCGTGAAGGCCAGCCCCGCCGGCGCGTCCGGCGTGTGCGGGTACGCCTTCTTTTTCCAGTCGGAGAACTGGTACGGGAAGCCGTAGTGCCGGCCGGGCTCGATGAAGTCCATCTCCTCCGGCGCGTCCGCGTCCGGGCCGTTGCTCACGGTGAAAAGCCGGCGCTGGCCGTCCCACGCGAAGGCGTAGGCGTTGCGGATACCGTGCGCGAAGGCCTCGAGCTTCGGCGCCTCCGAGTTCGGGTCCAGCCGCCAGAGGCAGGCCGTGAGGTCCGTCTCGCCGCCGGTGTAGTAGCGCGGGTCCGTGCCCGCCTCGCCGCCATCGGTGCGCGAGCCGCTGGCCAGGTAGAGCATCCCGTCCGGTCCGAAGCTGATCTGGCTCACGCCGTGGTTGTAGGGGCCGATGCCGAAGGGGTAGTTCGTGCGGAACCACGGGGCCAGCTTCACCGGCTCGACCGTGATCGGCGCGGGGCTGCGGAAGATCACGACCTCGTTGGTGACGAAGGGGCTGCCCTCGACACGCTGGTTGGTCACGAGCCACAGGCGCTGCTGCGAATCGAGCGTGAAGCCCAGCGTGCTCGGCTCGCCGCGCGACACGTCCATGTAGTCGGCCGCCTTGAGGATCTGCCGGAGCTGGCCCGTGGCCACTTCGAGCCGCCACACCGCGCCGGCCTGGCCGAGCACGTACAGCACGCGCCCGCGGCCGTCGCTGGCAAGGCGGGTGCCAAACTCCGGCAGCCGCGCCACCTCGCGCACCGTGAGGCCCTCCGGCGGCGCGGGCAGGGGGGCGAACTCGTTTGCCTTCACCAGCACCTCGAAGGTGGGGAAGGCGGACTTCGCGCGGACTTCCTTCACCTCGTCGGCCGTGACGACGCGCGGCGTGTTGCCCCACGCCTGATGAACATACGTCAGCACGTCGGCGGCCTGCTGGTCGTTGAGCACGGCGGCGGGCATGCGGCCCTCGTACTCGCGGCCGTTCACGGTGATCTTGCCGCTCAGGCCCTCGACGATCGCGCGGATGGCGCGCTCCGGGTGGTCCCGCAGGAAGTCGGCCTTGGCCAACGGCGGGTACACACCCGGCACGCCCTGCCCGGTGACCTGGTGGCACATCGAACATTGCGCGATGTAAAGCACCTGGCCGCGCTTGAGGCGGGCCTTGAGGTCGGCCTCGTCCGCGCGGGCGGTGCAAGCCAGCGCGACGGTGGCGAGGATGGGCAACAGCTTCCAGCGAGGCATCGCGAGGCAGGCTAGGCAGGACACCCGGCGGCTTTCAACGCCGCGGAACCCGCTCACGCCGCGAACAGGAAATCCACGCCCTCCCGCCACCCGCGCGCGGCGAGGAACTCCCGCTGCGGCCCGCGCACGCCGCGGTTCGCCACGTAGCCGAGCAGGAAGACTTCGCCCGGCGGCGGCAGCTTCTCCCACGCGATGATCCGCCGGCCGTCGCGCGCCACGCCGAGCCGCCGCGGGTTCACGTCCACGAAGCCCGCCACCCGCACGCCCTCCGCCCCGATCAGTTCCACGCGTCGCCGCGTCAGCCGGCCCGCGCCGGCCACCCAGACCGTGCGGCCCGCCGCGTGCGCCCGGAGCCAGCGCGCGAGAAACGGCGCCTTCAGCCGGAAGAACGCCGCCGGCGCATACCGCGCGTCCGTGCGCGACAGCCGCCCCGGCGGGTCATGCCAGCGCAGCAGCACGCGCGGCACCTTGGCCATCCGCACGCCCGCCTCCAGCCACCGCAGCCACAGCTCGTAATCCTCGGGGAACGGCCCGTCCCGGTAGCCGCCGCGCCGCGTCGCCAAGTCACGGCGGAACATCACGCTCGGATGCGCGTGCGGCGACTCGATGAAGCGGCCCAGCGCGATCTGCTCCAGCGTGACGAGGGAGTTCAGCCAGTCCGCATGCGCCGCGTAGCCCGCCTGCGCCGCGCGGTCGCCCGCGAACTCAACGAGGCATCCCGCGACGCCGAAGGACGGGTTGGCCTCAAGCATCTCCACCTGCGCCGCCAGCCGGTCCGGCAGGCATTCGTCGTCCGCGTCCATCCGCGCGACGAACTCGCCGCGGGCCGCGGCCAAGCCGTCATTCAGCGTCGGCACGAGGCCCATGTGCGGCCGGCGCAGGACGCGCAGCCGCGGCTCTTCCTTCGCCGCCTGCGCCAGCCACTCGCCCGAGCCGTCCGTCGAGCCGTCGTCCACGGCGACGAGTTCCCAGTCCGCGAAGGTCTGGGCGCGGACCGAGGCGACGGCGCGTGGCAGCGTGGCGAGCGCGTTGAAGACCGGCAGCACGACGCTGACGCGCGGAGGCGTGGAGGGCCGGCCTTCCAGCCCGCCATCGGCCGGCGGCATCATGGCACCGGCTGCAGCCGCACCACGCCCACGTCCATCTCCGGCACGCGGCCGTCGGGGCCGGTCTTCAGCTTGGGCAGGTTCGTGTCGAACATCGTGAAGCCCCGGTGCTCGATGACCAGCCGGCGGTCAGGCAGGCGCTCGTCGGCCAGCAGCAGGCGCGCGGCGCGCAGGGCGGGAAGCTCGAACGTGCCGTCGCGGCGTGTGCGCGTGGAGGGATCGCGCGTGGCCAGGCGCTCCGCCCCGGCCGGACTGCGGCCGGCCACCGGCGGCACGAACGGCTCGCGGGCCACGCGGGCGCCACGGAGGGGTTCGCCGGTATCGGCGTTCACGATCCGGCCCCGCACGGCCGGGGCCAGCAGCGTCACACCGGGCGGGGCCAACGAAATGCCGCTGCACGCGGCCAGCAGGCCGGCGGCGGCCAGCGCGGCCACGGCGGAGGGAGGGAACTTCATCGGCGGCAGTGTGGCGCGCGACGGGCCGGCCGGCGAGCGTGTGGCTGCGTGGCTGGGACGTCCCGCCGCAGCAGAGTGCCCGCGGCGCCCCGCCGCGCTCCGTCCGTAGCCGCCGCAGGGCCGCGCCATTCACATCCGGGCACGGCCTAGCCTGCCTTCTCTTCACCCGGCCATGCGCTCCATCCGCGGCGGGGTGCCGCGGACACCTTCGGCGACGAGGCGTCGCCGCCACGCCGGCCAACTTCCCCCTAGCCGCGCTTGCCCGCCGGCCCCTACTGTCCCGCCCCTGTTTTGACGGCCCCGAGCCCCATGATGACGTCCGCCCAGATCCGCCAGTCGTTCCTCGACTTCTTCAAGTCGAAGCACCACACCCTCGTTCCCTCGTCCTCGCTCCTGCCGGACAGCCCGAACCTGCTGTTTACCAACGCCGGCATGAACCAGTTCGTGCCGATCTTCCTCGGCGAGCGGCGGGCCGACGTCTCGAAGTGGGCCGGTGCCGTCCTCGGCAGCGACACCCGCGCCGCCGACACCCAGAAGTGCATCCGCGCCGGCGGCAAGCACAACGACCTCGATGACGTGGGGCTCGACACCTACCACCACACATTCTTCGAGATGCTCGGGAACTGGTCCTTCGGCGACTACTTCAAGCAGGAGGCCATCGAGTGGGCGTGGGAGCTGGTCGTTGGAACCTGGAAGTTCCCGCCCGAGCGGCTCTACGCGACGGTGTACAATCCGGACAAGGCCAAGGGCGACCCGAGTGAGTTCGACCAGGAGGCGTGGGATCACTGGGCGCGGCTGTTCCGCAGCGTGGGCCTCGACCCGGCCGTCCACATCGTCAACGGCAACAAGAAGGACAATTTCTGGATGATGGGCGACACCGGCCCGTGCGGCCCGTGCTCGGAGCTGCACGTGGACCTCACCCCGCTCGGCGACACGAAGGGCGCGCTGGTGAACCAGGGCAGCCCCAAGTGCATCGAGATCTGGACCCTCGTCTTCATCCAGTACAACGCGAACGCCGACGGCACCTTCAGCCCGCTGCCCGCCCAGCATGTGGACACCGGCATGGGCTTCGAGCGGGTGACCTCCATCATCCAGGGGACGAAGGGATTCACTGACTTTGCGGACGCCAAGATTTCCAACTACGAGACCGACATCTTCCGCCCGATCTTCGACGAGCTGGAGAAGCTGAGCGGGAAGAAGTACGGCAGCACGCTGCCGGGCGACGAATTGGGGAGCACACGCGTCCCGCGTGTCGTTTCCGGCGTCGCGCCGGAAACCCGTCCCACAAACATCCCGACCACGATCGAATCCGCCGTCGGCTCGAAATACTCCAGGCGCAACCTGCCCCACTTCGAGCGTCCCTGGGCGAAATACATGGTCACCTTCTCGACCACGGACCGTCGCCAGCTCTCGCCCAAGGCGCGCGACATCGTCTTGGAAAGCCTGCTGTTCACCGACCGCCAACGCCGCTGGCAACTGTACGCCGCCTGCGTCATGCCGGACCATGTCCACTTCCTCTTCGAGCCGCAGGTCAAGGAACAGGATCCGGACGGCAACCCGGTCTTCTGGTCACTGACCGAACTCCTGCATTCGATCAAGTCATTCACCGCGCACGAGATCAACAAGGCCGAGAACACAACCGGCGGCGTGTGGGAGAAGGAGTCCTTCGACCGCATGATGCGTTCGGATGCCGACCTGGAGGAAAAGTTTCATTACATCTGCCGCAATCCCTGGGACACCGGGGTGGTGCCGGTCACTGAGCCCTACGCTTGGATCTGGACTCCCGGCGCAGAGACCGGGAGCGCAGGCATCCCGCGTGCCGTTTCCGGCGTCGCGCCGGAAACCTCATCCCTGCAAGCTTCCTCTGAAAAATCAGTTGAAACGGGCTTCTCGGCGGGACGCCTCGAAGGACACGCGGGACGCGTGTGCTCCCCGGAGCAGGTCCAGCTCGACATCGCCTTCCGCGTCATCGCGGACCACATCCGGACGCTGAGCTTCGCGGTGGCCGACGGCATCCAGCCGGGCAACACGGACCGGAACTACGTGCTGCGCCGCATCCTGCGCCGCGCCGTCCGCTACGGCCGCACGCTCGGCTTCAAGGAGCCGTTCTTCTACAAGCTGGTGGACGTGCTCGCCCGGACGATGGGCGACGTGTTCCCCGAGATCCGCGCGAAGCAGCAGCAGGTGAAGGACGTGCTGAGGCGGGAGGAAGAGGCATTCAACAAGACTTTGGATCGTGGGATAGCGTTGTTTGAAAGCGAAGCCTTGCTTGGTGCAGTGATGGATTTGGCGCTGCTAGAGGGATATCGACCTTTGGCAACAACGATTCGATCTGTGCTCCCCGGAGGCACTATCGTGCCCGGATCAGAGTGGGGTAAGCTAGAATTGTCCCGAAAGGATGGAATGAAGATAGGTACTCCGCTTGAAGCTATTCGCTCCGGAGCTTGGCGAGATATCTTGAAGGGCATTCCAAACATTCGTGGGAAAGATGCATTTGAACTCTACGATACCTATGGCTTCCCCCTCGACCTCACCGAGCTAATGGCCCGCGAGCGCGGGCTGACGGTGGACAAGGAGGGCTTTGAGAAGCTGATGGAGGAGCAGCGCGCCCGCGCCCGCGCCGCGCAGAAGAAGACCGTCATCGAGCTCTCCCAGATCGAGACCAAGACGCCCACCGCCTTCCTCGGCTACGACCACACGGAGGCCGGTGCCGAGGTGCAGGAGGTCGTCCAGCTCAAGGACCGGACGGTCGTCGTGCTGAACCACTCCGTCTGCTACGCCGAGATGGGCGGCCAGGTGGGCGACGCGGGCGAGCTGGCCGGTTCCGGCCAGATCTGGCGTATCTCGAACACCCAGAAGTCCGGCCCGACCTGGCTGCACTTCATCGAGGGCGACGACGTTCCCGCCGCCGG
>JBJXFY010000328.1:0-4082 GCA_046155815.1 Limisphaerales bacterium | reverse complement strand
TCAGAACTGCCGCAGGAACCGCACGTCGTTCTCGTAGAACAGCCGGATGTCCGTGATGCCGTAGCGCAGCATGGCGATGCGCTCGATGCCGAAACCGAAGGCCCAGCCGGTCCACACCTCGGGGTCGTACCCCACGTTCTCGAAGACCTGCGGATGCACCATCCCGCAGCCGGCGATCTCGAGCCAGTCCTTGCCCAGCTTCCTCACCAGCGCGTTCGTGAAATCAATCTCCAGGCTCGGCTCGGTGTAGCTGAAGTAGTGCGGGCGGAAGCGGAGCCGCACGTCGCCGCCCAGCAGCTCCTTGAAGACGGCTTCCACCGTGCCCTTGAGGTCGCCCACGGTCACGCCGCGGTCCACATACAGGCCCTCGATCTGGTGGAAGGTCGGGTTGTGCGTGGCGTCGGCGTTGTCACGGCGGTACACGCGGCCGGGCACGATGATCCGAACAGGCGGCGGCTGCGCCTGCATCACGCGGATCTGGACGGAACTCGTATGAGTTCGGAGGAGCCGGGGTCTGGCATCTGGCGTCAGGGGGGAAGCGGGCTGCGCCAAGTAAAAGGTATCCTGCGCATCGCGCGCCGGATGGTCGGCCGGCGTGTTGAGCGCGTCGAAGCAGTGGTACTCGTCCTCGATTTCGGGGCCGTCAGCGACCGCAAAGCCGATGCGGCGGAAGGCGCGCACGATGTCGTCCGTGGTCTGGGTGAGCGGGTGCAGCCGACCGAGGCCGCGGCGGCGGCCGGGCAGCGAGAAGTCCGTGACCGCGGCCGGCAGGGCGGCCTTCAGCTCAAGCTCGCCGCGGCGCTCGGCGAGGAGTGCGTCCAGTTCCTGTTTGGCGGCGTTGATGGCCTTACCGGCGACGGGGCGCAGCTCCTTGGCAAGGGAGCCGAGCTCCTTCATCAGCGCCGTGAACCGTCCCTCGACGCCGAGGAAGGCGCCCTTGGCGCGCTCGAGGGCGGACAGTTCGCCGGCTGCACGCAGCTCGGCCAGCGCAGCATGTTTCACCGAATCGATGCGTTCGAGCAGGGACATCGCTCGGGAGAATCCCGAAGCCCGAATCAAGAATCCAGAAGGGAAAGAAAAACGGGCGACCCAGGTAGAGGTCGCCCGTCGAAAGGATTCTCTTCGGCTCAGGCCGCCTTGACGGCCGAAGCCTTCGTCTTCAGCGCCTGCTGGGCGACCTTCACCAGCTCGCCAAAAGCGGCGGCGTCCGTGGCGGCGAGGTCGGCGACGATCTTGCGGTCGAGCGCGACGCTGGCGGCCTTGAGGCCCTCGATGAAGCGGCTGTAGGTGATGCCGGCCCCGCGGGCGGCGGCGTTGATGCGGACCTGCCACAGGGCGCGGAAGTTGCGCTTCTTGGTGCGGCGGTCGCGGTAGGCGTACTGGAGGCCGTGGTCCACGGCGTCGCTCGCGTAGCGGTAAAGCTTGCTGCGCTTGAGGCGGAAGCCCTTGGCGAGCTTCAGCATCCGCTTGCGGCGCTTGCGGGAGGCGGGGGCGTTGGTGACGCGCATGTCAGGGGGAGGTGGAAGGGTTCAGGCCCGGCCTCAGCGGCTGAAGGGCAGGTTTTGCTTGATGCGGTACGTGTCGGTCGCGTCCACCTCGGCGCCTGCGCGCAGCCGACGGCGGCGCTTCGGGCTCTTGCCCTGAAGCAGGTGACGGCGGCCGGCAGCGGAGCGCATGACCTTGCCGCGCGCGGTGATCTTGAAGCGCTTGGCCACGGCCTTGCGGGTCTTCGGCGGTTTCGGGCGACGCATATCTCGGTTCCTCTGAAAAAGGAGCGGGACGGTAGGCACCGGCCCCCAGACCGGCAAGGGGGATTTTTGACGGCGGCGGGAAAGGCTGGTGACCGGCGGCGAAGTTCCGAGTGCCAACCTCCGACCTCCGGGGACCTCGCCGGGTCACCCGCAGCCTCGGAATCTGGCGTCCTCCGCAGTTTGGAGTCTGGCCCCTGGAGCTTCCCCGCGCTATGGCATTCCCATGCCACGCGTGGCCCATCTGTTCACGCTGCTGTGCGGGATGATCGTCCTGCGCGGCGCGGCGGCGTCCGCGTCCGCGCATTTCGCCAGCGAACTCATCTTTCCGCCCGAGCACTGGCACAATCACGGCTCCTGCATCGTCGAGACGCCGCGCGGCGGGCTGCTGGCGTGCTGGTTCCAAGGCTCTGGCGAGCGCACGGCGGACGACGTGCGCATCCTTGGCAGTCGGCGGCCGGCGGGCGCGACGCGGTGGAGCGAGCCGTTCGAGATGGCCGACACGCCGGGGTTTCCCGACACGAACTGCGCCATGTTCGTGGATCCGCGCGGCCGCCTCTGGCTCCTTTGGCCGGTGATCCTCGCCAACCTCTGGGAAACCTCGCTCATGCGGTATCGCATCGCCTCCGAGTTCGAGGCCGACGGCCCGCCGCGCTGGGAGGCGAACGAAATCCTGCCCGTGAAGCCCGGCCCCGAGTTTGCCGCCGCCGTCACGGACTGGCTCCCTCAGGCCCGGGCCGCCCTCGCGGCCGCCACGAATTGGCCCGCCCGCGACCGCGAGGAGGCCCGGCGCTACCTCGATGTCCTGCGCGACCGCGCCGCCGACAAGGGCTACCTCCGCCTCGGCTGGATGACGCGCTCGCATCCGTACGTCCACGATAGCCGGCACCTCATCGTGCCGCTGTATCACGACGGCTTTTCCTGCTCCCTCATGGCCGTGACCGACGACTGGGGCGCTACGTGGCGTTTCTCCGCACCGCTGCTTGGCGGCGGCAACATCCAGCCCAGCATCGTCCCGCGCGCCGACGGCTCGCTCTACACGCTGATGCGCGACAACGGCCCGCCGCCCGCCCGCCTGCTCCAGAGCAGCTCCACGGACGGGGGCCTGACTTGGTCGGCTGTGACCGACAGCGAGTTCCCGAACTCCGGCTCCGGCGCCGAGATCATCCGCCTGCACAACGGCCACTGGCTGCTCGTGAACAACGACACCGAGGACGGTCGGCATCAGCTCGTAGTGATGATCTCGCCGGACGAAGGACGGACCTGGCCATGGCGACGTTACCTCGAGCGCGATGAACCGGGTCCGCTCGCGGGCCGCCATCACTATCCAAGCGCCATCGAGGCGCGCAACGGGCGCATCCACGTCACCTACTCGCAGCACCTCAGCGAGCGGCTGCCGAGCCTGGAACGTGACGCCGAAGGCCGCCCCCGACGCAGCTCGATCAAGCACGCCGAATTCGATCAGGACTGGGTCAAGGAGGGCCCGCGATGAGGCGGCGGCGGGTTGACAACCGAGGTACCGGCGACTTAAGTGACCGCGTCGAGTGGCGCGCTCGTCTATCGGCTAGGACACGGCCCTCTCAAGGCTGAAAGACGGGTTCAATTCCCGTGCGCGCTACCACTCCCCGGATGCGGCCATTCCAGATCATCTTCAATCCTACCAGTGCGGCCGAACTCGCCGCGCTGCCGCGCAGTCTCCAGCTGTTCATCCTTGGGGAGTTCCGCGGAGTGCCGGAGAAGGTGAGCGGGCCCGACGCGGAGAACTTCGGCCGGCTCGAGCGCGGCGGGAAGTCCCTGCATCGCCTGCGGCTCGGTGATTACCGGCTGTACTTCGAGCGCCATCCGCTCGGGCTGGTCGTCCACCGCATCCTCAGCCGCCATTCGCTCAAGGACTTCCTCTTCCGGTCCAGCCTGCCGACGGGCGAGGACGCCGCGCTGCAGGACAACCCGCGCTTCTGGGAACTCATTGACGAGGCGCAGCGGAAGCCAGAAGCAGCAGACCGGGGGTAGCGGAGGCCAAAGAAAATCCGTTTCCACCGCGGCGGCTCAATCCACCTCCTCGCCCAGCTCCACGTTCCAGTAGGCGAGGTCAATGAAGTGCTTCCACTGGTCGTGCGTGGGCACGCCGACCGAGATGTGGACGAACGGCCGCCACTTGGGCCGTCGCGGCTTCCGGATAAGGCGCACCCCGGCCTCGGCGGGCGTCCGGTTGGACTTCCTCGTGTTACACGGGATGCACGAGCAGACGATGTTCTCCCAAGTCGTCGGGCCACCGCGGTCGCGCGGCACGACATGGTCGAGGTTCAAGTCGCGGCGGTCGAACACCCGGCCGCA
>JBJXFY010000319.1:0-4412 GCA_046155815.1 Limisphaerales bacterium | reverse complement strand
CGGTGAACTGCAGGGTGATGTCCGCGTACTTCGCCCGTGTGGGATCGTGGAGCACGGCGCTGCGGACGGGCGCAACGATGTCCGCGGCGATGGACTGCTCGTAGAGAATCCGGGCCGTCTTGAAGTCACGCACGCCGGGCAGGTTGAACTTCGGCTCGGCCAAGGTGCCGCCGTACGGCAGCGTGGGCACGGGCTTGGAGGAATCCTTCGGATCACGCACCGGCCAGTAGGGACGATAGACGATTTCCAAGGACTCGGTGCTCTTCGACGTGGCGTCGCCGACATACTCGCCGGTGTCCGGGTCCACCGGCCGCAGATAGGGCACGATGCTTCCGGCGGGCGGGGCGGTGAGGTTCGGCCACGCGAAGCTCGGCTCGGTGCGGTAGTAGTAGCGGAGCGTGAAGCTGTTGGACGGCGCGGGGGACACGCCCAGGAACGGCGGCCGGTCCGTGAAGTCAATGACGGTGCCGGTGTACTGGTTGGAACTCGTCAGGGACAGCGGCACCTGCCCGACCGTCGTGCCGCTGGCCAGCACCGTGAGGGCCAGCTCGTTGGTGATGCGGGTGCCGTCATAGAGGTCGCGCACCACCAGCTCGATGCTGGCGGCGCCGACGTCGTTGGTGTCCGGAGTCCCTTCGAGGGCAAAGCCATTCACCGTCAGCCACGCCGGCCGGCCGCTCACATCCATCGCCAGGTTCTCCGTCTGCCGGGAGACATGCAGGCTGAAGCGGAAGGGCTCGCCCACGACGGCGGTGGCGTTGGAGATGGCGCCAAACGTGCGCGAAGTCTGATCGTAGGTGCCGGCCACGAGGTCCGGCAGGCCGGAGTGCAGGCCGCGATAGACCCAGAAGGCCTCCTTCCGGTCGCGGTAGGTGAAGCGGTTGTAGTGGCCGTAGGGGCCAGCCGCGGCAACGCCGAGCCAGCCGCCCGGCAGGTCGCCGTCGCCGCCGGCCGGCTCGGTGTTGTAGTTGAAGGCGAGGTCACCGCTGCCTTCGACGGGCTTCCCGAGGAAATTGAGGGGCGGCGGCGGCTGGAGCATCTGGCCGGCCGGCACGAGATAGTCGAAGACCCAGCCCTCGCTCGGTTTTTCGCGCAGCACCTTGAAGACCGCCATCGCCGGGCGGCCGTCCGGATGCGGGTAACCCACCAGCACATAGGGATCGGAAGAATGAACGCCGGGGTCGGCTGAGATCACGTTCAGGTCGTCGCGCGTCGCAAACGGCGTCCCGCCCGACATGATGGCGTGCTCCTCGTTGGGGTTGTAGCCATCGAGCGCCCGGTTGTTCTGGTGATAGATCGTGCCGAGCTGTTCGGCGGTGCTGAGCCCCTGGCCGCCCAGCTTGCTGGCCAGCACGATCTCGCGCGGGCTGGCCGGCCACTGGATCGAGTAGCGGCCGATCACCGAGGGCCAGTACGCGGTGCTGAAGCCGAGCAGGTTGTTGCCGTTGTTCCTGCCGGCGGCGGTGCTGCTGCGGCGGAACCACCAGACCTCGAGCTGGTTCCGGCCGGGCAGGACGTTCACCGGGATGATGGCGCCCAGGTTGGCCAGCTCGAAGCCCGCCGCCAGCGGGTCGGCATAGGTGTTGACGTTGTAGGAGGTGCCGACCGCGAGGTTGAGGTGGCCGGCCACGTAGCCGTCGCCGTCCGCCACGTCGGTCTCCGCCGGCGGGTTGAGGCGTTCGCCCACGTCCACCACGCGGCTGACAACGCGCGGGGCGGAGGCCTGGAAGTCGGCCGGCCACTCGAAGCGGTTCGAGAGGGCGTTCCACGCCGCGATGTTGGTGATGATGTTCCGGGCCGGCGAGGCGATCTCGGGACTGGTGAAGTTGGTCGTGCGGAGATTCGCGTCGAGCCACGAGAAGACGCGCTCAAAGGCAATCTCCTCGCCCGAGACGAAGCGCAGCAGCGTGCGGTGGACGGGGTATTGGGGGTCCAGCCAGGTGTAGAACTTGAACTCCGGCGTGAACTTGGCGCGCGGGCGGTCGAGCGCGTCCTGGTACTCGATGTGGGGCGCGTTCTGCGCGTTGAGCACCACGGCGGTCCGGGCCGCCTCCGCGTCCGTGGCGGCGGGCGGGCGGACGTAGTGGCTGTACTTGGCCACGTCCGCGGGCCAGCGGAGGTTGTAACGGCCGAGCAGCCGCGGCCAGCGCAGCCCGGCCTCGCCCTCCTCCAGCCAATGCACCATGTAGTCGTTCAGGTTGAAGGTCTCCGTGACGGCATACAGTTCGGGCCGTTCCGTGCCGGAGATGACGCGCTGATAGGCGAAGCTGCCGCTAAAGCCCTGCTGCAAGGGCCGCGGGAACAGTTCGGCGACGGAGCCGCCCTCGGGCGGGATGACCCGCTCGCCCAGCTCGACGGTGAGATCGGCGGGCACCGCCTGCTTGGTCACATCCACGATCTCGATGCCGAGCTGCTGGTAGGTCTGGCCGTCGGGCCGGAGATCGCCCAGAAGCTCCATGAAAACTCGGCCCTCGGCGTTGTAGGCATAGATGCTGCCGACCTGGCCCTGCTGCTCGTACCAGAGGGTCCGCAGCTCCTGGAGCGGCGCGTTGGTGCTGCCGTCGGTGGGGCTGGAGGCCCCGACGCCGGCAAACTCCTCGTCCACGGTCTTCGGGAAGCTGCTGTTGTAGACGATGTTCACCGCGCCCAGGCGCCCCGAGGGCACGGCCACCGGGACTCCCAGAGTCTGGAAGCTCTTCTGGGTCCAGTGCATCTTGCGCGGCGGCTTGGCGGCGCTGCCGGAGACGATGTAGCGCTCGGTGTAGAGCAGGAAGATGCTGTTGCCGTTGGTGACGAAGCTCGGCGAGCCGTTCGGGTTCACGTACCCCGCCGGCGGGGGGTTGCCGGTCATGTTGTACGGCGTGGCCTTGCGCCAGGTGATGGCGAGCGGGCCGGGCTGGATGGCGTAAAGCTGCCGGGCATGCCGGCTCCAGTAGTAGCCCGCGCCTTCATGCGGGCTGGCCGTGTTGGTCGAGTAGGGTTCCGGCAGCCAGTAGGCCGTGTTGGGAGTGCCCGGCGGGAGGATCACCCCATCCTCGTCCTTTTCCGGCGGCGCCACCACCGAGCCGAACGAGAAGGACACCTGCCGGCTGAGGAAGGGCGCGCCGATCTGCCCGCGGCGCAGCACCATGACCACCTGCCCGTTCACCGTCGCCCGGGGCCGGCGCATTTCCTCCGCCACCGCGCCGGAAAAGGGCGTGGCGCCGGCGTTCAGCACCGCCGAATTGCTCACCACCTGCCAGTCCGCCAGATCGAGGCCCGGAACCGCGCCGAAGGACATGAAGCCGCGGAACTGACCGGCCGTGGGCTGCGCCGGGTCGCCGGTGGGCTCGACGACCGTCGGCTGCCGGCCGTCCGAGCCAGGCGGGTTTCCGGGCGTGGTCGAGATCGGCACGCCGCCCTGGGAACGGAGGTTGATCCACGTCTCGCCCTGGAGCACTGCGCGGAATTCCAAGGGCAGCGCGAGCTGCGCGGCGGCGTCCGCCATCCCCAGGGCCAGCCCGGCGGCCAGCAGGGTCGCGCGGAGTTTTTTCATGGGCCGGTTCATCGTGTTTGCAGCCGTAGTTGGGTTGACTTCCTGCCGCGGCACCGGGCGCGCGGGGTGGAAACGCGCGTTCCTACCGGTTGGCGACCGCGGTCACGGGCTCGAGCCGGTTCCGAAGCTCCGCGTTGAGGCGGATCACGTCGGCCATCTGCGCCTTCAGGTCGGCGACCTGGGCCTTGAGTTCGGCCGTCTCGGACTTCAACGCGCCGACCTCGGCGTCGTGCTGCGTCTTGAACTCCTGCAGCGCCTTGACCGCGACCATGCCGAAGTCGCTGTAGCCGACGGCCAAGGTCGTTAGCCCGTCGCCGCCGGGAGTCGGCGCCATTTCCGTCACCATGTCCGGGAACAGGGGCTGTAGTTCCTGGGCGATGACGCCCAGCTTGAGACCGTCCGTCGCGGCGTCCGTCTTCCACCGGAAGCGGCGCATCTGCACCTTGAGGGCCCGGTCCAGCATCGGCTCCGCATCCTCGATGTCCTTCTTGAGCCTGCGGTCGGAACTGAAGTCCCAGTTGGAATCACCGTTCCAGAGAGCATTGCGGTTTTCAGACGAGTGATGGCTGGGTCCGATCAGCCACAGGTAAAGCCCGTCACCCGACCCGCCGTTCGCGTTTCCGCGCCACAGGCCGGAAGCTTTCGACTTGTTGTCGTGGCTGAGAACCTGGATGTAGTTGGCGGGAACCTCGAAGGTCCGGCCAAATCCCGTATGCACGTTCAGGCCATTGGCAACGTGGCCATTGACCGTCAGCCCCCCCTCGGCCCACATCCTGATGTTGCGATTGCCCACGGCGGTGCCCGCGCCGACGATGTCCAGCGAGCCTTGGACACCGCCGGAGTGGGTGCCGTAACCGATCTGGCCGGCGCTGGCCTC
>JBJXFY010000396.1:0-3346 GCA_046155815.1 Limisphaerales bacterium | reverse complement strand
TGGCCGCCGGTCAGGTGATTTCGCTGGATGACCCCGTGGCCGTCGCGCGCTTCCCGGTGGAAGACATCGACGCCTGGCGCGACCGCGGGCTCTACTACTTCGTGCCCTGTGTGGCGGCCGATGGCATCACCGCGGCCCTGGCGCTCGGCCAGCGCGACTCGGCCGAGCTGCTCTCGAGCGAGGATCTCACGCTGCTGGTCACGGTGGCGGGCCAGATTGCAACCGCCCTAGAAAACGCGCGGCTCTACCGCCAGCTGCAGACCAAGGCCGCCGAGATGGAGCGGCTCCGCGAGTTCAACGAGGGCATCGTCGAGTCGCTCGACAGCGGCCTCTGCGTGCTGGACCTCGACGAGCGGGTCGTGAGCTGGAACCAGTCGCTCGCAGTCATGTACGGCGTGCCGCGGGAGCAGGCGGTGGGCCGGCACCTGGGCGACGTGTTCGACGCGCCCCTGGTGGATGCCGTGCGCGCGGCCAGGGCCGAGTCGCCCGTCGGGGCCGCGCTGAACCGCGTGCCCCTCGCCACCCGGCAGACCTCCGGGGACCTGCGCCTGCTGGTGAACGTGACGGTGGTGCCGCTGCGGCCGACAGGTGGTGTCGCCGTGCCGCAGGGCACGCTTGTGCTGATCGAGAACGTCACGGGCCGTGTGCGCCTGGAAGAGCAGCTGCAGATCTCCGAGAAGATGGCGTCGATCGGCCTGCTGGCGGCCGGCGTCGCACACGAGGTCAATACGCCCCTGACCGGCATCTCCCGCTTCACCCAGAGGCTGCTGGCGGGCGCCGATCCCGGCGACCCACGGACGGTGATGCTGGAGAAGATCGAGAAGCAGACGTTCCGCGCCTCGCGCATCGTGAACTCGCTTCTGAGCCTCGCCAGGCGCGGCGGCAGCCCGGCCGACAAGGGTCCGGTCGATCTGAACCGGGTCATCGGCGATGTGCTGTCGCTGCTTGAGCACCAGCTCGCCCAGAGCCGCATCACCGTCCGCCGGGATCTGGCCGAGACGCCGGTCATGGTGGTCGGCGCCGAGTACCAGCTGCAGCAGGTGCTGCTGAATCTGGTGCTGAATGCCAGGGACGCCATGCCCAGCGGCGGCTGGCTCACGCTCGGCACCCGGAACGATGGCGGCCGTGTGATCGTGGAGGTCTCCGATACCGGCGCGGGTATTCGTCCCGAACACCTGGCCCGGATCTACGATCCCTTCTTCACCACCAAGAGCGGCGCCCAGGGCACGGGCCTCGGGCTCTCGATTGCCTACGGGATCGTGCAGGACCACGCCGGCACACTGGCCTGCGAGAGCACCGAGGGCCAGGGGACGCGCTTCAGCTTCAGCCTGCCGGAGGCCCGCGAGGGGCTGGCTGCCTCCTCCGGGCGGGCCGCCCGATGATCGCGCCCGGCAGCCTTGGCGCCATCCTCGTCGTCGACGACGAGGACATCATGCGCGAGATTCTCGACACCCTGCTGACGCGGGAAGGGTACCGCGTCCACCTGGCGGCGACGGCCGCCGACGGGCTGGAACTGGCACGGACCGTGCCCTTGGACGCGGTGCTCCTCGACGTCATGCTCCCCGACATGGGCGGGCTGCAGGTGCTCGAGGAGATCCGGAAGTTCGACGACGATCTGCCTGTGATGATGGTGACGGCCTTTGCGTCGGTCGAAAGCGCGATCGCCGCGATGAAGCGTGGCGCACTCGACTACATCAGCAAGCCGTTCAAGAACGACGAAGTGCTCGTGGTGGTCAGGAATGCCGTCGAGCGCCGGCGGCTGGTGGCCGAGAACACGGCACTCCGCCAGCACCTGCAGGCGCAGGCGCCGAGGTTTGCCGGCATCATCGGACGCAGCGCGCGCATGCGGCAGGTGTTCAACCTGGTCATCCAGGCCGCGCCCAGTCGCTCGACGATTCTGGTCACCGGCGAGAGCGGGACGGGCAAGGAACTGGTGGCGAGGGCCGTGCACCTGAATTCGCCCAGGGCCGAGCGCGCGTTCATCACGGTCAATTCGGGCAACCTGCCGTCGGACCTGCTGGAGTCGACGCTCTTCGGACACGTCAAGGGCGCCTTTACCGGCGCCGTGTACCCGAAAAAGGGACTCTGCGACCTCGCCGACAAGGGCACGATCTTCTTCGACGAGATCGGCAATGTGCCGCTCGAGACCCAGGCCAAACTGCTGCGCGTGATGCAGGAACGCGAGTTCATGCGCCTCGGCGGCACCGAGACGATCAAGGTCGACGTCCGCATCGTGGCCGCGACCAACTGCGATCTCAAGCGGATGGTGGAGGAGGGCCGGTTCCGCGAGGACCTGTACTACCGGCTCCACGTGATCAATGTGTACCTGCCGCCGCTTCGTGAGCGGAAGGACGACATTCCCCTCCTCGCGCAGCACTTCCTGGAGAAGTACCGCGAGGAGAATCAGCGGGGCACGCTCGACCTCGACCCGGCCGCGCTGGACCAGCTCATGGCCTACGACTGGCCCGGCAATGTGCGCGAACTGGAGAACGTGATCGAGCGGGCCGTGGTGCTGGCCACCGGGGCGCACATCGGCACGGACCTGATTCCGGATCACGTTCGCCAGTCCGCGGCGTTCGAGATTCCGCAGTTCATCGTGCCGCCCGAAGGGCTCTCGCTGAAGGATGTGGTGGCTGACCTGGAGCGGCGCCTGATCGAAACGACGCTCGAGGCCGCCGGTGGCGTGCAGAAGCGGGCGGCCGAGATGCTGCGGGTGAAGCCGACCACCCTCAACGAGATGATGAAGCGTCACGACATCCGTCCGCGACGCAGGCGCGCTGATCCGGAGGCGGGGTCCACGGCCCAGCCGGTCCGCGGCGCACGCACGGTCGGCGCGCTCGGCCAGGAGTAGGGCGGCCGCCGTGCGGCGGCAGTCTAACGGGGCCGCACCTTGGTCAGCAGCCGCTCGAGACGCCCCACCGTCGCCTCCCACTTGAACTGCTGGCGCACGTACCGCCGGCCGTTCTCCCCGAGCTTCGCCCGCAACGCCTCGTCCGCCATGAGCCGCGTCAACACGGCGCCGAACTCGTCGCGGTTGGCGTAGAAGAGCCCGCCGCCGCTCTTCCGGCAATGGTCCACGGCGGCCGGATTGGCGGCCGAGGCCAGCACGGGCGTGCCCGCCGCGAAGCTCTCGAGCACGGACTCGCTTGTCAGGTCGTCGCCGCGCGGGGCGATGGTGACGTCGGCAGCCTCGTAGGCGGCCATCCGGTCCCGCGGCGGCAGCACGCCCGCCAGGTGCAGGTAGGGCGCGGCGGGCACCTTCATCAGCCTCACGCCGAACAGGACCAGCCCGCCCTCGCCGCCCGCGGCCGCGTAGCTGTCGAAGTACTCCAGCATTTCCTCGCAC
>JBJXFY010000310.1:0-7352 GCA_046155815.1 Limisphaerales bacterium | reverse complement strand
ACCGCCCGCGCGTGGCGAAGCCATCCTGGCTGCGGGTGACTACGGCATCCTGCCGTCGCGATTCAGGACCCGTCCGGCGTTCCCCGGCTTCCGGGCACTGGGAACCTCGACTTGGCGCTTTCCTTGAGTTTAGAATTTTGGACTTGGGCCTTACCTCCCCTTCCACCCTCGCAGCCGCAGCGCGTTGCCGATCACGATCAGGTCGGACAGGCCCATCGCCAGCGCGCAGAGCACGGGGCTGAAGAAGCCCAGCGCGGCCAGCGGCACCGCGGCGGCGTTGTAGAAGAAGGCCCAGAACAGGTTCTGCCGGATGGTCCGCAGCGTGGCCCGCGCCAGTCCCAGCGCCTCGGGCACGGCCGGCAGGTCGGCGCGGAGGAGCACGATGTCCGCCGCGCCGCGGGCCACGTCGCTCGCGCCGCCCACCGCCAACCCGAGGTCGGCCTGCGCGAGTGCGGGGCCGTCGTTGATGCCGTCGCCCACGAACGCCACGCGCCGGCCGGCCTGCTGGAAGGCCTGGATCGCCGCGGCCTTGTCCTCGGGCCGCACGCCGGCCCGCACGTCGTCCGGCGCGATGCCGACCTGCGCGGCGATGGCCGCGGCCGCGGCCGGCTGGTCGCCGGTGAGCATGACCACGCCCAGGCCCTGGGCGCGCAGGGCGGCGATGACCTCCGCCGCGGCGGGCCTGGGCCGGTCCGCGAGGTCAATCCAGCCGCGGAGGGCGCCGCCCGCCGCCAGCCCGATGCGGGTGACACCGGGCACGGCAGGGATCGCGGCCCCGGAACTTCCCGCAGCCTCCGCCAGCCATGCCGGCGCGCCGAGCCGCCACGTTTCGCCGGTCGCGGCGTCCACCGCCTCGACGCCCCGGCCACGCAGCTCGCGCCAATCCCGCCAGCGGTTGCGTTGCGGCGGGCCGGGGCCCGCGGCGGCGATGGCGCGGCTGATGGGATGCGTGGAGCCGCCGGCCAGGGCGGCGGCCTCCGCCAGCACTTCGGTTTCCGTGGCTTTGCCGGCCGGCGTCACGCCGCGCACTTCAAACCTTCCCTCCGTCAGCGTCCCCGTCTTGTCGAAGGCCACGGTGTTGATGCGCCCGGCCTTCTCCAGCGCCGCGCCGTCGCGGATGAGGATGCCGCGCCGCGCCGCCGCGTTCACGCCGGCCATGATTGCCGCCGGCGTCGCCAGGCCCATCGCGCACGGGCACGCGATGATCAGCACCGCCACCGCGTGGATCACGCCGGCCGCCAGCGGCGTCTCCGGCACCGGCACGCGCCACAGCCCGCCCGCCAGCGCCGCGTGGACGCCGCGCGCGTGCTCGTAGGCCAGCCCCCACCACAATCCCGTGGCCAGCGCCACCAGCACCACCACCGGCACGAACACGCTGCTCACCTGGTCCGCCAGCCGCTGGATGCCGGCCCGGCTGTTCTGCGCGCGTTCGATGGCCGCGCGGATCGCCGCCAGCGCCGTCGCGTCGCCGGTGGCGGTCACGCGCACGACGAGGCGGCCGTCCAGGTTTTCCGTGCCGGCGAAGACCTTCGCGCCCGCGGCCTTTTCGACCGGCGCGGATTCGCCGGTGAGCATCGCCTCGTTCACCGCGCCCGCGCCGGCGGAGACTTCGCCGTCCACCGGCACGCGGTCGCCGGGCCGCAGCGCGATGCGGTCACCGGGCCTGAGCTTCGCCACCGGCACCTCGCGCTCGGCGAGTCCCTCGATCCGCCGCGCGGTGTCGGGGGCGAGCTGCATCAGCGCCCGCAACGCGCCGGCGGCATGCGCCGACACCGCGGCCTCGAGCGCGTGCCCCAGCGTGATGAGGGTGAGGATGGCCGCCGCCTCCATGAAGAAGACGTGCCCGCCCGCGCCGGCCAGCAGCACCCACGCGCTGAAGCCGAAGGCTGCCGTGGAGCCGAGCGCGACGAGCGTGTCCATGTTCGACGCGCCGCGGCGGAGCTGCCGCCACGCGCCGGCATAGAAGGCCGCGCCGAGGAAGACCTGCACCGGCAGCGCGAGCGCGAAGGCCAGCCATTGGAACCACCGCGCGTGCCCGAGGCCGAGCGCCCATTCACCGAGCATCAGGAACAGCGTCACCCCGCCGCCCAGCCAGACCCGCCACGATCTCCAAACGGACGCAGGCGGGCCGGACAACTCGGCGGCCGCAGTCTCGTGGGCGGTGTATCCGGCCGCGCCCACGGCCGCGATGACGCCCGCCCGGTCGGCCACGGCTCCCGGCCGCCAGCGCACGGCCAGCCGGCCGGCCGGCAGGTCCACGGTGGCCGTGGCCACGACGGCGACGCCTTCCGCCGCCTCGCGGACATGCCGCGCGCAGTTCGCGCACGTCATGCCGGATACGGTGAAGGCGGATTCCGTCACGGATCAGGATACGGGCGGGGCGCCCCGCGGCGAGCGAGGCGGAGGCGGCGAGGTGATGAGTCTCCGAGGCCCATGGCAAACCGGAGTCTCATCCACCCGGCTCCCCGGCCGGCTGCCGGTCAAGACGCCGGTTGCCTCGGCCGCCGTGCCCGCCTCACCCTCCGCCGTCCTGATGAAACTCGTCCGTTTCCTTGCCCCGGACCGCACCGTGCGTCCCGGCCTGCTCCGCGACGATGGCGTGGTGGACCTCGCCGCCGCCGGCCTTGGCTCGCTCACGGCCGTGCTCGAAAGCGCCGGCCCCGCCGCCCGCGTCGCCGCGCTGCTGCGCCCCGACCTGCCGGTACATCCGCTGGCGGCGATCCGCCTGCTCCCGCCCGTCGAGGCGCAGGAGGTCTGGGCCGTCGGCGTGACCTACCTCCGCAGCAGGTCCGCGCGCATGGAGGAGAGCGACTTCAGCGCCCGCGCCTACGACCACGTGTACGAGGCGCCGCGGCCGGAACTGTTCTTCAAGGCCGTGCCCGAAAAGGTCGTCGGCCCCGGGGAGGCCGTCGGTATCCGCGCCGACGCGAAGTGGAACGTGCCCGAACCCGAGCTGGCCCTGGTGCTCAACTCCCGCGGCGAGCTGGCCGGCTTCACCGTCGGCAATGACATGAGCTCGCGCGACATCGAGGGCGAGAACCTCCTCTACCTCCCGCAGGCCAAGATCTACGACCGTTCCTGCGCCCTCGGTCCGTGCGTGGTCCTCGGCGCGGACGAGGCCGCCGCGCGCACCTGGACCATCCGCCTGACGATCCTGCGCGACGGCCGCGAGGTGTTCGCCGGCGAGACTCCCGTGGACCGCATCAAGCGCCGGTTCGCCGAGCTGGTTGAGTACCTGTTCCGCAGCCAGTCGTTCCCGCGCGGCGCGGTGCTGCTCACCGGCACCGGCATTGTTCCGCCCAATGAGTTCACGCTGGCCGCCGGCGACGTCGTGCGAATCGCCATCAGCGTCATCGGGCAGCTCGAGAATCCGGTGACGGTCGTGGGGTGACGCCGGCCGGGGCGGGGGGCCTTACGGGACGCGCAGGCGGTAGAAGCCCGGCCCCAAGGGCGCGACGAAATCACCCGCCTCCCGCCGGCCCAGGATGGGTTCCCGGCGCCAGAGGCCGCCAAACTGGCCGGTCGTCTCCAGCGCGGCCTGCGGGAACAGCCCCGGCCAGCGGACCTCGATGGTGCCGTTGGCGGCGCGCCCGAGCCGCATCTCCGGTGAAGGCGCGGAGGAGCGCGTGTACGCGCGCACGTAGTCCACGCGCATCTTCTGCGGGAAGGGCGTCGAGCCGTCCGGGCTGCCCGGCCAGTTGCCGCCCACGGCCACGTTCAGGATCAGGAAGAAAGGCTTGTTGAAGACCCACTGCCCGCCGGGTGGCAGGCTCTGCGGGAAGACGGTCAGGAACGGCTGGTTGTCCACCAGCCACCGGATGCGGTTGGTCTCCCACTCGACGGCGAAGAGATGGAAGTCGTCGGCGAAGCGCTGGCCGGCCGGGAGCTGGTAGTCCCGCCCCACGGGGTTGCTGCCGAAGTAGCCCGGGCCATGCACCGATCCCTGCACCGTGGCGGGCTCGCGGCCGATGTTCTCCATCACGTCAATCTCACCGCAGGCCGGCCAGGACACGGTGGTGATGTCCGCGCCGAGCATCCAGAAGGCGGGCCAGAGGCCCTGGCCTTCCGGCACCTGGATGCGCGCCTCGAACCGGCCGTAGGTCCACGTGGCCCGGCCCTGCGTCTTCAGCCGGGCGGAGGTGAAGTCGCGCGTCCGGCCGTCCATGCCGGTGAAGGTCTCACGGCGGGCCTCGATGACGAGGTGGCCGTTCTCGATCCGCGCGTTCTCGGGCCGCGACGTGTAGGTCTGCAGCTCGTTGTTGCCCCAGCCATGGCCGCCAAGGTCGTGGCCCCAGAACGCCGGGTCCGGCCGCGTGCCCGCGTTGAACTCGTCCGCCCACACCAGCGACCAGGCGGGCAGGTTTGTCGTCGCCGTCGCCGTGCGGGCGAGCACGAGCACTGCGAGGGACAGCAGCACGGCGATGTGGGGCACGCCGGTAGTTTCGCCGGATTCACCACGCTGGCAACTGCGCAGCGTGGAGGACAGGAGCGGGGTGGCCGGCGCAGCGTGTTCGACAGCCGCGTCCAGGAGCCGGGCCGGGCGGGGGCCGAAATCTGCTCGCGCGGTGCCGCCGGCCGCGCTAAGCGTTCCTCCATGCGTGGGCCCGTCGCATTCCTCCCCGTGTGCCTCCTGACGGCGGCGCTTTCTCTGTTTGGCCGGGCCCAGTCGCCCGGTCAGTCCGGCGCGCTGCTCTTCGACGCGACGCTCAAGGAGCAGACCGTCGGCACCGGCGTGACCAACGTGCTCTACGCCTTCGCCTTCACCAACACCCTGCCCGGCGAGGTTGTCATCCACGCCATCCGGACCTCCTGCGGCTGTACCGTGCCGCGCTCGCCGGCCATGCCGTGGGTCGTCGCGCCCGGCGGCGACGGCCAGTTCGAGGTGATGCTGGACCTCCGCGGCAAGTACGGCGTCATCACCAAGTCCGTCTTCGTGGAGTCCAGCGCCGGCCGCCAGCCCCTCACCATCCGCGCCCACGCGCCGATGCCCTCCGGCATGGGCACACCGGGGATGACCCACGACGAGGAGCGCGAGCGCAACCTCCGCATCGCCATGGCCGACCGGAAGGCGATCTTCCGCGGCGACTGCGCGAACTGCCACAGCGCTCCCGCCGCCGGCAAGACCGGCCTCGCCCTCTACAACGCCGCCTGCGGCATCTGCCACGATTCGCACAACCGCGCCTCGATGGTGCCTGACCTCAAGAATCTCCCGCACCCCACCGACCGCGACCACTGGATCAAGTGGATCACCTTCGGGCGGCACGGATCGCTCATGGCGCCCTTCGCCGCCAGCGAGGGCGGCCCGCTCACGGACGAGCAGATTGATTCGCTCGCCGCCTACCTCACGCAGGCCGTCAGCGACCTGAGGAAGCCTGCGTCCGGCACGCCGCGGCTCAGCCAGGCCGCGCCGCCCGTCGCGAACCGGTAGGCCGCGGATGGCCGGCCTCTTCATCACGCTCGAAGGCACCGAGGGCGCGGGCAAGTCCACCCAGGCACGGCTCCTGGCCGAGCGCCTCCGCGCCGCCGGCCGTGTCGTCCGCGAGCTCCGTGAACCCGGCGGCACCGCCGTGGGCGAGGCCATCCGCGACCTCGTGAAGCACCGCGCCGGCCCCGGCCTCACCCCCGAGGCGGAGTTGCTTCTGATGAATGCCAGCCGCGCGCAGCTGGTGCGCGAGGTCATCCGCCCCGCGCTTGCCGCCGGGGAGGTGGTGGTGTGCGACCGCTTTTACGATTCAACCACCGCCTACCAGGGCCACGGGCGCGGGCTGGAGCTGGCGCTGGTGCGCGCCGTGATTGATGCCGCGGTCGGTCCCACGCGGCCGGACCTGACCCTTTGGCTCGCGCTGCGGGCGAAGGCCGCCGCCGCGCGGGTCGTGGCGCGGGGCGCGGGCGGGGACCGCTTCGAGGCCGCGGGCGGAGAATTCTTCGCGCGCGTGGAGGCCGCCTACGCGGCCATCGCCGCCGCCGAGCCGGACCGTGTGGTGAAGGTTTTGGCGGAGGGTATGGTGGACGAGGTGGCGGAACGGGTCTGGGCCGCGGTCGGGCGGCTGCTGGCTTGAACCCGCCCTGGCCCGCCGTTGACACCCCCCGCGCCTCCCCTAGCTTGGCCGCCTCTTAACGACCGACCGTCCGACCATGCCGAACACCGCCTCCGCTGAACGCCGCGTGCGCCGCAACGAGCGCCGTCGCCAGATCAACCAGCGCACCCGCTCCCGCGCCTCGTCGCTCGAGAAAAAGCTCAAGGGCCTCGTGGCTGCCGGCAAGCCCGAGGAGGCCGCCAAGCTTCTGCCCGAGGTTGTCAGCGCCCTCGACAAGGCCACCAAGAAGGGCGTCCTGCCCAAGGGCCGCGTGGACCGCAAGAAGTCCCGCCTCGCCCTCAGGCTGAACGCCGCCGCGAAGGTCGCGGCCTGAACGCCTTGATGGCCCCACGCGCCGTCCCGCCCTACGGGACGGCGCGTTTGCTTTCCCGGGGCCCGCCCGCGCTTTCCACCGCGCCGCCCGCTGCCTAGCCTGCCGGCGATGGCCGACGCCTTTGCGACGCTGCTCGACGCCACGATCGCGCACCTGGAGGCCCTGCGCGCCGACGGCGTGCGTTTCGTCCCGGTGTCCACGGCGCTGCTGGCGGAGCTGAAGTCGCCGCCCGCCGCCGCGAGGGTTGCCGCCTTTCCGGCGTCGCGCCCCGCAGCGGCAACACGCCCGGTGCCGGCTCCGACGGGGGCGTCACCATCCGAGGCTCCGCCCGTCGCTCCTCCGGCCGCCCCGCTTCCGCCCCCGCTGGCCGCCGGGGCGAAGGCCGCGGCGATGGAGGAAATCCGCCAGCGCGCGCTGGGCTGCCTGAAGTGCCCGCACCTGGCGCGCACGCGCAAGCAGGTGGTGTTCGGCGTGGGCGACGTGAACGCCGCGCTGATGTTCGTGGGCGAGGCGCCGGGTGCGGACGAGGACGCGCAGGGCGAGCCGTTCGTGGGCAAGGCCGGGCAGCTCCTCACGAAGATCATCCAGACGATGGGCCTCGGCCGGGACCGGGTGTACATCGCGAACATCCTCAAGTGCCGGCCCGACACGTCCGGTCAGGCGTACGGCAACCGCCCGCCTACCGCCGCCGAGATGGACACCTGCAAGCCCTACCTCATGGCGCAGCTCGAGATCATCCAGCCGCGCGTGATCGTGGCGCTCGGCGCGACGGCGGTGCAGGGCCTGCTCCAGACGAAGTCCTCGATGGGCGCGCTGCGCGGGCGCTGGCAAAGCTTCCGCGGCATCCCCGTCATGCCCACCTTCCATCCCGCCTACCTGCTGCGGAACGAGGCCATCACCGAGAAGCGCAAGGTCTGGGAGGACATGCTGCTGGTGCTGGA
>JBJXFY010000303.1:0-13203 GCA_046155815.1 Limisphaerales bacterium | reverse complement strand
GGGTTCCTCATCGAGCATTACGCCGGGAATTTTCCGCTCTGGCTCGCCCCCGAGCAGGTCCGCGTGCTCACGCTCAACGACGATCCCGCGCTCGTGGACTACGCGCAGGCCATCACCGCCGAGCTGCGCGCCGCCTTCGTCCGCGCCGAGGCCGACATCAGCGCCAACCCCGTGAAGGCCAAGATCGCCGACGCCGAGAAGGCCAAGGTCCACACCATGCTCGTCGTAGGCCAGCGCGACCTCGAGGCCGGCGCCGTGAGCGTCCGTCTGCATGGCAAGGGCAACGTCGGGGCAAAGCCGAGGGCGGAAGCGGTGGCGGACGTCCTGGCGGCGATCAAGGATCGCAGGGCGTGAATGAAGGCATCCGGCGACGCAGTACGGCGGCCACACTCATCCTCGCTACGTTGGTGAAAAAGCCGCAGCGAGATCGGTGGAAGCGCCAGCACCGTCACTACCGTCACGACGGGGAAGGCAGCACCTTGACCTGCGTGATCAGCGGCTCATCCAGCAGGTTCTCCCCGTCCTGATCGGCACGGCCGGCAATCAATGCTCTGCCCGCCGGCGTCGGCCGGGCGAACTCCGGATGCGGCTTCTCGAAGCCGGTGCCTTGGGGCAGAAAGACGGTGAACGGTTTGAAAGGCCGGCTCTCCAGCAGGCGATTGAGTTCGGCGGCAGACACGGAGGTCGGCCTGAGCGGCATGTCCGAGCCGTGCAAGCTACTCCTCCGCCGTTGCCAGTTTGGCGATCACGGTGAAGTCCTCGAGGGTCGTGGTGTCGCCCTTCACCTCGACGCCGGCGGCAATCTGCTTGAGCAGGCGGCGCATGATCTTGCCGGAACGTGTCTTGGGCAGCGCCTCGGCAAAGCGCACGTCATCGGGTTTGGCCACGGGGCCGATTTCCTTGCCGACATGGTTGCGCAGCTCGGCCTTGAGCTCGTGCGCGGGAGTGATTCCGGACTTCAGGGTGACAAAGCACACGAGGGCCTGGCCCTTGAGCTCGTCGGGCCGGCCGACCACGGCGGCCTCGGCCACGGACGGGTGGCTCACCAGCGCGCTCTCGATCTCGGCGGTGCCGATGCGGTGGCCGGCCACGTTCAGCACGTCGTCAATGCGGCCCACGATCCAGAAGTAGCCATCCCGGTCCTGCCGGCAGCCGTCGCCGGTGAAGTAACTGCCCTTCACCTCGCTCCAGTACGTCTCCCTGTACCGCGCGGGGTCGCCCCAGATGCCGCGCAGCATCGAGGGCCAGGGTTTGCGGATGACAAGCTTGCCACCGCTGTTGCGGGGCACGGGCCTGCCGGCGTCGTCCACCACCTCCGGCTGAACGCCGAAGAAGGGCAGGGTGGCGGTGCCGGGCTTGAGCGGCGTGGCGCCGGGCAGGGGCGTGATCATGATGCCGCCGGTCTCGGTCTGCCACCAGGTGTCCACGATGGGGCAGCGCCCGCCGCCGATGACCTTGTGGTACCAAATCCAGGCCTCGGGATTGATCGGCTCACCGACGGAGCCGAGAAGGCGCAGGGAAGAGAGGTCGTGCTTCCCCGGCCAGTCGTCCCCCCACTTCATGAAGGCGCGGATCGCCGTGGGCGCGGTGTAGAGGATGGTCACGCGGTACTTCTGGATGATGCGCCAGAAGCGGTCGGGCTCGGGCCAGTTGGGCGCGCCCTCGTACATGACGCAGGTCGCGCCGTTCGCGAGCGGACCGTAGACGATGTAGGTGTGGCCGGTGACCCATCCCACGTCGGCCGTGCACCAGTAGACATCCTCGTCGCGCAGGTCGAAGACGTACTTGGCTGTGAGTTTGGCGCCAAGCAGGTAGCCGGCGGTGGAATGGAGGATGCCCTTGGGCTTCCCGGTCGAGCCGCTGGTGTAGAGAATGAAGAGCGGGGCCTCGGAATCCAGCCTCTCCGGCGGGCACTGGTCGCTTACATACTCCAGTTCACGGTGCCACCAGACGTCGCGCTCCTCGGTGATGGAGACTTCGTTCCCGCAGCGGCGGACCACCACGACTTTCTCGATCGTCCCGGTGAGAGACTCGCCCCGGGAGTCGGTGAGGTTGAGCGCCTCGTCGACATTCTTCTTGAGCGGCACGATGGCCCCGCGCCGGAAGCCGCCGTCCGCGGTGATGACCATCTTCGCACCGCAGTCCTGGATGCGGTCGGCCACGGACTGGGCGCTGAACCCGCCGAAGACGACGCTGTGGACGGCGCCAACGCGCGTGCAGGCGAGCATGGCGATGGCGGCCTCCGGGATCATCGGCAAGTAGAGGATCACGCGGTCGCCCTTGCCGACGCCATTCCGTTTCAGGACGTTGGCGAAGCGGCAGACCTCGCGGTGGAGCTGGGCGTAGGTGAGGGTGCGCTCCTCGCCGGGGACGCCGTCGGCGGCGGGTTCGCCTTCCCAGATGAGGGCGGCCTTGTTGGCGGTGGGAGTGCCGAGCCAGCGGTCGAGGCAATTGGCGGAGACGTTGAGCCGTCCGCCCAGGAACCACTTCGCGAACGGCTCCTTCCACTGGAGCACCTTCGTGAAGGGCTTCTGCCAGACGAGCTCGGCCTCGGCCTGCCTCCGCCAGAATTTCTCCGGGTGCTTCACGGACTCGGTCCAGAGCCGGCGGTAGTGCGCGAGGGACTTGATGCGGGCGCGGGCGGCGAAGGCCTTGGCCGGCTTGAAGACGCGGGACTCTTTCAGCAGCGACTGGATGTTGGCGGCGCTCATTTCGGGAAAGCGCCGCAAAGGTGGCTGGCCGCGTGTGACGGCGTCAATGAGGGGCCGCCGGCCAATCCGCTTGAATTCTCGTGCGCCGCGGCTACGTAATCTCCCGTCCTTCAAACGCCAACTCCGACAATCTTCCCTTGCCCATGCCCCTCGAACCCATCCTCGCTCACCTCGCCGCCAACGAAGAACGCTACGTCGAGGAACTCTTCGACTACGCGCGCATCCCCAGCATCAGCGCCCAGTCCGACCACGCGGACGACATGCGCCGCTGCGCCGAGTGGATCACCGCGCGCTGCCGCAAGGCCGGCATGGCGGCCGACATCCGCAAGACCGACGGCTACCCCGTCGTCATCGCCAAGTCGCCGGACCAGGATCCGAAGAAGCCCACCTTTCTCGTGTACGGCCACTACGACGTGCAGCCGCCGGACCCGCTGGAGCTGTGGACCTCGCCGCCCTTCGAGCCGCGCCGCGAGGGACGCAACGTCTATGCCCGCGGCATCAGCGACAACAAGGGCCAGCATCTGGCCCATGTGAACGTGATCGAGGCCTGGCTCCAGACCGGCACCGAGCTGCCCTGCAACGTGAACTTCCTCATCGAGGGAGAAGAGGAGGTCGGGTCGAAGTCCCTCTACACCTTCCTGCCCAGGCACGCGAAGGAGCTGGCCTGTGAGGCGCTCGTGGTTTCGGACACCGAGATTCCCAGCCTGAAGCACCCGGCGCTGTGCTATTCGCTGCGCGGCATGGCGCCGCTGGAGATCCGCGTGGACGGCCCCGACCGCGACCTGCATTCCGGCCTGTTCGGCGGCGCGGTGGACAACCCGGCGATGGTCCTCTGCCAGCTCCTTGCGCAGCTCCGCGACAAAAAGGGCCGCTTCACCATCCCCGGCTACTACGATGACGTGGTGAAGCTCTCGGCCTACGAGCGGAAGCTGATGGCCAGGGCACCGTTCAACGAGGCGAAGTTCAAGAAATCCGTCGGCGTGGGCGCCCTCTTCGGCGAGACCGGCTACACGCCAGACGAGCAGCGTGCCGCGCGGCCCACCTTCGAGATCAACGGCCTCACCAGCGGCTACCAGGGCGAGGGCGGCAAGACGATCATCCCCTCGTGGGCCAGCGCCAAGGTCACCATGCGCCTCGTGCCCGACCAGGATCCGAAGAAGATCCTCGCGCTGGTGAAGAAGCACCTGAAGGCCATCTGCCCGCCCACGGTGAAGCTCAGCTTCAAGGAAGGCTCCGGCGGCGGCCCGTACCTCGTGGACCCGACGGGCCCATTTGCCCAGGCGGCCATGCGCGCGGCCACGGCTGGCTTCGGCCACGAATGCCTGCTCGTCCGGGGCGGGGGCAGCATCCCCATCATCGCCGCCTTCAAGCAGCACCTGAAGGCCGACAGCTTCATGCTCGGCCTCGCACTGCCGGACGACAACGCGCACTCGCCGGACGAAAAGTTCTCCCTCGACGCCTACATGGCCGGGATGCGCATGGGCGTGCGTCTGTGGCCGGAGCTGGCGGCAGTGGCGAAGTGACATGCCGGGGCGGGGCGGCGGGAGTTTCCAAGGGGCGGCATCGCCGGCCAGAGGCTGGCCGGCATGGTCTCCGCGCCGGGGTTCGGGAGCTTTCCCTGCGCCGTCCCGCGCGTGCGCTTGGCACTGTGCGTGGCGGCCGGTACGAATGGCTTTCCGCCGCACGGCGGAATCCGGCGACATGTCCCAGGACTTCATCCGCATCGGCGGGGCGCGCGAGCACAACCTCCGGAGCGTCTCCCTCACGCTCCCGCGGAACCGCCTCGTCGTCTTCACCGGCGTGAGCGGCTCGGGCAAGTCCTCGCTGGCCTTCGACACGCTCTTTGCCGAGGGCCAGCGCAAGTACGTCGAGTCGCTTTCCGCCTACGCCCGCCAGTTCCTCGACCAGCTCCAGAGGCCGGATGTGGACTTCCTCGAGGGCCTGGCCCCGGCCATCGCCATCGAGCAGCGGACCTCCGCGTCGAACCCGCGCTCGACCATCGCCACGACGACCGAGATCTACGACTACCTGCGCCTCCTGTTCGCCAACCTCGGCACGCAGCATTGCCCCGATTCCGGCGTTCCCATCACCCGCCAGTCCGCCAGCGACATCATCGAGCGCCTGATGGCGCTGGCGCCGCGCTCGCGCGCGATGCTGCTTGCGCCCGTCGTGGCCGAGGAAAAGGGCGAGTTCCGCGACGTGCTCGAACGCCTCGCCCGCGAGGGATTCGTGCGAGCCCGGGTGGACGGGCAGCTCGTCGAGCTGGCCGACCACGCGCGCCCCCGGCTCGAGCCGAAGCGGCGGCATACCATCGAGGCCGTGGTGGACCGCCTGGTGGTGGAGGACAAGGTGAGGGCCCGGGTGGCTGACTCGGTTGAGACGGCGCTGAAGTGGGGGCAGGGGGCCGTGGTCGTGCTGCACCAGCCTCCGGATGCGGCGGATCCGACCCGTTGGACGCAGGAGTCGCTCTCCACGCGCTTCGTGTCGCCCGTGACCGGGCGGGGCTTCGACCCGCTCACGCCAAAGCACTTTTCCTTCAACTCGCCGCAGGGTGCGTGCCCCGTGTGCCATGGGCTCGGGCAGAAGCTCGTGTTCGACTCCGGCCTCGTTGTGCCCAATCCGGACAAGTCCCTCGAGGACGGCGCGGTGCTGCCGTGGCGGCGCGGCGGCAAACGGATGGTGAGCTTTTACAAGTCGCTGTTGAAGGGCATGGCCGCGCACTTCGGGCAGAGCCTTGAGGCGCCGTGGAAGAACCTGCCGGAGGACTTCCGCCAGACGCTGCTCCACGGCGCGGGCGAGACGGAGATCGCCTTCCACTTCTGGAAGGGCGCGAACGGCGTCACCGCCACCAAGCGCACCTTCGAGGGAGTCCTGCCGAACCTCGACCGCCTCTTCCGCGAGAGCGAGAGCGAGTCCACGCGCAACCGGCTCAAGGGGTTCATGTCGCCCACGGACTGCGACGCCTGCGGCGGAACGCGCCTGCGGCCGGAGGCGCTGGCCGTCACGCTCGGCGGGACCGCGGCGGGCGCGCGCTTCAATCCCGGCGCGAAGCCCGCCGTGCCGGGCCTCTCGATCATGGACGTATGCCGGCTGACGGTGGACGAGGCGGACGCCTTCTTCGCGTCGCTGCAGTTCACGCCCCAGCAGCAGCAGATCGCCGGGGAGGTCATCCACGAGATCCGCAGCCGCCTGGGATTCCTGCGCGAAGTCGGGCTGGGCTATCTCACGCTCGACCGCGAGTCCGGCACACTCAGCGGCGGCGAGGCGCAGCGCATCCGGCTCGCCACGCAGATCGGCGCCGGCCTCGTCGGCGTGCTCTACATCCTTGACGAGCCGAGCATCGGCCTGCACCAGCGCGACAACGACCGGCTGCTCGCCACGCTCCGCCGGCTGCGCGACCTCGGCAATTCGGTCATCGTCGTCGAGCACGACGAGGACACCATCCGCGCCGCGGACTACGTCGTGGACCTCGGTCCCGGGGCCGGCGCCCAGGGCGGGCAGGTCGTGGCCGCCGGGACGCTGCCGGAGGTGCTGGGGAATCCGCGCTCGCTTACGGCGCGCTATCTCAGGGGCGACCTTGCCATCCACGTGCCCCGCCGGCGCGTTACGCCCGCCGCCTCGCGCGGCTGGTTGGAGATTCTCGGCGCGCGGGAGAACAACCTGAAGGACATCCACGTCCGCATCCCGCTTGGCGCGCTGACCTGCGTGACCGGCGTGAGCGGCTCAGGAAAGTCCACGCTGGTGGACGACATCCTGCGGCGCGCGCTCTTCCGGCAGTGGCACGGTTCCAAGGAGCGGCCCGGCGCGCACCGCGAACTGCGCGGTCACGAGGCGCTCGAGAAGGCGGTGGTCATTGACCAGGCGCCCATCGGGCGCACGCCCCGCAGCAATCCGGCCACCTACACCGGCCTCTTCAACCAGATCCGCGACCTCTTCGCGCAGCTCCCCGCCGCACGCGTCCGCGGCTACGGTCCCGGCCGCTTCAGCTTCAACGTCCGCGGCGGCCGCTGCGAGGCGTGCGAGGGCGACGGCGTGAAGAAGATCGAGATGCATTTCCTGCCGCCCATCTACGTCACCTGCGAGAAGTGCGCCGGCCGGCGCTACAACCGCGAGACGCTGGAGATCACCTTCAAGGGCCTCAACATCGCCGATGTGCTGGACCTCACGGTGGACGAGGCGGTCACCTTTTTCCGCGCCGTTTCCGGCCTCCACGACATCTGCACGACGCTGGCGGACGTGGGTCTCGGCTACCTGCGGCTCGGCCAGGCCGGCACGACGCTGTCCGGCGGCGAGAGCCAGCGCCTGAAGCTGGCCTCCGAACTGAGCCGCAAGTCCGCCGGCCGCACGCTCTATCTGCTCGACGAACCCACCACCGGCCTGCATTTCCATGACGTGGCCAAGCTTCTCGAAGTCCTGTTCAAGCTGCGCGATGGCGGCAACACCCTTGTCGTCATTGAGCATAACCTTGACGTGATCAAGACGGCCGACTGGGTGCTGGACCTTGGCCCCGAGGGCGGCGCGGGTGGCGGGTGGATCGTGGCCGAGGGACCGCCCGAGGTGATCGCCGCGTGCGAGGCCAGCCATACGGGCCGATACTTGCGCCGGCTGCTGCCCACGACGCGGGCGGCGAAGGAAGCCGCGGCCTTGGCGGCGGGTTGAAGATGCATGGAAGCGCGATGAAGGACGCCGAGGTTCAATCTCCGCGGGGCTGCCCCCGCGCCGGGCCACGGGCATCCGGCCAGTCCCCGTCACGGAGCGGGAACGGCCGCTCCCGGCGTTTCGGCTTCTGGACCGCGCACACTGCCGTCTGCCTGCCCGTCCTTCTGCTCCTGCTCGTCTCCGCTCCCCCCGCCCAAGCCCAGCCCGCGCCGGAGCGGCTTGCCTTCGACGCCGCGGTGCGCGCGCTGCAGGGCGGGCTCGCGGAGCAGGCGGCACGGGACTTCGCCGGATTCCTCGAGCAGTTCCCGCAGTCCGTGCTCGCCGCCGACGCCGCGCTGCTGGAGGCCCGCGCCCGGAGCGAGAGCGGCGACTTCGCCGGGGCCGTCCGGCGGCTGGAGGAGCTCCTGCCCGCGGCGGGCCCGCTGAAGGACCAATACCTCTACGAACTTGGCCGGGCACGCGCCGGCGCGGGCGATGCTGCCGGTGCGGTGGCCGCCTATGAGCAGCTGCTCCGCGAGGCGACCGGTTCGCCGCTGGGCCTCGCCAGCGCGGTCGCAGCCGGACAGGCGCGGCTGCGCGCCGGGGAGGCGGCGGCGGCGGCGGCGCTGTTCGAGGCGGCGGAAGGGCCCTTCGCGGCCGCGTTGCGTGATCGTCCGGACGATCCACTGACGTTGCGCGGCGGGCTTTTGCTCGGCGAGGCGCAGCTTCGCGTCGGCCGGGTTGACGCGGCCCGCGCCACCTTGGAGGCGGCCCGCCGGCCGGCCCTCCCACCGCCGCTGGTCTGGGAACGGGAGCAGCTCCTGGTCGCGCTTGAGCTCACCAACGCGCGGCCCGCCACCGCGCTCGCACTGGCCACGAACCTGCTCCCCCTCGCCGGCGGCGATCCCGCCCTCGCGGCACGCAGCCGCCTCATTGAGGCGACGTTGCTGGCGCGCATGGGGCGGGCGGTGGAGGCCGTCGCCGTCCTGACGAACAACCTCGCCGCGGCCACGCCGCCGGACGAGCTGGCGGAATCGCTGCTGCTGGTGCCCGCGTTCGCGCCGCCGGAAGCGGACCGCGCGCCGCTCCTCGCCGCGGTCCGGGCGGTCCGGTCTCGTTTCACCGACCCGCCCGTGGCGGACGCCGCGGCGGTGGCGCTGGCGGAGCTCGCGCTGCGCCCGGGACCGGGGGCGGCGACCAATGCGCCGGCCGTGGCCGCCGCCCTGCTCACGCCGGTGGCGGCCAACCAGCCCCCATCGCCCCTTGCCGGACGCGCGTGGCTGGGGCTCGGCTTTGCCGCCGTGATGTCGGACGACCTTCCGGGCGCCGCCGCCGCCTTCGCCGCGGCCGCAGCGTCGCTGCCCGTCTCGCCGGCGCAGGCGGTCGCGCTCTTCAAGCTTGGCGACATTCAGCTCGCCCTCACGAACGCGCCGGCCGCGGTCACCACTCTCCAGCGGTTGGTGGAGGCGTACGGCAACGAGCCGGAGATCCGCGCAGGGCTGCTGCCGCGGGCCCTGTACCAGATCGCCGCCGCGGCGGTGGCGGGCGGCCAGGGTGAGGTCGCGGCGGAGGCGGTGAACCGAGCCCTCGAGTGGTTTCCCGGGGGTGAGTTCCGGGAAGCCACCCTTTCATTGTTCGGGCAGAGCCTGGCGCCTGCCGGCCAGCCGGATGCGGTGCGCGAAGTGCTGGAGCGCCTCGTCGTGGGCGCCACGAACTCCGTGGCCGCGGGCGAGGTCCGGCTGGCACTGGCCCGCTCCTACCTGCGGGAGGGCCGTTGGGCGGACGCCAGGCGCAACCTCGAGCCACTGGCGGAGGCTCCGCCGCCGGTCGGCCCGCGAGCGGCCTTCGACCTGGCCTGGGTGACGTTCCAGCAGGGCGACGCCACGGGGGCGCATGGGCGTTTCACCAATTTTCTCGCGCGCTTCCCGGGCGACCCGCGCGCCCCGCAGGCCCAGCAGTGGGTGGCCGACCATCTGTTTTCCATCGGCGACCACGTCGGCGCGGAGACGGCGTACCAGCTCCTTTTCCAGCAGACGAACTGGCCGCCCACCGCGCTGACGCACGAAGCCCGCCTGATGGCAGGCCGGGCGGCGCTCGCCCGACAGAGCTACCGCGACGCCAAGCCGTACTTCCGCTGGCTCATTGCCCAGGGGCCACCCGCGGGGACCAACGCGCTCATCACCTCGAACCTCGCTGCGCAGGCGTATTTTGCGCTCGGCGACAGCTTCCTGTTCGAGCCGGAGGGAGACGACCGCTTCACCGACGCGATGACGGCGTTCGCGACGGTGATCGAGAAGTTCCCCGGCACGCGCGAGGCGCTGCTGGCGCGCGGCAAGCTGGCCAACGCCCACTTTCAGCGCGCGGAGCTTGATCCCGCCCGCGCGGCGGCCTCGTACACGAACGCGGCGGCGCTCTACCTGGAGGTGATGGGCAGCGATGGCGGCATCGCCGCGCGCAGCCAGGCGGAGGTTGGGCTGGGCCTGGTGCGCGAGCGTCAGGCCGCCGGCGCGGCGGAGGAGGACCAGGCCGGGCTTCGACAAGTGGCGCTGGAACATTTCCTGCGGGTGCTCTTCGGCGGGAACCTTCGGCCCGGCGAACCGGCGGACGCCTTCTGGGTGAACCGGGCCGGCCTTGAGGCGGCGCGCCTCGCCGAGTCGCTGGGGCGTCGCGAGGAGGCTGCGCGGATTCTTGAGGCCTTGCAGAAGACCTTCCCCGCCGCGGCGCAGGCGCTCGCGGTGCGCGTGCGGGAGCTGCGCGCCGGGCCTTGAGCGACCTTCGTCCTGGCCCGGATCGTCCTCACCCGCCGTCGCCTCATGACTACATGGCGGGTTGGGAACGGGAGCAGGCTTCGCGGCCTGAGCGCCACGCGTTGACACGCTGGGGGGCCTGCCTACGGTCCCCATGCTGCAAATGAGCCCGGTAACCGATTCCATCGTCACGCTTTCGCCCCGGGCGGCCGAGGAGGTGCGCGCAATGCGCGAGAACCAGCCCGAGCACGCCGGCAAGCCGCTGCGCCTCTATGTCGAGCAGGGCGGCTGCTCCGGGATGCAGTACGGCATGGTGTTCGACGAGGTACGTGACGGCGACATGGAGGCGGAGTTCGACGGCGCGCGAGTGGTGGTGGACCCGGACAGCGCGCCTTTCCTGCGCGGGACCGAGGTGGACTACTCCGAGGCGCTCACGGGCGGTGGGTTCAAGATCCGAAACCCGCAGGCGCGCTCAAACTGCGGCTGCGGGCGGAGCTTCGAGGCGTAGGCGGCGGCCGGGCGGCTCAATGCTCCGCGAGGTCGGCGAAGTTCTTCAGCACCTGCAGGCCCACGTCCTGGCTCTTCTCCGGGTGAAACTGCGTGGCGAAGACATTGCCACGCCACACGGCCGATGCGAAGCGCCCGCCGTAGTCCGTCCACGCGGAGACGATGGACTCGTCGGCCGGACGCGGGTGGAAGCTGTGGACGAAATAGACGAAGCTGCCCCCCTTGATACCGCGGAAGAGCGGGCAGTCCGGCCGGGCCAGCTCCACCCGGTTCCAGCCGATCTGCGGCACCTTCAGCCCTGGCCGGTCCGGGAAGCGCACGACCGGTCCGGCGAACACCCCGAGGCCGGCAGCGCAGGAGTTGAACTCCTCGCTGCGCTCGAACAGGGCCTGGTAGCCGATGCAGATGCCGAGAAAGGGCCGGTCGGCGGCGATGTAGTCGCGCGCCGCCCCGAGAAGGTCCTGCCTCCGCAGGGCGTTCAGGCAGTCGTCAAACGCGCCGACGCCCGGCAGGACCACGCCGCTGGCGTTGCTCAGCTCTTCGCCCCGCGTCACGACCCGCACCCCCGCGCCCACCTTCAAGAGCGCCTTGTGGACGCTGCGAAGGTTGCCGGAACCGTAGTCAATCAATGCAAGCACGGCGGAGGAGAAGCTCCCGGGGCCGGGCTCGCAAGTTCCTAAGCAGCCCTTGGATCAGCGGGCCGGACACGCTTCCTGAGCAGCGCGGGAGGCGCTGGCCGGGAATGGGAATCGGAGGTCCGGAGACGGCCGCCCGCGCTCCGTTCAGAGGCGCAGGTGATGCCAGATCTGCGCGGGCGCAAGCCTCAGGTTCACGTAGAACGGCCCGAACTCCCCGTAGCGCGCACTCACCTCGTCGAAGCGCATTTCGTAAACGATCTCCTTCAGGTCGTCCAGCTGGTGCGCGACCAGGGTGACACCCCACTCCCATCCGTCGAGCCCGGTCGAGCCGGTGATGAGCTGCGAGATTCGTCCGGCGTACTTGCGGCCGACCCGGGCGTGGCCCGCCATGAGCTGCTTCCGTGCGGCGTGGTCGAGCAGATACCAGTTGTCGGCCCCGGCGCGCCTTTTGTTCATCGGATAGAATGCCATGACCTCCCAGTCCTCCGGCTCGGGATGTAGCCGATAGTGCTCGTAGTTCTGCTGGCGTTCGGCCACCTCGGCGAGGCGCTGATCGAACTCCGGCGTGCCGGGCGCGAGCTTGTCCAGCTCCGCGACGTGCCTCCGGCGGTCCTCCTCGGTGGCCTGATACTCGGTCAGCTCCGTCACGCTGAGATAGCTGAAGACCGGCAGGAGCACGCCGGCCGGGAAGCAGTGCTCGAGGTCGCGGTGAAGCTGGCTGAGGCCCATGGCGTCCGCGTGCCGCAGCCAGAACACGAGGTCGGCCTTGCCGCCGAGGTTGAGGTAGCTGCGGATGTTCGGCTGGCAGGAATGGCTGTGGATGGCCAGGAGCTTCTTCAGCTTGCCCAGCACGGCGGTGGACTGCTCCGGCGGAAGCCGGTCCCAGATCGCCCGTTGGATGCGGTAGAAGACATGCATCACATGAATGCCGCGCCTGAGCTTGAGGGAGGGAAACTCCATGGCGGGCGAAGTTCGTTGGAAAGCGCCGCAGAAATCAACAGCCGACCACGGCGACGACGTGCGCCGCGGCTCGGTCCACCGGCCGCTTCCAGATCGGTACCACGCGCTTCATCCCGTCAATCAGCCATTGGCACGCCGCGAACGCCTCCGCCCGGTGCGGCGCCACCACCTCGACCCAAAGCGACGCCTCGCCCACCGCCACCACGCCCAGCCGGTGCACCAGCCGCACGGACTCCACCGCCGGCCAGCGCTCCGCCAGCCCGTCGAAGAGCAGGTGAAACTGCCGCTCCGCCATCGGGCGGAAGGCCTCGTAGTCAATCGCCGTGATGGCCGCGCCCTCCTCCGCGCCCCGCACGACGCCCGCGAAGGTCACCGCCGCCCCCATGCCCGGCGACGCCACCCGGCCGCGCGTCAGCGCCGCCTCGTCAATCGCCGCCTCCGTCAATGTCAGCTCCCGCCTCATGCCCGCCCCTCCCCCGTTTCGCATTTCGGATTTTCCATTTCCTTCACCCTCCCTGCACCGGCGGGAACAGGCTCACCTCGTCCCCGTCCTTCAGCGGATGCTCCGGCCGCTGGTAGTCGAGGCCGACGGCGACGAGGGTCGAGCCGCGCAGCGGTCCCAGCCCGGGGCAGCGGAGGTAGGTCGCGGCCAGCGCGTCCGCCACCGTCGCGCCCGCAGGCAGGTCCAACTCAAGCCGCGCCGTGCCTGTGCGCTCGCGGAAGTATGACCAGAGCAGGACGGCGACCTTCATGCGGGCAGGAAACGAACAGCCAAGGCGCGGAGGCGTGGGGCCAGGTGAGGAGAGACCTTCGCGTCTTCGCTTTTGGCCTGGATCCTGGTGCATCACGCCTTCCCGCTCGCCGCGCGCTGCGCCTCGGGCTTGAGGATGCCGACGAAGGGCAGGTTGCGGTACCGCTCCGCAAAATCCATGCCGTAGCCCACGACGAACTTGTCCGGGATCGTGAAGCCCACGTAGTCCGCCCGCAGCTTCACCTTGCGCC
>JBJXFY010000295.1:0-2968 GCA_046155815.1 Limisphaerales bacterium | reverse complement strand
GCCGTCAGTGTCCCCTCTTCAAGCCGAATTCAGGCATTGGCACCTCAAACCCAAACCCAAACATCCCCATGAACCATCGCTTCCCCATGAAGTCAGGGCATGGCCTCCGCCTGGCGCTCGCAGCCGGTGCGGTCGGTCAACTGCTCGCGCTCCCCGCCGCCCTGGCCCAGGACGCCGCCGCCCCGCAGGAACCGGCGGCCGGCATCGAGGAACTGGCGCCCTTCCGCATCACGGGCTCCCTCATCCCTACGACCGACCTCGTCGGCCTCACGCCGGTGACTGAGATCACCTCCGTGGACCTCGTCCGCCGCGGTGTGTCCACGCCGGCGGAAGTCGTGCGGCGCCTCCCCGCCGTGGTGGGCGCGAACCTCAGCGAGTCCTACGCCAACGGCGGCGACGGCTCGTCGCAGATCAACCTGCGTGGCATCCCGGGCGGCACCCTCGTGCTCATCAACGGCCGCCGCGTGGCGCCCGTGGCCTTCGCCGACTCGGCGGTGGACCTCAACATGATCCCGTTTGCGGCCATTGACCGCATCGAGATCCTCAAGGACGGCGCCTCCGCCATCTACGGCTCGGACGCCGTGGCCGGTGTGGTCAACATCATTCTCAAGGAGAACTTCGAGGGCGTGGAGCTGGGCGCTTACATCGGCAACACCACCGAGACGGACGCCCTCCGCCAGAACTACTCCTTCACCGCGGGCACCACGACCGACAAGGCGGGCTTCACCCTCTCGGGCAACTACTACAAGCAGAACGCCCTCTTATCCAAGGATCGCGAACGCTCCCGCGTGAATACCTCAAGCCGCGACGCCGATTACATCAACCAGGTGGCCACCTCGATCAGCAATCCCGGCCGCTTCACCGTCCCCAACAATTTCCGGGGCGACAACAACCTCTACAATCCCAACCTCCCCGTCGCCCAGAACGTGCCCGTGTCGCTGAACCGCGGCGCGGTGCCCGACGCCACCGGCCGGTACACACCCAACGACTATCATTGGAGCATGGCGCAGATTTTCGATCCCAGCCGTGTCAACGAGGGAACCCCGGATCTCGAGGTCTATCCCTTCGACAAGTTCCCCTTCCCCGACTACACGCCCGCCATCCGTCCCGCGGAGCGCTACAGCTTCTTCGGCTCCGGCCACTACAAGCTCTTCGAGGAGCACGTCGAGTTCTTTGCCGACGCGTTCTACTCGCACAGCGAATCGGAGAGCCAGCTCGCCCCGACGCCCATCAGCAACGGTTCCGCCGGCTTTCCGATCCCGGCCAGCAACTACTACAATCCCTTCGGCCGGAACATCACCTCCTGGGCCTACCGCGCGGTGGAGCTCGGCCCACGCATTGACCGCATCGAGAAGGACGCCTTCCGCTTCGTACCCGGACTGCGCGGCAAGCTGCCCGACACCGAGACCTGGTCCTGGGAGACGGCCTTCCTCTACAGCGTCGAGCGCGGCGACAATTACGAGTTGGGCGACATCAACCGGACGGGTCTCCAGCAGCTCGCCGGGCTTAACACGCCAGACGCCTTCAACCCCTTCGGCAATGTGGGCAGCCAGGCTATCTTGAACAGCGTCCGGCGAGACCTCTTCACCAAGGGCGAGACCGAGCTATGGTCCGTGGACGGCCGCGTGGGCGGCGACGTCTTCGACCTGCCGGCCGGCGGCATCGGCGTCGTCGGCGGCGGTTCCTACCAGGAGGACAGTGGCGAAAGCATTCCGGACGGGAACAAGCAGTCCGGTGACTTGATCGGCTTCCTCGGGGCGGATCCTCTCATCGGTGAACGCTCGATCAGTTCGCTGTTCGGCGAGGTCAAGATCCCGATCTTCAGCGACAAGTACAACGTGCCGGGTGCCTACGCCATCAACGTCCGCCTACAGGGACGCTATGACTACTACAGCGACTTCGGGGATACCACGAACCCGGGCGTGAAGTTCGGCTGGCAGCCGTTTGATGAGTTTTTCCAGGTGTTCGGCTCGTGGTCCACGTCCTTCCGGGCGCCGACCTTTGACGACCTGTACACCACGGCGCAGGAGAGCTTCCCCGAGGTGCGCAACCCGTTCGACGACGCCTTCGCCCAGATCGAGACCACCCAGCGGGGCAATCCAAACCTCGAGCCTGAAGAGGCCGACAACTACACGATCGGCGGCGAGTGGCGCGTGAAGCAGGTGCCCGGCCTCAAGCTGGGCCTGACCTACTTCAAGATCGAGCGCGAGAACACTCCCGGCGGCTCCGCCCAGTTCGTGATTGACCAGATCGCGGCCAACGTACCCAACCCGCAACCGGACACCTACTACTTCGCCGACGGCAGCTCGCAGGCCCAGACGCCCTCGGGGGCGCAGAACGACCAGCCCTGGCTCAAGACCGATCCCAGCGACGGCACCGTGATCGAGACCGCCAATGTGCCGACGCAGAACCTCAGCTCCGACACCATTGACGGCTTCGACATCGCCGCCTCCTACGACTGGCAGACGGACTCCTTCGGCACCTTCTCCTTCGCCATGGAGTGGCAGTACCTGCTGACCTATGAGCAGGTGCAGATCCCGGGCGGCCCCGCCATTGACCGGCTGGGCGACTATTCCGCGGATGAGTTTGGCTACGAGTCGCTCCCCCGCCTCAAGGGCTACGGCAGCTTCTTCTGGACCTACGGCGACTTCAGCACCGGCTTCTACGCCAACTATACCGATTCCTATCGGGATGACTGGGCCGCGGGCTTTGAACGTGAAGTGGACGACTACCTGACCTTCGACATCCAGGCGTCGTACAACTTCCCGTACAACATCAAGCTCACCGTCGGCTGCCTGAACGTCACCGACGAGCCGCCCCCGCTGGTCGAAGGCTCCTTCGCGGACCGGTACGACCGCGGCCTGAACGACCTCCGCCAGCGCTTCTGGTACGTGAACTTCGGCGTGAAGTTCTGATCCCGCCGTCTGCGCGGCTCCCAAGGCCGGCCTGCTTCCCGCAGGCCGGCCTT
>JBJXFY010000292.1:0-22823 GCA_046155815.1 Limisphaerales bacterium | reverse complement strand
GTGGCGATGAAGGTTCTCGCCGAGCTTGGCGGCGGAGACGAAGTCGGGCGAGGCGTCGGGTTTCTCGAAGAGGAGATAGCCGGTGTGGGGCGGGCAATCCGGGTCCACGGGGACTTCGACCTTTTTGTCGCGGAGGACTTCCTCCAGCCGGGCGATGCGCACGGTCTGGGCTGCAGCGGCGCGGTTCGGCAGGTTGCCGTGGCGATCAAAGACGCCGTGGCCGTCGAAGTGGAGGATGTCCACGGGCGTTTTGGACTCGTCCTCCAGTCGCTGGATCAGGGCGTCGAGCGTGGGCGGGCGGAGGAACTCGCAAGAGACGCGGCCGGGCGCGTTCAGGTCAATGGCGTCGAGCACCGGCTGCGAGTCCGCGCGCGGGTCGAGGAAGCCGGTGTCGGCGGGCCGGCTGACGACGAAGAGGAGGTGGAGGGAGTCTTTCGGGGCGGGCTTGAAAGCCTTGCGCCCGCCGGTCGCTCCAGCCACCCGGCGGCGGATGCTGATGCGCGGCGTTTCCATGAAGAGGAAGCCGCCACCGGACGCGGGGTCGTGGAGCAGCTCCCACGGCAGCGCGAGGATGGCGGGATGCTCGGCGGAGATGGTCAGCAGGCGGGAGTCGCCCTCGTCGTCTTGGAAAGTGTTGAAGAGGCGCTGGGCGGCGCGGTCGGTGAAGACAGCGTCGAAGAGGGTCTGGCCCCAGGCAGGCAACTGACCGGCGATGCGCCTGGCTTCCGAGTCGTCTGGGTCGCCGAGCGAATGGGCGCCGTAGGTTTCGACATACCAGGCGAGGTCGCGGAGTTCCTTGTCGGCGATGGGATTCGAGAACGGCAGTTCGCCCGATTCCTCGTCACCCAAACGGACAATGACCTGGCTGGCTTTGGGAAAGCGGAGGTTCAGTTCGGTGGACATGGCAGCTCCTTGTGATGGTTCGCTGACTCAAGGGAATTGAACTTGTCTTCAGCGGCTTGCCGGCGGGCTTTGTCGCGCGCGGCCTCCTCTTCCGCGCAGCCTTCGCAGACGGCAGCGATGCCGATCTTGGCGACGACGTTGAGGAGGAAGACGGTGGCGGCGACGGCCAGGGCGGGAACATTGGCGGTGGAGAGGCCCATGCCGGCCAGCGCGGCGAGGGACATCTTGACGGCGTCCTTGCTCTGGAGGTCGCGCCACTTCTCCCATTGGGTGTGGAGCAGGCCGCCGGGCAGGCAGAGGTCGCGGCGGGCGTGGCGCCGGTATCTCTGCCAGAAGGTCTCGAACGGCTCGCCCGTGGCGCGCTCGATGGCGGCCTGCTGCTCGGGGGCGGCGGGGAGCTCGGCCGGCTCACCGGGCGCAGCCATGTGGAGCCGGACGCGCGCGGCGGGGGCGGCCTGGAGGGAGTTCAGTTGGGTGTCCACTTCGTCGGCCAGGGCGGCCACTTCGGTGTCAGAAAGAGAGTCTGCGTTCATCGGTTGAAGGAGCTGGTGGCGGGTCTTGCGGCTCGGTACGGACCTGGTCCGCGCTGTCCCGGAGGCGCTTTTCGAGCGTGCCGGTGCTGGCGTCCTTCTCCTTGGCGTCGGATCCAGGGCATGCCGGGGGCGGGCTTGGCGGCGGGATTACCGCCGGAAGCCGGGAGGGCGGCAAGACTGAACGGCCTTGCGCCGGCATTCCCTGGAGCCGGGCCGTCAGCTTCCCGAGTTGGGCGGTTTGCGCGGCCGAGTTTTTCATTAAATCTTTGTTCGCCAGCCTGCGTCTGCTGGAAGAGCTTGGACATGATGGCAGCACCAAAAGCACATCGCGCCCGCGTGCATCACGCGGCCTTGGCGCTGCTGTGCGCGGCGTGCGCCGCGGGGGCGGCGGACGTCGCGTCGTTTGAGGCCCACCTGAAGCCGCTGCTCAAGGACTACTGCTACTCGTGCCACGGTCACGAGAAGGCGCGGGGCGAGGTCAACCTCGAGCAGTTCCATCAGGCGCCGCGCTTCGTTGAGTCGACCGACTTCTGGGAGAAGGTCCGGGACCAGATCGAGTCGCGCGAGATGCCGCCGGAGAACAAGCCGCAGCCTTCGGAGGCGGACCGCGCGCGGATGATCGAGTTCATTGACGCGGAGCTGGCGCGCTTCGACTGCTCCGGCCCCGCCAACCCTGGCAAGGTCACCATCCGCCGTCTCAACCGCACCGAGTACCAGAACACCGTCCGCGACCTGATCGGCGTCTGGTACGACACCGGTGAAAATTTTCCGGCCGACGAGGTGGGCTACGGCTTCGACAACATCGGCGACGTGCTCTCGCTCCCGCCGATGCTGATGGAGAAGTACCTCGCCGCCGCGGAGGAGATTGCGGAGCAGGCGATCTCGACCGGGGCACCCGGGCGCCATCGCGCGCGGCGCGTGCCCGCCAGCGCGTTCACGACCCAAGCCGACGCGGTCTCAGTGGCGGAGGACGGTGTCTGGGGCTTCTTCCGCGAGGGCGAGATCTTCACCGAGCAGGATATCCAGAAGGCCGGCGAGTACGTGCTGCGGCTCCGGGCCTACGGCGAGCAGGCCGGGCCGGAGCCGCCGAAGATGGCGGTGCGCGTCGGCGGCAAGGAAGTCGCCGCGCGCCCAATCAAGGCGGTGGAGGGTTCAGCGGAAACCTTCGAGGTGACGGTCAAGCTCGAGCAGGGCCGCCATCGCCTCGCCGTGGCGTACCTCAACAACTTCAACTCCGACGGCGACCGGAACCTCTACCTGAACTCGTTCGAGGTCATCGGCCCGATCGGCGGCGGGGAAGATGACTACCCTGACTCGCACCGCCGCCTGATCCCGCAGCCGCCGGCCGAGGGGCAGGAGCTGGCCGCCGCGCGTGAGTCGCTGAAGAAGTTCGCCCGCCGCGCCTGGCGCCGGCCCGTGACGGACGCCGAGGCCGAGAAGCTCGCCGGCTTCGCCGGCCTGGTGATGAAGGACGGCGGGAGCTACGCCGAGGGCATGCGGCTGGCGCTGCAGGCCGTGCTCGTGTCGCCGCACTTCCTGTTCCGCTGGGAGTTGGACCCGGAGAAGCTTCAGCCCGGCCAGAACCGCGAGCTGAACGACCATGAGCTTGCCGCCCGCCTCTCCTACTTTCTCTGGAGCACGATGCCCGACGACGAGCTCTTCGCGCTCGCCGAACGCGGCGAGCTGACGAAGCCCGAGGTGCTCGACGGCCAGGTCCGCCGGATGCTCAAGGACTGGCGCATCGGCGCCTTCGTGCAGAACTTTGGCGGCCAGTGGCTCCAGACGCGCAACCTCGAGCAGACCGAGCCGGACAGCGGCGCGTTCCCGGCGTGGAACTGGGAGCTCAAGGAGGCCATGCGCCGCGAGACGGAGCTGTTCGTCGAGGCCATCATCAAGGAGGACCGCCCGATCCGGGAACTGCTCGACGCCGACTTCACCTTCGTGAACGAGCGGCTGGCGAAGCACTACGGCCTGCCCGGCGTCACCGGGAACGATTTCCAGCGCGTGAAGCTCGCGCCCGAGACCGGCCGGGGCGGCGTGATCACGATGGGCAGCGTGCTGACGATCACCTCCGTGCCCACGCGCACCTCTCCGGTGCTGCGCGGGAAGTGGATTCTCGAACAGATTCTCGGCACCCCGCCGCCGCCCCCGCCGCCGAACGTCGGCGAGATCCCGCAGGACGACCACGCCGTGAAGGCCGCCTCGCTGCGCCAGCGCCTCGAGCAGCACCGCAACAAGCCCGACTGCGCCACCTGCCACCAGAAGATGGACCCGCTCGGCTTCGCGCTGGAGAACTTCAACGGCATCGGCGCGTGGCGCGACAAGGACGGCGAGCATCCCGTGGACGCTTCCGCCGAACTGCCCGGCGGCCGGAAGCTCAGCAGCCCGGCCGACCTCAAGCGCGTGCTGCGCGACCACAAGGACTTCCCGCCCGCCCTCGCCGAGAAGCTCATGACCTACGCCCTCGGCCGCGGCCTCGAGTTCTACGACCGCTGCGCCGTGGACGCGGTCGTGGCCGGGCTCAAGGAAAACGACCAGCGCTTCAGCGCGCTCGTGCTGGGCATCGTGAGGAGCGACCCCTTCCGCAAGCGCCAGCCCGAGGACGCCGCCCGCCACGCCGCGCTCGACGCCGCTTCCGCGCGCGCGAACTGACAAACCATTTGAACTCCCCCGCCACCGCGGCTATCTGAACCTTCATCAAGCCATGAACCCGCAGAACGCCCTCCCCCGCCGCACCTTCCTCCGCGGCCTCGGCACGATGCTCGCGCTGCCCATGCTCGACTCGTTCGCGCCCGCCCGCGCGCTGGCCGGCACGGCGGGTGCCGCGGCCGGCGCGCCCGTGCGCCTGGCGTTCGTGTACGTCCCCAACGGCGTCCACATGCCGCACTGGACGCCCGCCTACGAGGGTGCGCTGCTGGATCTGCCGGACATCCTCCGGCCGCTCACGCCCTTCAAGCGGGACATGACGATCCTCACCGGCCTGACGCACGACAAGGGCCGCCCGAACGGCGACGGCCCCGGCGACCACGCCCGCGCCGCCGCCTCGTGGCTGACCGGCTCGCAGGCGCTCAAGAGCGAAGGCTCGCAGATCCGCGCCGGCACCTCCGTGGACCAGGCTGCCGCCGAACACGTCGGCCAGGCCACCCGGCTGGCCTCGCTGGAGATCGGCGCCGAACCCGGCCGCCAGGCCGGCAAGTGCGATTCCGGCTACTCCTGCGCCTACTCGAACAACATCTCGTGGCGCAACGAGGTCACTCCCATGGCCAAGGAGCTGCGCCCCCGCGCCGTCTTCGAGCGCCTCTTCGGCGGCGGCTCGGACGCCGAGCGTACCGAGGCCATGGTCCGCCGCCTGCGGTACCGCCGCAGCGTGCTCGACTTCGTCCTCGACGACGCCAAGGCCCTTGGCGCCCAGGTCTCCGGCAACGACCGCAACAAGCTCGACGAGTACCTCACCGCCGTCCGCGAGATCGAGCAGCGCGTCGAGCGCGCCGAGCGCGAGGCCGGCCAAGTCCGGCAGGACATCCCGCGGATGGACCTCCCCGACGGCGTGCCCTCGGATTACGAGCAGCATCTCCGGCTGCTGGGCGACATGATGGTGCTGGCCTTCCAGACCGACTCGACCCGCATCTGCACGTTCATGTTCGCCAACGAGGGCAGCAACAAGCCCTACCCCTTCATCGGGGTGAACGACGGGCACCACTCCCTCTCGCACCACGAGAACGACCACGAGAAGCAGATGCGCATCAGCCGCATCAACCAGTTCCACAGCCGCCAGCTCGCCTACCTCCTCGGCCGGCTGAAGTCCGTGAAGGAAGGAGAAGGCACGCTCCTTGACAACACCGTGCTGGTGTACGGCTCAAGCATCAGCGACGGCAACCGGCACAACCACGACGACCTGCCCGTGGCCCTCTTCGGCCGTGGCGGCGGCGCGGTGCAGTCCGGCCGGCACATCCGCTATCCGCAGGAGACGCCGATGAGCAACCTGTTCCTGTCCATGCTCCACGCCTTCGGCGTGAAGGCGGAACGTTTCGGCGACAGCACGGGCGGGCTGCGTTACCTCGCGGGCTAGGAGTTTGCCCGGCGGCGCAGGGCCCGCTTCTAGGCCGCGGGACGCCCCGGGCGTCGCTCCGATCAGGCCTTTGGGGCCTTTCCGGCCGGAAACCTCCCCGAAGCGGGCATTGGCCGCGCTCCTCGCGGGCCTTCACGCGGTCATTGCCTCCCGCCTCCCGGGCGCGGCAGCCTCCGGTTGTTGAAAATCCTCGCGGTCACCAGCCTCTACCCGCCCTTGCACGCGGGCACGCACGACCACCGTTGCGAGACCATCTGCCGCAATCTCGCGCAGCGTGGACACCAGATCCACGTCCTCACTTCCACTTGGGGCCTCCAGACCGAACAGCGCGACGAGGACATCTCACGCCGCCTCCGGCTCAACGGCGCCTGCGGGCTGCCGCGGGTCACGGACTACGGGCCGGTCGAGGAGCTTGAGCTTCACAACCACGCCGTGCTCCGCGAGACGCTGGCGGAGTTCCAGCCCGCGGTGGTGCATGTCTTCAGCCTGCTCGGACTCTCGAAAAGCCTGATCTTCACGCTGCACAAGGCCGGCGTGCCGCACGCCTTCGACGTTGCGGACGGCTGGCTCTGCCCCGGCCTGCGGGACGACCCATGGCTGGCCTTCTGGAACAACCCGGCGGCCAACGTCCGCCGCTCCAGCCTCGAGCTCACCGGCCGGCGCAACCGGCTGGACGCCACCGCGCCCACGCGGCTCACGCGCGGCTACGACCGCGTGCCGGAGCTGTACGGGCCGCAGGTGCAGCCGCCGCCGGGCGGACTGGCGGCGTTCAAGTTCGAGCGCGTCTCCTTTGTCAGCCCGTGGCTCAAGGAGCGCGCGGAGGCGGCCGGCTTCCGCGTGCAGCATGCCGCGATCACGCCGCCCGGCGTGGACACGCAGGTCTTCTTCGGGGCCATCCGGCCGCCCTCCGCGCCGGTGCAGAAGCTGCTGTGGGCCGGCGTGCTGGACGACGGCTCGGGCCTCGAGACGCTGCACCACGCGTTGGGCCGGGTGCGTCGTGAGGGCGGCCGGCATTCGCTCACGGTGTACGGCCGCGGCGAATCGGACCTCGTGGCGCGGCTGCGCTCGCTGGCCATCCGCCAGCAGCTCCCGGTGCAGTTCCTGACGCCGAACGACCAGGCGCGCGACCTCGCGGGCGTGCTGCGGCAGCACGACGCCTTCCTGTACACGCGCGAGGAGCCGGAGCCTTGGCCGCGTTTCCTCGCGGAGGCGATGGCCTGCGGTCTGCCGGTGATCTGCTCCGAGACCGGCGCCACGCCGACGCTCGTGGCGCACGATCACAACGGCCTCACCTTTCGCCCCGGTGACGAGGAGCAGCTGGCGGCGCGGATCACGGAGCTGGGCGCGGACGGTGATCGCCGCGTGCGCCTCGCGGAGGCGGCGCAGGCGCATGTGGACTACCACCTGAACGAGACGCGCATCCTGGACGCGACCGAGCAGTTCATCGAAGGCACGCTGGAGGCGTGGGTGATCCGGTAGGACCGGGGTCGCCGCGCAGCCAGTTTGTCGTTGTGAGGGCCGCGGGGCTGGATCCAATGTTCACGGCGAGGCGGAAATGGCGAAGCTCGTGCTCAGAATCGGCGGACTGCCCCTGCGGGAATTCCCGCTGCGGGAAGGACTGAACCGCGTCGGCCGTGCCGTGGGGTGCGAGATTCGCATCGATGACAACACCATCTCCACCCAGCACGCGGAGATCTGGGTGATGGAGGAGACGGTGCTCGTGCGCGACCTCGGCTCCACCAATGGCACGTTCCTGGACGGGAGGCCGGTCACGGAGGCGGAGTTCCGGGCCGAATCCGTGCTCACGCTGGGCGCGGCGGAATTCACGCTCAAGGATCCACCCGCCCGGGTGGCCATCCCGCAGGCCCCGCCTCCGCCTCCGCCCCCGCCCAAGTTCCTGCCCGACGGACGCCCGTGCTGCAGCCTGAATCCCGAGGAGGCCGCCGAATGGCGGTGCAGCCGCTGCGGTGAGCAGTTCTCGACCCCGGCGGTGCGCATTGTGGGCCTCCAAGGTGGCAAGAAGCGCACGTACTGCCCGAAATGCGACGGCCCGTGCGTGCGCGTCGTGCCGATGAAGCCGGTGAAGCGCGGCCCCGGCCAAGGCTGGCTCCACCGGCTGGCCGAGACGCTTCGGCTGAAGTGACCGCCCGGGGCGGCCCGGGCGCTGACGGAGGCGGGACTGCGCCGCCAAGTCAATCCTCCGGCTCCAGAGCCGGCTTCTGGCCGTACTTCTTCACGAGGGCCTGGCAGGCGGCGAGGGGCTTCACGCCGCCGGTGCAGGTGGCCTCGGTCAGGCAGGCCGCCGCGACGGCCACGCCGGTCTGGAGGCACTTCGACAGCTCCCAGCCCTCATGCAGACCGAGCAGCGTGCCGGCGCAGAAGGCGTCGCCGGCCCCGGCGCTGCCCTTGATGTCCTTGGCCGGCACCTTGAGAGAGGATTGCCACACGTCCTCGCCCTTGCGTGTGCGCGCGAAGGCGCCCTCGGGGAAGTGCACGACCACGGTCTCCTTCACGCCAAGCTGGAGCAGCGCTCCCGCGGCGTGGCGGAGGGACACGGTGTCCAGCCTGCCGTCCGGCTGGCGGATCTTGAACCCGCTGGTCTTGCCGGCCTCGATTTCGTTGATGATGAGGTAGTCGGTAAACTTCAGCGCGGGATGCACGACCTTGGCGAAGCGGTCGCTGTCCTCGCTGACGAGGTCCACGCTGGTCTTGAGGCCGGCCTCCTGGGCGCGCTGGAGCAGCGCGGCGGAGCGGGTGACCCACTTCTTGTCCGCGCCGTCGAGCGCGTCGAGCAGCAGGAGGTAGCCGAGGTGGAAGATGCGGGCCTTGGACTTGGCGAAGTCAATCTCGTCGCCGTCCCACAGCGCGTTGGCGCCGCGGTAGTGGAAGAAGGTGCGCCGGCCGCCGGCCTTCTCGGTCATAACATCGGTATAGGACGTGGCGGCTTCCTTCGTGAGCCGGAGCAGCTTCGAGTCGATCTTGTGCGCCTCGCAGTCGGCAAGGATATGGCGGCCGAGGGCGTCATCGCCCACAAGTCCGGCTCCGGCGAGCGGGAAGCCCGCGCCGAGGCGGGCGAGGTTGACGAGGACATTGTAGGGGGCGCCGCCGGTGCCCTGGTGCTGGCCAAGGATGTTGGCGAGGCGCTCCGGCTGGGGGAACACGTCAACCAGCTTGACCTGGTCAATGATCCAGTTGCCGCCGGCCAGCACGCCGAGGCGCGAGGCGGACTTGCTCGGCTTGGTGATGATGATCGCCATAAAGGGGGGAGCCCAAGTGTCTTGGGCTTGGCCGGTGAGGCTATTCGGGCCGGGCAGCACGGGAAACACTTTTTGTCCGACATGCCCGCGGCGGGGCGGGGCGCGGATTTTTCCGTGCGTTCCGGGCGGCGATGACTAGCTTGGGCCCATGACCATCTGGGTGCTCGCCCTCCTGCTCATCGGGCTCTTCGCCGTGGCTGGGTTCTTCCAAGGCGCCATCCGGACCGCCATCTGCCTCGTGGGCGTCGTGGCCGCCGTGCTGCTCGCCCGACCGTTCGGCGGGTTGCTTGAGGGGATCGTGCCCGTCATCGGCTTCAAGAACCCCGTGTGGCCGCCCTTCGTGGCGCCCGTCATCGCCTTCGTGATCGTGGCGCTGTTCTTCGTCGGCCTCGCCGCGCTGGCTCACTTCGTCATCGCCAGGCATTACAAGAACAAGACCGACGAGTACACCTACGGCCGCTGGGACCGCCTCAACCGGCGCGCCGGCCTCGCGCTCGGCGGGGCGCTCGGCGCGACCTATCTCATCCTCCTCGGCGTGCTCATCTACGTGCCCGGCTACGCCGTCGTGCAGGTGGTCGGCACCGAGGAGGCACCCGCCGCCGCCCGGGCCGTGCGCGCGCTGCGCAATGACATGGAGTCTTCCGGCCTCGCCCGCGTGGCCGCCAGCTACGACCCCGCCCCCAAGGCCTACTACGACGCCGCGGACATCGCCGGCCTCGTGTACCACAACCCCACCGTCCACAGCCGGCTGGCGTCGTACCCGCCGTTCCTCGGGCTGGCCGAGCGGCAGGAGTTCAAGGACCTCGCCGCCGATGCGGACGCCAACAACCTCATCCAGAGCGGCGCGCCCATCGCGCAGGTGCTCGAGAACCCCAAGGTCGGCGCCATCGCCGAAAACCCCGAGATCGTCGCCGCCCTCAAGGCCCTCGACCTCGCCGACCTCAAGCAGTACCTCGAAACCGGCGAATCCCCGAAGTACCGCGACGAGCTGATCCTCGGCCGCTGGCGCCTGAATGTGCGCCGCAGCATCAACGAGATGAAGGACACGCCCACGGACTCCCTGCCGCAGGGCGAGTTCAACCTGATCCGCAAGGCGATGACCCTCTACCTCGCCGACCTGACCCTGGGCTTCACCACGGACAACAAGGTCATCCTCAAGGTGCAGGCCAAGGACGAGGCCCAGCTTCAACGGACCCTGACCGGCGCGGCGGCGGCACCGGGCGCGGCCACGACGCCCGCGCCTGGCGGTGGCCTGACGGCCCGCAGTCTGGCTGCCCGCGCCGTCCCGCAGCAGGACCAGACGGCGGGCATGAGCCCGGAGCTGCAGCGGCGGTACGGCCTTGCCGGCCGGCAGCCGGCCCAGCCTGCGCCGGAGGCAGCGCCGACCGTGACCGCGGTGCGTGTGGCGGCCAAGGCCCCGGCCACGTCCCTCACGCCGCTCATGACCTCCGGGGAAGGCGCCTGGAGCCGCGAGGGTGATGGCTACGTGCTGAAGTTTTCAAAGGACGGCGCGGAGATCTCGCTCCTCGCCACGGTGGCCGAGGGCAGTTTGCGCGCCGAGATGAACGGTCGCGTCCTGGTGTTCGACCGAATCTGACCGAAAGGCCCCTCTCGGACCTATGCACGGCGCAGCGGGCTTCTCGATGGGAAAGGCCAAGTCCGCGGCCGCGTTGTTGCTGGCCGGCCTCAGCGGCCTGTCCGGGGATTGGTCCGGTTCGTGACCACCTCCGGCTGCAGGCGGAATTGGATTTTCTCCAAGTCACGCTTCGCAGCCGCGTCCGTCGCCGGTCCAGGCATCGCGGCGACGGCCCCAAAGTGGTGCGGCGAGATGAGCCCCGGCGAGGCGCCACGGTCGGACAGGTGATAGACGCTGAGCGCAAAGAAGAGACCTCCTGTCACCAGCATGGCGTAGGAACCGGCCAAGGCAGGCTCGGTGACCAGCCACTCCCGCAGGCGGGCCCACCACGGCTCCGGGGCGGGCACTTGGCCAGCCTTGATGTGCAGCACCACCCGGTCGGCGAAACGGTCAAAGTATCCGGGCGGCGGGACTTCGTGCCGCTTGAGGGCAAGCAGGCGGAGCAGGCGTTCATGTTCTGGAAGGATGCTGTCCATGTTACTTCAGGTAGTCCGACAAGAGTCCCTGCAGCTGCTGGCGGGCGTAGTACAGGCGTGAACGCACCGTGCCGACGTTGCAGTCCATGATCCGCGCGATCTCCTCATGCGGCAGACCTTGGATGTCATGGAAGGTGACGACCATGCGATGAACCTCAGACAACTTGAGCATCGCGGCGTTCAAATGCTCCTGCAGTTCCGCCAGGCCGGCGTCACGCCGCGGCGTGTGTTCGGACACGAGCGCGACGAGGTCGGGGTCGTGCTCCGCATTTTGGTCGAGGTCGTTCAGGCTCATCTGCGGCGTGCGGTTTCGCCGCTGCTTGAGGAAGTTCAGTGTCTTGTTGACCGCGATGCGGTAAACCCAGGTGTAGAAGCCGGATTCGCCCTTGAACGACCCGAGCGCGTGCCACGCCTTGATGAAGGTTTCCTGCGCGAGGTCGTTGGCGTCCTCGTGGTTCGCCGTCATGTGGTAGAGCGTGCCGTACACGCGCTCCTGATGCCGGCGGACAAGCTCGTTGAAGCACTCGATGTCGCCGCCCTGCGCGTGGCGCACCAGCTCCGCGTCGGACGGATCCAAGGGCGCCTCCATCCGCACCGGGGCGGGCCTGCTCGGCGCATCAGCCATGCGTTCAGGCCGGGGCGAGCCGGGCGGTTTCCGCGCCCAGGACGTCCGTCAGGCGCGCGAGCGCACGGCGGCCCTCGGCCACGGGCAGGGCGTCGAGGGCCTCGCGCGCGCGGCCCACATGTTCCAGCACCACCTCCAGCGAGCGCCGTCCCGCATCGTGCCGTCTCAGCAGCTCGGCCAGCGCGGGCTGTCGCCCCGGGTGCCAGTCGTCCACGAACTCCTCGAGCCGCCGCCGGTCCGCCACGGAACCGTCGCGGTGCGCGAGCAGCAGCGGCAGCGTGACCTTGCCCTTCATCAGGTCCGTGCCAAGCGTCTTGCCCGCCGTGGCCTCGCTGCCGAAGAGGTCCAGGCAGTCGTCATAAATCTGGAAGGCCGTGCCGAAATCGAGGCCAAAGCGCCGCGCCGCCGCCCGCACCGCGGCATCGCCGCCGGCCAGCAGCACCCCCAGCTCGCACGCCACGGCGAAGAGCTCCCCCGTCTTCATCTCGATGACGCGGAAGTAGCTCCCGATCTCGGTCCCGAAGCCGTCCCGGCGAAGCGTCTGGAGGATCTCGCCGGTGCAGACGCGCTTCGTCGCTGCCGCCACGAGCCGGCACACCTCGGGCGTCGGGAACCCCGCCGCCAGCTCGAGCGCGTGCGCGAAGAGGCAGTCGCCCGCCAGCACCGCCACCTGGCTGCCGTGCGTGGCCGCGACCGTCGGCTGCCGACGCCGCACCTGGGCGTCGTCAATGATGTCATCATGGACGAGCGTCGCGAGGTGCACCAGCTCGACGATCACCGCCGCCTCGACGTGCGCCGGCCCAGTCCGGCCCGTGGCGCGGCCGGCGGAGGCCACCAGCAGCGGCCGCAGATGCTTGCCCCCTGCCCGCAGCGCCTGGCCCGCCGGCGCCGCGGCCTCCGGCTCGAACGCCTCGATCTGCTGCAGCAGCCTGCGCGACACCTCGCCCAGGAACGTTCCGGACTCACGCGAGAGCTGCTCCCACACGGCCGCCGCGTCAGGCCGGAGCGGTGACGGGGGGGCCGGGGCTTCCGCCAGTGCGGCGTTGTCGGCCAACATGTGCCACGAGGATAGTTTTGTAGGAAATGCGCGTCAAACGGACGCGGGCGTCCGCGGGGGACGGCCGGGGCTCCTTCCAACCGGCGCGATCGGCGGACTGCGGGCGCGAGGCTCCCCCGGGGCGCACGCTCACGCCCCGCTCGAATCCGCTTCTCCGGCGCCGCCCAGCGGCCGCGAGACGGTCGGGCGGACGCCGAGCACCGGGGGCACTCCCTGAGCATTGTGTTTTCGGCTTTGAGCTTGCCCGCCGCGTTTCTATTGTCCGGCCCCGTTTCCAAACGCCGAACCAAACGCCGAACATGGGTGCCGACACCTCGACCGCCGCTCAAGTCACCGCTCCGCCGCTGACCCCGCTACCGCTCAAGTCACGCCTCGCGTCCACGCCCGGCCGGCCGAAGCACGCCGCCACGGTGACGACCGCCACCGGCGGCATCCTCGCGGCCGGCGACCCCCGCGCCACCCGCGCGCTCGTGGCGCTGATGGACGTCCACGCCGTGGTCGGTGGCGCGGCCTGCCACTGGGGCGGCCCGGCGGCCTTCGCGGAGATCAACGCGGCCGTCCACGCGCTGATGTTTGCAACGGCCGGCCGTCCATGGTTCGAGGCCTTCAACTTCGTCAATGACGCCGGCCACGCCGAGAACGGCATCTACGCCCTGCGCGCGAACTACGGCTTCGATGGCCTCACCTTCGACGACCTCAAGCTCTTCCGCGGCATCCAGTCCAAGCTCACCGGCCACGGCGAGTCCCACCTCAACCCCGAGGGCGTCCTGCTCTCGAACGGCCCGCTCAGCTCGGCCGTCGGCCAGGCGCAGGGCCTCGCGCTCGCGGACAAGGTTGCCGGCCGCGACCGCGTCACCGTGCTCACCGTCTCCGACGGCGCCATGATGGAGGGCGAGGCCAAGGAGGCCTTCGCCGCCATCCCCGGCCTCGCCGCCAAGGGCCGCGTGAACCCGTTCGTCCTCATCCTGTCGGACAACGACACCAAGCTCTCCGGCCGCATCACGAAGGACGCCTTCTCCATGCAGCCGAGCTTTGAGGCCATGGACGACCTCGGCTGGGACGTGCGGAAGGTGCCGAACGGCCACGACCTGCAGGCCGTCTTCACCGCGGTCGAAAAAGCCGTGACCGACGCCAAGGCTGCGCCCAACCAGCCTGTCTGCCTCTGGGTCAAGACGATCAAGGGCTACGGCATCAAGGCCACCGCGGAGAACAGCGCCGGCGGCCACGGCTTCCCGCTCGCCAACGGCGAGAAGATTGTGGACTGGGTGAACGAGATCTACGCCGGCACCCCTCCGCCCTCCGACCTGCTCGCGTGGGGCCAGTCCCTGCGCGCGGACTGGGAAAAGAACGAAGCCGAAAAGAAGGCCAAGGCCGCCGCGGCGGCAGTGGGCCAGACGCCCTCGTCTGGCGCCGTCAGGCAGGCGCCCCCGCCTGCCGTGAAGAAGGACAAAGTGCAGGCCGGCCTCGCCAAGGCCGCCATCCGCGCCGCCGTGGACGGCTACCCCGTCTATTCCATCAGCTCGGACGTGCAGGGCTCCACCGGCATCAGCCCCTTCCAGAAGACCTTCCCTGAGCGCTTCGTCGAGGTCGGCATCGCCGAGGCGAACATGGTGAGCGTGGGCGCGGGCTTTGCGAAGTCCGGCTACGTCGCCATCGTGGACACTTTCGGCCAGTTCGGCGTCACGAAGGGCAACCTCCCGCTCACGATGGCCGCGCTCTCGCAGGCGCCCGTCATCGCGCTCTTTTCGCACGTCGGTTTTCAGGACGCCGCGGACGGCGCAAGCCACCAGGCCACGACGTACTTCGCCGCCATCAGTGCCATCCCGCACACCGTCGTCATCGCGCCGAGCTGCAGCGACGAGGCCGAGGCGCTGATGTATGAGGCGATCCGGCGCCAGGCTGAGGAACGCAAGGCTGGCCAGGACGGCGACAGCTACGTCTTCTTCGTCGGCCGTGAGAACTACCCGCTCTCATGGATCGAGGGCGCGCAGTATCCGTGGGGCAAGGCGCAGGTGATCCGCGAAGGTGCGGACGTCGTGCTCGTGGGCTGCGGCCCGCTTTTCAGCAAGGCCGTCGAGGCCGCGAAGCTGCTCGAAGCGCAGGGCGTCGCCGCGACCGTCATCAACAACCCCTTCGTGAACCGGCCCGACCTCGAAACCATCGCGCCGCTCGTCGCGAAGGCCGGCGGCCGGCTCGTGACCATCGAGGACCACCAGGTCGTCGGCGGCATGGGCGCGCAGCTCAGCCACGCCTTGAGCGGGGCCGGTGTGCGGCACGAGGTGCGGACGCTCGGCATCCACGGCGGGTTCGGCCAGTCCGCGTACGTGGCCGAGCATCTCTACGAGAAGCACGGCCTCACCGGCCCGAAGTTGGCCGAGGCCGCGCTGAAGCTGCTGGGGCGGTAGCTGCCGCTGGGCCGACAAGGCGCCGCCGCCGCGAAGGGTCTCCCGACATTCCGCTCGCGCCCTGGCTTGCGGGCTCGGATGCTTGCCCTGCCTCCATGAACCACGCCTTCGACCTTTGGATGCGCCGGGGTGCGCTGCTGGCCATCAACCTGCTCTTTCTCATGGTCTGGGGCGTCACCGGGCTGGCGAAACTCCGCACCGGCCGGCCGGCGTGGATGACCGAGAAGTTCGCCGGCACCTGGCTCGCCACCTTTCCCGGCGTCACGGTTTCCTTTTGGCTGCTGACGGTGTCGGAACTGGCGGCCTTCACGCTTGCCGCGGTCGCCCTCCTCCGCGGCGAGTTCCTCGCCCGGCGCGAGCCGCGATGGCTGCTGGCCATGTTGGTGTGGAGCCTCTTCGTCTTCGTGCAACTCGGGCTGGGGCAATGGCTCACCGGCGAGTTCACCGGCGCGCACCAGCTCTTCATGTACTTCTGCGGGACGCTGGTCGCGCTGGCGTGGGTGCAGCGGGAATGTTGGACGCGCGCCGGCGGGAGTGAGCCGGGCACATCACCCTGCAACGCACTGTGAACCCGGGGCGCCGGGCCGCAGCCACGGAGGGAACGGTGGGCGGGCGCGGGGGATGACGGCGGCAGGGGTCCGGCGTGCCGTCCATGCAATGAGAGTCGGTTCGTCCAGAAGGGCCGGTGTTGGCAGGGCCAGGCCGGGATCTGTGCGGGTGATCGAGTTGGCCGCGGCTACCGCATAAGGCGGCGGGATGTCCGGTTTCGGCCCCGTGTTCGTCCAGGTCATGTCTGTCCTGCACCCGCAGGATTTTACCCCTCCTGGCGCGCGCTTCCCGCCGCCGCCCCGGCCACGCCCCCTCCCGGCCGGCGACCATTTTTCTGACGCTCTGCCTCGTGCGACTCACGGGGCGTAAGGGGTTGCGCGACCTGGTCGTCCGTTTCAATGCGGGCCCCGCCCGCGGCGATGGGGCGGGTTCACGCATTCGGCTGAAACGCGACAATCTCGCCCACGCCAACGCCCCTCGGGACCAAAGTGCGCTGGTCGTCGCCCCCGCTTGGGCCGCCGTGACCGAGGCGAGGTTCGCGATCTTACGATGGCTCGATCAGCTCCCGCTCCAGTCCGGGGTCACATGCGTGCTGGATTTCGGTTGCTTTGACTTCCTGCGGCTTGCCCGGCGGGAGGCCGTCGCCGGACTTCACCGGTGCCGCTGGCAGGCCGAGCTGTCCTTCAAATGGAACGAGCAGCATCTGCGGGGGCGGGCGTTCTTGAGCCGCAATGAGAACGCCGGGCGGTTGCAGGCATGGTCGGCGATCTGCGCCGGCCTTCTGAAAGCCGTTGCCGGAGGGGAACTCGGCCTGCCCCCAACGCGGCATCACGTCCTCCCAGTGGTCAGCGTCTCGGTGTTCGAGCTGGTGCCGTTGACCGACCTGTCCAGCCCGCCCGCCAGCATCACGACCCCAACCAACGAGATGCTCCTCGTTCCGTGGCCGGACCCCGGTGGGCCCGGGGCCGTCTTGTAGCGGATGGTCAGGGTGGCGGGCACGCCGGCCGAATAGCCGGGGGCCCAGGGCAAAACCAGCGGCGCGCCATCCACCGGAAGTTCTCCCCTCGTGCATCCGTTTTCCGCGGCGCGGCGTAATCCCGGAAGATGACGCATTCCGGACCTGCCGGCGGGCCCTGAGAAGGCCGCCACCAAGGCCGGTTCCGTCCTCACGAATCCTGATTCCATGAAGACCGACCACAGCAGAACCCTCGCCGGCGGCGCGCTGGCCGCGCTCGTGCTGGCCGCCATCCCGGCCGCCCGCGCACAGCTCAGCGTGGACGCCCTCGTCGAGCCGCTCGGCGGCTCGTTCCGTTATGACTTCACCGTCAACAACCCCGGGCCGGACGACTTCCTGCTCGTCACGATCTACAACGCGCCGCTGGGCGACGCGCTGATGACCTCCACGCTCGCCGCCCCCGCCGGCTTCATGGCGGGATACGACGACGGCCTCGGCCTCGTGGATTTCGTGGAGGACTCGCTGTCCTTCACGGCGGGCACGTCGGCGGGCTTCTTCAGCTTCGAGAGCCTGTCCGGGCCGTCATCGTTCTTCGACGTGTTCGTCGCGCTGGACCCGCTGGGCCGCGAGTTCACCGGGAACGTCAACGTCCGGATCGTGCCGGAGGCCGGCACGGTCGTGGCGGGCGCCGCGCTGGGCAGCCTCGCCCTCGTCGCGTTCCGCCGCCGCTTTGTCGTCCGCTGAATCTGCTGAGCCACCGCCGCCTTCCTATCCAACCACTCACTCCCGTCCTTTCCGCCATGAAATTCATTACACACCTCCGGCCCGTCACGGGCCTCATCACCGCCGCCGCCCTGCTGGGCGCCCCGGCGCTCCTCGCCTCCAGCCACAGCGACGCCCCGCTCATCAAGCAGGACCCGCAGGCCAACCTCACCGACGTGTACGCCTTCATCGGCACGCGGTACGACAGCCCCGGCCAGAAGGTGCTCAACGTCATCGTCTCCGTCCGCCCCTTCTCCGAGCCCGGCGACGGCGTGATCTACGAGCGCTTCGCGGATGATGCGGTGTACTCCATCCACATCGCCGATCCGGTCACTGGCGCGAGCCTCACCCGGTATGACTTCCAGTTCAGCTCCGTCAACCCGCAGGCCGGGCCCGGGCTGAAGAACACGGGCACGATCCTCTCCTACGGTCTCGGCACGGCCGCCGGCCCGATCACGACCATCGGCGACGCGCAGCAGAACTTCACCCAGACCTACTCGGTGAAGAAGAACAACTCGAGCGTCGGCACCGGGCTGAAGGTGCCGCCGCCCAACGTCGGCAAGCGCACCACGCCCGCGTACAACGACCCGACCACCGGCAAGGCGATTTCCGGTGCGACGGACTTCGCCGGGCTCGACAGCCTGACCAGGCAGGGCGTGCAGGTGCTCGGCAGCGGCGAGGCCGTGTGGGCCGGGCCGCGCGAGGACGGATTTTTTGCCGACACTCCGGGCATTTTTGACCTGCTCGACCCGCGCATCCTCGGCACCGACGGCACGCTCGGCCAGGGCGGCGACGGCGTGGATGGCTTCCAGGGCTTCAACGTGCTGAGCTTCGGCCTGCAAATCCCGGTGAGCGACCTGCCGAGCATCGCCTACACCTCGCCGTTCTTCGGCGCGGCCAGCGGCGTGGGCGTGTACGCCGCGGTCAGCCGGCCGCGCATCACCATCCGCAGCACCGGCGGCAAGGCCATCAACTCCGGCCCGCTCGTGCAGGTGAACCGCCTCGCGAACCCGCTCTTCAACGAGGTGCTGGTCGCGCTCAAGGACAAGGACGGCTACAACCGCACCAGCCCCGCCGCCGACGCCACGAAGCACAAGACCTACGCGGAGAACCCCGAGGTGGCCGCGCTGCTCAACTTCGTGTACGGCACGAGCTTCGTGACCACCGGCCGCGCCGACCTGGCGGCTGTCTACATCCCCGACGTGATCCGCGTGGACACCCGCACCGATCCCGTGAAGCTGCCGGGGCAGGCGGGCTTCCATCGCCTCGGCTTCATCGGCGGCGATACGACTACCGGGGCCGCGAACAGCGGCGGCTGGCCCAACGGCCGCCGGCCCGGTGACGACACCGTGGACATCGCCCTGACCGCGGTCGCCAGCGGCCCGACTTACTCTTCGATCACGCTCGTGGGCGACAACATCCACGCCAACGACCAGCTCTACAACCAGGTGTTCCCCTACCTCGGCACGCCGCACGCCGGGCCGACCGTGACCCAGCGCTCCGCGCCGTAAGCGAGGCTCCGCCTTGCCGTCGTTCCCGTCACTCCCAGGCCGCGGATTCCACCCGGAATCCGCGGCTTCATTTTTGCGCCTGCCCTCTTCGAGGCAGCGGCGGCTTCACCCCGAAACTGACACGGCAAATGGCAAGAATGGCTCATCTTTCGCCCGCGTTTGGGCATGTCCCGCCCCGGAATCGGACCGTCCCGCCCTCGCATCATTTCAAGTGTCGGCCTCCGCATGCTGCGCTGCATCACCCCATGCGTACTTCGACTTGGCTCCTTGGCTTGGTTTCCGCGACCGCGCTGCCCGTGCTGGCGGCCGACCCGGTGATCGAGTGGAACCGTGCCGCGCTGAACGCCATCCGCTTCACGCGCGCCAACCCGCCCGCCGCCTCCCGCGCGCTCGCCATCACCCACGCCGCCGTGTTTGACGCGGTGAACGGCATCCAGCGTGCGCACCGGCCCTACTTCGTAACCGCGCTCGCGCCCGCCGGCACCTCGCCCGAGGCCGCCGTGGCTGCCGCGGCCAACGCCGCGCTGTCCGCCCTCTTTCCTGCCACGAACTTCACCGCGCTCTACGGCGCGCAGCTCGCCGCCGTCACCAACGCGGCGGCGCGCGACGCCGGCGTGGCCTGGGGTCAGAGCGTCGCCGCCAGCCTGCTCGCGTTGCGCGCCGGCGACGGCGCGACCAATGTCGTGCCCTACACGCCCGGCACGGACCCCGGCGAATGGCGGCCCACCCCCCCCGGCCAGCGCCCCCGCGCTCCTACCCGGCTGGGGACTGGTGCGGCCCTTCACGATGGTGTCCGGCGACCAGTTCCGCCCGCAGCCGCCGCCCGCGCTGAACACCGCCGCGTATTCCTACGAGTTCGAGACGGTGAAGCAGTACGGCGCTGCGAACAGCACCGTGCGCACCCCCAACCAGACGGAAGTGGCCCTGTTCTGGGCCGACGGCGGCGGCACCGCGACCCCGCCCGGTCACTGGAACGTGATCGCGCAGGACGTCGCCACGGCGCGCAGCCTGACGCTGGCGGAAAACGCCCGCCTCTTCGCGCTGCTCAACTTGGCCACCGCCGATTCCGCCATCGCCTGCTGGGATGCCAAGTACGCCTACAACCTCTGGCGCCCCATCACCGCCGTGCGCGAGGCGGACAACGACGGCAATCCCGAAACCGTCGGAGACCCAGCCTGGACGCCGCTCATCGCCACGCCGCCCTTCCCGGAATACTCCTCCGGCCACAGCACCTTCAGTCGCTCCTCGGCCACGGTGCTGGCGGGATTTTTTGGCACCGACGCCATCGCGTTCACCACGACCTCCGACGGCTTGCCGGGCGTGACGCGGAACTACGCCGGCTTCAGCGCCGCGGCGGACGAGGCAGGCATCAGCCGCATCTTCGGTGGCATCCACTGGCCCTCGGCCAACCTGCACGCGCAGGCGTGCGGCACGCTGATCGGCCAGCAGGTGCTCGCCCACTTCCTGGTGCCGCTGCAGGCGGCGGTGTTCACCCACATCCGCGCCACCACCGGCGCACGGGAGCTGGAGGTCACCGTCGAGCCGAACCGGCCCTACGTCATCCACGCCTCGTCCGACCTCGTGAACTGGACCCCCATCGCCACCGTCTCCTCGCCGACGGACCGCGCCACCTTTACGGACACCAACCCGCCGGCCGGGGCACGCTTTTACCAGGCGGTTGCCCGCTGAGTTCCCGGGAAGAAACCGCCCGCCCGCCCCTTCAACATCCCGAGCCACGCCTGCGTGAACTCATTGCGCCCACCCGTACAGGTCATCATCCTCGCCAATTCGCAGTAAAACCACATGAGACCCAACATATCCACATGGCTCGCCGGCCTGACCGCCGCCGCGTGCCTGCTCGCGCCGTCGGCCCTCGCCTCCGGCAGCTACATCCCCAGTGCCCCCCGCTCGCCGGCCCAGGAGGCCCGCGCCGCGGACCGCGAAGGCTACTCGCTTGGCAAGAAAGTGTTCAACGGCGATGTGCCGCTCACCGCCACGGCCGACGCGTCGGCGCAACGCCCGCGCCTCGAGCGCCTGCAGGGCCTCCTGCCGGAACGGACCGCGAAGAAGAAATCACTCCCCGGCCTGGCCGGAAAGCTGTCGGAACAGCAGCTCGCCGGGCTGGAAACCTACGTCAACAGCCGTTTCAGCCGCTGATTCCCCCCACTCACTCATGAGAAAATCCCTGCTCGCCCTGCCGCTGGTGCTCGCCGCGGCCCCGGCCTTCTCCCACTCCGCGTGGCTGCCGGCCGAGGGCCGGTTCATCGCCACCCCGGTTTTTGCCTGGTCTTCCTTTGACTCGTTCTGGATGGGCGAGACCAAGGTGGACAACCCGCCCAACGGCAAGTCACTCGACCAGTACACCGGCTACCTCGCGATGGAGTACGGCCTGATCGGCGCGCTCGCGCTCGACGCGGCCGTCGGCTACACCGGCACGGACACGGATGCCTTTGGCGGCGCCTCGGACGACGGCATCGCCGACACCCTGATCGGCCTGCGCTACGGCCTGTCCCAGGAGCGGCCCGGCGAGTGGTGGCCCACCACCGCGGTGCGCCTCGGCGGCGTGATTCCCGGCAACTACGACGAGAACACGCCCTTCGCCCCCGGCGACGGCGTGTGGGGCCTCGAGGCGCAGTTCATGGTGGCGAAAGAGTTCGGCGGCAGCGGCTTCGGTACCTGGGGTGACATCGGCTACCGCGTCCGTGGCAACCCGGCGCCTGATGATTTTCTCGCCGCCATCGGTGTCTATCAAAAGATCGGCCCGGTCACGGTGTCGGCGGGCTACCGTCACATCGAAGGGTTGGACGGCCTCGACATCGGCGGTCCGGGCTTCAATCCGGGCGCGGGCGAAGAATCAGGCTTTCCGGCGCTGAAGGAGATCAACCAGCTCTTCGAGGGCAGCGTGTCCTACCGCGACGCCGGCGACCGCCGGTATGCCGTCACGGTGGCCAAGTCCATTGATGGGCGGAACACGGGCGACAAGCTGATCCTCGGCTTCGCGGTGTCACTGCCCTTCGGCGGGCGGTGATCCCGGACTGTAGTGCGGATTGGTAATCTGCCGCATCGCCGGCTTGCAGCCGGCCGGGCTGCGTCGCTGGAAGAAGCTGCTTCTTTACGGCGGACGTTTCGCAAGCTGCCAGCCTGCGCTACGGAGTGCCGGCAGGATGCCGGCAGCACGGGGCCGGCGGGGAGCACCCCCGCCCCGGGCGTGGCCGGACGCGCCCCGCGGCCGGCCTCCGCTGCGCGCGAAGCACCGGGATCTTCGTGGCAACCCAGTGCGCCCGGTGTTTCCCGCGGGGCGCGGGAAACGGCGCCCGGGGCGGGCGCGGTCCCGTGGCGGCGACGCCTCGTCGCGTAGCGCAGGCTTGGAGGCTGCCGCATCGCCGGCTTGCAGCCGGCCGGGGCGGCGTAGCCAGAGGAAGCTGCTTCTTTGCGGCGGCCGCTTCGCAGGTTGCCAACCTGCAAAACAGCAGGGTGCGCAGCCTGCGCTACCCACTCACTTGCGAAGCCGGCCCGCCACTGTCCACAGCGCCGCCGCCGCGATCATTCCGTACTCCAGCGGCCGGACCCAGCCGGGGTGTTCATGAACGCCGCCGCCGCCGAGGCCGAGGTTGCCGTAGGTGACATGCGCCACGGTCACGGCCCCGAGCGCGGTGAGTCCGACCGACGTCCAGCGCAAAGCCACCCACGGCAGGAGCCACAGGACGTACCAAGGATTCACCACCGGCGAGAAGACCAGCCAGCCCGCCACCACCCACGGCACGGTCAGGGCGGCGCCCGTCCCGCCGAACGCGCGGCGGCACATCCAGGCCCACACGGCCAGCATGCCCGCCGCGCTCACGGCGCGCGCGGCCGGCGTCCCGGCCAGGGCCTGCACGAGGCCAAAGACGCCGGAGTTGAACTCCCACTCCGCGCCCATTGCGCGCAGGCCGGTGAACTCCGCCAGCCCGCCCTGCAGCAGAAACGGGACATACAGCGCCGCCAGCAGCGCCACGCCCGCGGCCCAACCCGTGCGGCCGGCCCGGCCTAGGACGAGGGGTGCCAGCAGCAGCGCCGTGGCCTTAGTGGCCGCCGCGAGCGCCGCC
>JBJXFY010000276.1:0-4056 GCA_046155815.1 Limisphaerales bacterium | reverse complement strand
GGCGGCGGGCGTTGCCCTCGAGGTCGGGCTCCCACGGAGCAGCGGTGGCGTGGCGCTGGTCGAGGAACGGGGGCAACGGAAAATCGGCCAGGTGCAGCCACTCCTGCTCGTGGCTCCTGGGCAGTTGCTCGGCGGCGCGGCGGGCAAGTTGCTCGGCGTTGCCGTCACGCCGGGCGCTGGCGGTGAGGAAGAGAAAGCGGCGTGCGCCGGAGGACATCGTCCCGCGAGCGGAGTCACAAACACTCCGGGAGCAAACCAATTGCGGCGAGGAGCGGCAGAATTCCCGCGCGGCCGGGCCGGATGGCGCTACGGTTTGCGCGTGGGCAGGCCGGCGGCCTGCCAGTCCTTGAAGCCGCCGGCGTTGGCGGTCTTGTAGCCGAGTTCGGCGAGGGCGGCGGCGACCTTGCCGGAGCGGTTGCCGCTGCGGCAGTAGAGGATGATGGTCTTGCTGCCGACGCCGTCGAGGAAGGGGCGCCAGTCCTTCTTCACGCTGTCGTAGTCGCTCTTGGCGAGGAGCAGCGCGGGCGCGGCCACGCCGGTCTCGTTCCATTCGGCGGCTTCACGCACATCCACGAGCACGGCCTGGCTGTCGGCGACGAGCTGGGCGGCCTCGGTGGGCGCGATGTTGGCCACGTCCGCGAACGCGGCGGCGGTGAGGACGAGTAGGAGGGCGGCGAGTTTCTTCATGGGCGCGAAGTTAATCCCACCGGCGATGAAGGCAAACGGAGACTTGGTCAGCCGGGCGACTCCTCGTTGGAGAAGACGGACTGGACGTCGTCGTATTCGTCGAGGGCGGCATGCAGGGCGGCGATCTTCTCCAGCACGCCGGGGTCGGTGACGGGGACGTGGTTGAGGGGGAGATAGGCGATCTCGGCGGAATCCGGCTTGAGGCCGGCTTGTTCAAGCGCATGCGCGACGCGGTCGAAGGCGCGCACGTCACAGCGGATCTCGTAGCCCTCCTCGGTCGTGATAACGTCGTCGGCGCCGGCGGCGAGCGCGAGCTCCATGAGGGCGTCCTCGGTGGTTTTCTCGCGGGAGAGCAGGAACTGGCCGGCGTGCAAAAACTGGAAGGCGACGGCGCCGGTCTGCGCGAGGTTGCCGCCGTGCTCGGTGAAGGCGGAGCGCACGTCCTGCGTGGCGCGCTGGCGGTTGTCGGTCACGCATTTGACGACGAAGGCGACGCCGCCGGGGCCGTAGCCCTCGTAGGTGATCTCCTCGAAGACGACACCGGGCAGTTCGCCGGTGCCCTTCTTGATGGCGCGGTCGACGTTGTCGGCGGGCATGTTGGCCTCGCGGGCCTTGAGCAGGAGGGTGCGGAGGCGGGCATTGCCGGCGGGATCGCCGCCGCCAGCCTTGGAGGCCATGGTGATGTCGCGCGCGAGGCGCGAGAAGACCTTGCCCTTGCGCGAATCGGTCACGGCCTTGAGCCGCTTCACCTTGGACCACTTGTTGTGCTTGGCCATGCGGAGGAAAGGCGGAAGGACTGAAAAGCTGAAGGGCTGAACACGCGGCCCATGAATGGGCGAGGCAATCAAACTTCACCATTCCGTCCTTCGGACTTTCAGCCTTTCTTTTTCTTCGGCGTGACGTTTTTCGCGGATGGGGCGCCGCCGTTGTCGACGGGCAGCGCGGGGTCGGGCATGCGGTTGACGACGAGCTGCTGGCCGATGGTGAAGGCGCCGTTGATGGTCGAGTAGAGCGCGAGGGCGCAGGAGAAGTTGTAGCAGAAGAGGGTGAAGATCCAAGGCATGATCTTCATCATGGTGGCCTGCGCGGGGTCCGTGGTCATGACGGGGGTGATGCGCATTTGCACGATCATGGTGGCGCCCATGAGGAGCGGCATGATGTTGAGCGGGAAGCCGAGTATGCGGGCGACAGTATCGGGGGCCGAAAGGTCGGAGGCCCAGAGGAACGCGGCGAAGCGGAGCTCCGAGGTGGTCTGGAGCATGCTGAAGAAGCCGATGAAGAACGGAATGGTGACGAGGATGGGCAGGCAGGAGCCGAGCGGGTTCACCTTGTTGTCCTTGTAGAGCTTCATCATGGCCTCCTGCGCCTTGGCCGGCTGGTCCTTGTATTTCTCGCGGATGGCGGTCATGTGCGGCATGAGCTTCTGCATGCGCTTGCCGGAGCGGGAGGCGGAGAGGGTAAGCGGAAGCGTGGCGATCTTGAGGAACAGGGTGGTGATGACGATGGCCCAGCCCCAACCCCACGCGAAATTGTCGCCACCGATCCAGCCGTGGAAGGTCGTCATGATCCAGAGGAGGAGCTTGGCAAACCAGCCGAAGAAACCGAACTCCATGACGAGGTCCTCGTCGTGCTTGAAGCGGTCAGTGTTGGCGAGGCGGCGGTATTCCTTGGGGCCGGCGTAGTAGCCCGCGCCCCAGGTGGCGGTGGAGTTGGGCGCGAGGGGCTTGAGGTCGATCTGGAGCGTGCCGGTGACGCCGTAGGCGCGGCGATCGGTGGCCGGGAGAAGCGGGTCGGTTTTCACGCGCTCGACGCGCACGCCGGTGCCGGCCTCGTCGGGCGAGAGCACAGAGGCGAAGAACTGGTTCTTCACCACGGCCCACTTTACGGCGGCGGGCTTGTCGATGAACGGCAGGTCGACCTTGGAGCCGATGCCAAAACCGCTGAGGAAGCCGCCGCCCTCAAGATCGCCGCGCTTGATGAAATTCGAGTCCTCGCCGTCATAGTAGCCGACGTTGAGGTAGAGTCCGACGTCGTCGAGCCCGATGGGCGCGGCGGAGCCGAGGCTGACGGAGGCACGGGGCAATGGCACGGGCTTGTCGGTGAGATTCTTGAACGTGGTCTCGTGGCGGACGACGTAGCTGTCGCCGCCGCTGGCACTCGCGAGGGCGAAGCGGCGGGTGACCTCCAGTTGCCCGGGAATCGTGGCGCGGTAGACGGCTTCCGTGGGTGTGTGCGTGAGGAGCTGGTAGGCGACGGAGTGATCGAGACCCGGATAACCGACGAGGGCGAAGGCCGGCGCGGCGGCGGAATGATCGAGCACATAGAGCTCGGGCCGGCCCTTGACGGCGGCGTGTTTCTTCAACGCAACCTGGTCGAGGGCACCGCCGAGATTGGTGAGGCGGACGGTGACAAATTCGTTCTCGAGGATGGCGTATTCCGCCTTGGCCGCGGTCGCGGGTGCGCTGGCGACCGGAGCGGAAGCAACGGCAGAGCCGGGCGCGGAAAGCACGGCCTCGGTGGGTGTAGCCTGGCCCGGGACCGGGGCGGGCGCGACGGTGGTGTCGACCGGGGCGGGCGGGGGCGGCTTGGGCGCGTAACGCGCGCTGATGATCATGCTCGCGATGGCGAGGATGAGCAGAATGACGCCGATGGTGGTGTTCTTCTTGTCCATTAGGAAAGGGTGCGGTGAGCGGTGAGCGGCAAGCGGTCCGGCGAGGGCGCGCGGACGCAGGAAAACTTTGCGGCGGGGACTGGATCCTCGCCGCCCCGATGCCACGGGGTGCAGCGCAGGAGGCGGCGGACCGTAAGGTAGCAGCCGCCGAGGAAACCGTGGCGCGCGAACGACTCGGCGGCGTAATGCGAGCAAGTCGGCTGGTAGCGGCACAGGCAGGCCGGACCGAAGAGCGCGGGCAGCGCCGGCGAGACCGTAAGCTGATAGACGCGGATCAGGCCGCGCATAAGCAGGGCGGGCAAGCGGACGAAAAGACGTGGCAGCTCAGACATTTTTCGCGGCGGACAGTTTCTGGCAGGCTTGGATGAAGCGCTGCTCGATCTCGTTGAACTCCAGACGCAGGGTCGCCGGACGGGCGGTGAGCACGAGGTCGAGGCCGGCCGGGACGAGGGCTTGGTGTTTGCGGAATACCTCGCGCAGGCGGCGCTTGGCGCGGTTGCGCTGCACGGCGCCGCCGACCGAGGCCCGGGAGGCAACGACTCCGACGCGGGTTTGCGGCGCCTCGGGGTGCGCGCGCCAGGTGAGCAGAAACGCGCCGCCGTCGTGGCGGCGGCCCTGTTCACGGACGGCGCGGAAGTCGGAATTGCGCCGCAGGCGCTGGGCGGCGGTGAGGCGCATCGGCGTGGCGGGACCCGGCG
>JBJXFY010000272.1:0-5459 GCA_046155815.1 Limisphaerales bacterium | reverse complement strand
TCCTCCTCCTCGTCCTCGTCCTCCTCCTCCTCGTCCTCGCTCGGAGTCGGGCTCGTATCGCCGGGCCTCGCATCACTCGCCCCTCCGGCGGGCATCGCCTCCGGCCGTTCGAGCACGTCATCCCCCTCCGCCGGCAGCGGCACCTCGAAGGTCTCGTGCGCCCAATCCCGCGGGATCTGCATCCCCAGGCCGGACAGCACCGCCAGCGTCTCCGCGCGCGCCTTGCGGTCCTCGGCCTTGTGCGGCTGCGGATTCAGTTCCGGGCACAGCTCGCGCCCGCCCCAGTTCAGCTCGCAGAAGCTGCCCGCAAGCTGCTGCGTCAGCACGTCCGCCGCCCACTCGGCCGCGGCCAGCACCACGTCATCACGCACGCTCTTATGGACCTCGCCCAGCGCCAGGCTGCCGCTCGCCCCCACGTCCGTGGTCAGAGTCTGGCCGAGGATGAGCAGGTCGCAGTTGCGGTCCGCGCGGTCCAGCAGGCTGTCCTGCGGCGTCGCGCCGCCCGGCTTGGTGGCCTCCTTGATCTCGAGCGCCGTCCCCTGCGGGAAGACGCCCCACCCGGCGCTCCCCAGGTTCTCCATCATGTCGGCGATTTCTGCCAGGAGCCCCGGCCGCGCGGGATCGTAGGTCGCCCAGCGCAGCGGCAGGCCGAAGATCTGCGCGAGGTTCAGCAGCCACGCACCCGAGAAGTTCGCGCAGCACCACCACCAGGCCAGCGGGCGCAGCAGCGCGGCGGCCAGCGGATGCGCCGTGCGCGCCCGGCAGATGCCCACGATGAATTTGTGCGGCGGGAAGGGCACCAGCTCCGTCGCCTTCGCGGGCCGGGCGCCCCGCGGGCCTCCGCGCAGCGCATCCGCGCGCAGCATGATCGCGCCCTCCGGGCTCCACGACCAGGCCCGCGGCTCGACCCACCGCGCCGCGCGCGGGCACCACAGCGCCCCGAGCACCGGGTCGCGGCGCTGCTCCCAGTCCAGCTCGATCACCACGCTGCCCTTGCCCCACGCATCCAGCACGTCGCGGATCAGGCCGGGGAAATCCGCCTCCGGCGCGCCCGGCCTGGGGCGCATCGTCCAGAGCGCACGGCTCAGGGCGCGGGCGCGGGCATCCGCCTCCGGCGCCGGCGGCGCGTCATCCTCCGCCCAGGGCTGCACCTGCCAGTCCAGCGCCGCCACGGCCCGCTTCACCTCCGAAAGGTTCTTCGCCAGGCGCGGCCAGGTGTCCTCCATGAGGTGGAAGAGTTCCCACTGGTCCACATGGTTCCCGGCCAGTGCGCCGCGCAGCGTCTGCTCGATCCGGTCCGGCGTGTAATCCCGCTGGAGCCACTGGGTCCACGCCGGTGCCGCCTGCGGGACCAGCGCCCGCTGGAGGTCGCCGCCCGCCGGCCGGCGCGCCGGGGCCGCCAGGATCGGCGGGAGGGGGGGCGGCGCGGGCCGGAAGGCGGCCAGGATGGGTTCGAGGAGCTTCATTTCTCGTTGGGCCGGCTTTCGCCGTCCGGGCGTCTGCCGGGAAGGGGGTGCAGTCGCGCGCCGTACCCCTGCAGGACGGCCGGGGTGGCGGAGTGGGGTGCAGACACCCCCAAAGCGTCCTGGGGCATCCTAGAGGGCATGGGCGAGGAGGGTTGGCGGCCGGAAGGTCGGCCGGCGGAGCAGGGAGCGCGGCACGAAGAAGCCGGCCACGCTTTCGATGGCCCCGCCGGTGGCCACCAGGGCGCGGCGGGCCAGCTTGTGGCTGTCGAAGGTGTCGCCGTGCTCGCCGCCGGGGCCGGTCTCGCACGCGAAGCTCCCGCGCTCGCGCCGCACCCGGCGGAAGTCGTCCTTCACGTAGCGCTCCGGCGCGACGGTGCCCCGGTTGTCGTCCAGGTCCGCCACCAGCTCGCCGCCGAGGAGCTGCTTGAAATTGATCGGCTCGCGGCCCGGCACCTCCACCGTCTCGCTCGCGATCACCAGCTCCACCGGCAGCAGCGCCGCCAGCTCCCGCTGCAGCTCGGTCGCGAAATACCGTTCGTTCGTCGCGTCAATGCACAGCCGCCGCGCCCGTCCGCCCTTGGGCCGCGCGTTCACCGTCTCGATCACCGCGCGGATGCGCGACCGCGCCAGCGCCGGGTCCGTCGTCTTCCAAACCACCGTCAGCACCGCGGCCCAGCCCGGGCCGTCGCGCTCCATGACCGTGAGCGCGGTCGGGTTGCTCTGCTGCTGTTCAGTGGTCGCGAGGTCGAGGCCGAGGCCCGCGGCGCCGGCGCCCAGCTTCTCGCGCAGCCAGGCCAGCGCGCGGTCGAAGTCCGTGTCCTCCTGCACCGTGATGCAGGTGCAGCGGCCGATGCCGCGGCGCTGCGCCGCGTCCAGCACCAGCAGCCCCACCGCCGCGGTGCCGCCGAACACGAAGCGCACGCCGTAGTTCCGGTCCCACGCATCCTTGTCATGCGCCCGGGCGCGGCTCGCCTCCGCGGAGATCGGCGCGCCGGTGTCGTCATCGTACAGCGTGATGCCGTCCGCCTCCGCGTCCCACGCCGTCACCCGCAGCACCTGCACGCCGAGGTCGCTGCGGTACCAGTTGCCCCGCGCGCACACCGGCATGTCCTGATCCAGCGGCGGCGCGAGCAGCTCAAAGCTGTAGTGCGCGTCATCCGGCGGCGGCGTCGTCGTGAGCAGGCAGCGGAAGTCCGGGTTGCTCGCGATGATCGGCGTGACCGCCTCCCACACCGCGCGGAAATCCTTCACCCGCCCCACCTCGTCCAGGATCAGGTCGCCCGTCTCACCGACCGCCGCCGGCGTGAGCGCCACCACCTTTGTCCGCGAGTAGATCGTGCGCGAGTGGTGCAGGCGGAACTCGAGCCGCTGCGCCTCGTACAGCTCCGCGAAATCGTCCGGCTTGAGCGCGCCCACCTCGCGGCCCTTCCCCGCGTCATAGAGCGCCAGCTTCACGCCCGCCTTGGCCGCGTCATCATCCAGCATCGCCGCCGCGCGCTGCATCGCCTCGCTCTCCTTCCGCACGATCTCGCGCGCCAGGTCCAGCTTCACGCTGCCGAAGACGACCGTGTGGTTCGGCGTGCGGATCATCTTCTTGAGCGCCACGCGCGCCGCCGTCGTCGTCTTCCCGTACTGCCGCCGCGTGAGGAAGCCGCACACGCGGTGCCGCTGCACCCCGCGCTCGAACTCGACCTGGCCCGCGCGCGGTTTCATGCCGCGAAGGCCTCCTCGTCCGCGCCCGTCGCCGCCGTCGCCGTCGTCGCCGTCGTCGTCCTCGTCGTCGCGTCCTCGGGCTGGTCCTCCGGGAACAGGATCGCATCCAGCGCCCGCAGCTTGTCCGCGTGGCTCGCGTCGCTGCTCTCGATGGACCGCACCCGCTCGTCGCGCGCGTGCCGCAGCACCATCTCGCACGTCTCGCGGCGGAACTTCTCGCGCTCCAGCTCGAGCGCCTCGCGCGCCCGCGCCTCCGCCTTCCGGGCCAGCTCCAGCTTGTCCCGGCCCAGCAGCGCCTCGTGCCGCTGGCCGCGCAGCTTGGCGAAGGACTGGGCATCGCCCTCCTCCAGCGCCAGGAGGCTGAGCTGGCGGTAGCCGAAGTCGTCCAGCTCCTCGTCCGTGATGCCGGGCGCCGCCTCCTTCACCCGCCGCATGAGGCTCTCCACCAGCCCCATGTTCCGCGCGAACCGCTGCTCCTGGTGCCACCACGTCCAGAATTTCGAGAGCGTCGTGTTGCCCGGCGCGAAGCCGTGCGCGGCCTGGATCTTCGCCCGCGCCTCCGGCTGGCTCAGCGTCTTCAGCCAGCCGATGACCTCCGCCTGCTGGTCATCCTCCAGCCCGCGCAGCGGGCTGTCGCTGCGCGGTTTCTTCCGCACCGGCATTTTGGGGATCGCGCTCAAATCACGTCGCGCCCCGCGGCGGTGATGTGCCAGCTCTTGATGTTGGGGTTCAGGGGCCGCGGCTGCTGGCGCGCGAGGCCCTTGTCGGCGAGGTACTGCAGCTCGCGCACCGCCTCGTCGTACTTGATCTCGAAGCCATACGCGCGGACGTGGACCACGACGGCCTCGGGCTGGGCGCCCTGCATCACGCTCGATGCGTCCAGCACGCGCAGGATCGCGTCCCGCAGCAGCTCCATCCGGGCCTCGCTCTCGGGGTCGCTCATGCGCCCACCCCCCGCTCGGTCGCGCGGTCGAGCTTCACGCTCAGGCCCGTCATCGTCTGGTTGAGCAGGGCCGTGGTGGCCTCCAGTTTCGCCGTGGCCAGCGCGACCATGTTCAGCTTGTCGTGGAGCTGCTCGATGTCCCGCCGGATCTCCTCGCGAATGCCCCGCTCCATCCCGCCGAGCTTCGCGTGCAGTTGGTCCCGCTCGCGCCGCCAGTCCTCCAGCGCCTTCTCAAGATCGGCCTTGCGCGCGAACTCGTGCGCCTGGCGGACCTCGAGCGGCGCGGGGTCCAGGCTCACCCGGTTCCGGCGCAGCCCGAAGAGCTGCATGGCCCCGAGCACCATCGCCAGCAGCACCGTCGAGGCCGAGAGCAGCTTGTGCAGGAAGAGCGCGTCCGCGATCTCCTTCGGGTTGGGCAGGCCGTCAGTCATGAGGCGATGCGTGTCGCGCGAAGGCCGCGAAGGGCGCGAAGGTTGGGCGATGCGTGCCGGCGCGTTCCCTGCCGCGCGCCGGGCTGGCCCAGCACCGTGGCGGCAGGCCCGTGAGATGCTGGCTTTGTCATGGTGGGGAATTCCGTTTTCCTTCGCGGCCTTGGCGTCCTTCGCGCGACCCCGTCAGGGCGCGACCACGACCGGCACGCCGTTGGCATCCACGCCGCCGCGCGCGGCATTCCAGCCGCAGTAAGTGCGGAGGAAGAGCGCTGCGGCCGTGGCGATGCGCGCCTCGTCGTTGGAAACCGGCCGCAGTTTCGCGTCCGCGAGGTAAGCCTGGTAAGCGGCCTCGGCGGTCGCGCACTGCTTGGCCTTGTCGTCCGGGTTGCTCGCGCAGCCGGTGAGCAGCGCGAGCAGCGCACACGAGGCCACGGCGGCGAGGAGGGCGAGGATCAGGATCGGGGTCTTCATGGTTTTTCTTCGGGGGTCGGGATTGGGTCGCGCGCAGGCCGCGAAGGTCGCAAAGGTTCTGCCGGGGAATTGTCTCCTCCTTCGCCCCCTTCGCGACCTTCGCGCGACAAATTGCGGGCGAGGTCCGCATCGCGGTGCGCGTTCCACCGCTCCCACAGGCTCCACGCAATCGAGGCCGCCGGCAGGATCACGCCGCCCAGCGCGACCGCCTCCTCGGCGCTGAGCACGCCGCGCCCGATGAGGATGCCGCCGATGACGGACAGCGCGTGCCGCAGCAGGCTGCCCGCCTGCGCGCGGCCGAGGGAACTGTCGCGCGAAGGACGCGCAGGCCGCGAAGCCGATTCGGAGGGGCGGGCTGCCGCGAGCCCTGCCCCTGCGGACGCGGGAGCGCCCGCGGGCTGGTCAGTGGGGGACTCGGGCCGAAGCACGCGCGCA
>JBJXFY010000269.1:0-8399 GCA_046155815.1 Limisphaerales bacterium | reverse complement strand
TGAACTCTCACGCAAGCCGTCGTCTGAAATCGTGACCTGCCGAGGACCAAGGATGTAGCCATCCGATGCTGGCCCCATGCTACGCATCCGAAGGCGAGAAACGATGACAAGCCAAAGCGTGCCCCCGATGACTCCTGCCAACAGGCTCGGAAAGTGCAGACTGATGCCAGTGAGCGTGAATGTCAGGCCAAGCGCAACACCCACGCCGATGGAAACAAGCCAACGGCCAAGTCTGCCACTAACTCCCCGCGCTGTGCTGCGGACGACGAACTGCACGAACGCAGCCCAGTCAGTCTGAGTGATGTGCGTTTGGATGGTCATGTCGTCAAGGGACGTGCGAATGCCGCCTAACATGAAGTCGGCCAAACGTGGGTTTGGCCCTGCATAAAATCGGTTTGGAGGCAGGGAGGCAGTTCCGGTTCTGAGGCAGAGGGTTCCGACGGAGGCGCAGAGCCGGGTTTGGCCTAGCCTGAGAATCCGTGGCAGGCCCCGCCTACACCGTCATGATCTCCTTCTCCTTGTGGGCGAGGTGGGCGTCCACCTTGTTGACGTACTGGTCGGTGAGCTTCTGCACGTCCTTCTCGGCGACCTCGATCTGGTCCTCGGTCACGCCGCCGGCCTTGGCCTCCTTCTTGAGCGCCTCGAGGGCCTCGCGGCGGAGGTGGCGCAGGGCGACGCGGCCCTTCTCGGCCATCTCCCGGAGGGCCTTCACGAAGCGTTCGCGCTGCTCGGTGCTCAGCTCGGGGATGCTGATGCGGATGAGCTTGCCGTGGACGGCGGGGCTGAGGCCGAGCTTCGAGGCCTGGATGGCCTTCTCGATGGGGCCGAGGGAGCCGGCGTCCCACGGCTGGATGAGGATCTGCCGCGCCTCGGGGCACGAGATGGTGGCCAGGTCGCGGAGGCGCATGTGCGCGCCGTACACCTCGGCGCTGATGTTTTCGACGAGGCCGGGTGAGGCCTTGCCGGTGCGGACACCGTTGAACTCCGTGGACAGGTGCTCCTCGGCCTTGAGCATCTTTTCCTCGGTCTCCAGCAGGATTTCGTCAATGGACATGGCCGGAGGCTAGCCGGCCCGCCGCGTGGAGCGCAACAGGAGGCCGGCGGGGGCAGCGGCCCGGATCACCCGCTTTCGGCCTGGCGCGGGGAGGGCGGGCCGGCCGGGTGGCCGGGTTTTCCCTGCCCACGGCCCGCGTGTCGCGGCATCCTCCGGCCGTGTCCGCCCCGTGGCTTGCCTCCCGCTCCGCGCGGTTCCTGCTGGCGTTCTCGCTGTGGACGCTGATCGGGCTGTCGTTCGCGGCGCAGTTCCACGTCTCGAGCGCGACGCTGGGGCGGCCGGTGTCGTGGCCGCGCGCCCTCGGGTATGCGCTGGGAGACTGGTACGTGTTCGGGCTGCTGGCGGTCCCGGTGTTCCGGCTCGCGGGCCGGGTGCCGGTCGAGCCGCCCCAGCGGCTGCGGGCGCTGGCGGTCCATGGCGTGGCGAGCCTCGCGTTCGTGCTCGCCTACATGCTGCTGCGCGCGCTGGTGGCGCAGGCGCAGGCCTGGCTGGCGGGCGAGCCGGCGGGGTTCTTCGCGGTGTTCGAGCCGCTGCTGGTCAAGACCGCCCCGTACAGCCTGCTGGTGTACGGGGCCATCGTGGGCGTCCGGCATGCGGCGACGTATTACCGGCGGGCGCAGGACCGCGAGCTGCGCGCCGCCGAGCTCGAAAAGCGCCTCGCCGAGGCCCGCCTGCATGCGCTCCAGATGCAGCTCAACCCGCACTTCCTCTTCAACACCCTCAACGCCGTGGCCACGCTCATGCGCCGCGACGTGCCCGCCGCGGACCGCGTGCTTGTCCGTCTCGGCGACCTGCTGCGGCACGCGCTGGACCGCACGGACCGCCAGGAGGTGCCGCTGCGCGAGGAACTGGCCTTCCTCGACCGCTACCTCGAGATCGAGCAGACGCGCTTCGGCCCGCGCCTCCAGGTCGAGCGCGACCTCGATCCTTCCGTGCTGGACGCGCCGGTGCCGAACCTCCTGCTCCAGCCGCTGGTCGAGACCGCCATCAAGCACGGCGTCGAGAAGCAGGCCAAACCGGGCGTCATCCGCCTCACCGCGCGGCGTGACGACGGCGTGCTGGAACTCATCGTCGCCGACAACGGCCCGGGCCTGCCGGCGGGGGGCGTGCCGCGGGCGCGGATCGGCCTGGCGAACACGCAGGAGCGGCTGGCGCAGCTCTACGGGGCGGCCGGGTCGCTTGGCCTGCGCGGCCGCGAGGGCGGCGGGACCGAGGCCGTGGTGCGCGTTCCGCTGCGGGGCGCGGGCATTGCGGCGGCGGCCCCATGTGAATCCGTTTCACGCCGGCCATGAATGATTTTTCCGACCCTGCCCCCGGCAATCTGCTTGCGCCCCGCAGGGCGGACCGGGTGAGCTTACCCCGTGCTGCGGGAGAAGTACTCAGCCGAAGGATTCTTTGACGAAATGATGACTGCGACCGGGGAAATCCGGCCGCACTACCGGCGTTTCCTTGAGCGGTTCGAGACGCTGGCGCCCGAGGAGTTCAGCCAGAAGCGCCACGCGGTGGACCTCGCCTTCCTCCGCCAGGGGATCACCTTCAACGTCTATGGTGAGGCGGAGGGCGCGGAGCGCATCTTCCCCTTCGACCTTGTGCCGCGGATCGTTCCGGCGCGCGAGTGGGAGCGCATCGAGGCCGGCCTGGTGCAGCGCATCACGGCGCTGAACCTCTTCCTGCACGACATCTACCACGAGCAGCAGATCCTCAAGGAGGGTGTCATCCCGTCCTATTACGTGCTCTCGGCGAAGCATTTCCGACGGGAGTTCGTGAACTTCCAGGTGCCGCGGGACATCTACATCCATGTCTGCGGCACGGACCTCATCCGCGGCGACGACGGCCGGTACATGGTGCTCGAGGACAACGCGCGCTGTCCGTCCGGAGTGTCCTACGTGCTGGAGAATCGGCAGGCCATGCGCCGCAGCTTCGCGCCGCTCATCGAGGCCATCGGTGTGCGCCGCGTGGACGGCTACGCGGACATGCTGCTGAAGACCCTGCTGCACCTCGCGCCCGCGGGCGTGGCCGAACCGGCCGTGGTGCTGCTGACGCCCGGCGCCTACAACAGCGCGTACTTCGAGCACACCTACCTTGCCCGGCAGATGGGCATCGAGATCGTCGAGGGACGCGACCTCGTGGTGCGCGACGCGCGGGTCTTCATGCGCACCACCAAGGGCCTCCGCCCGGTGCATGTCATCTACCGGCGCATGGATGACGACTTCCTTGATCCGACCGTTTTCCGGCCGGACTCGATGCTCGGCGTGCCGGGGCTTATCAATGCGTACCGCGCCGGCCATGTCAGCCTCGCCAACTCCATCGGCACCGGCGTCGCGGACGACAAGGTGATGTACGCCTTCGTCCCGCGGATCATCAAGTTCTACCTCGACCAGGAGCCCATCCTGGACAACGTGCCCACCTACCTCGCGAGCGAGGAGGCGGACCTGAAGTACATTCTCGACCACTTTGACCAACTCGTGGTCAAGGCCGCCAACGAGTCCGGCGGGTACGGCATGATCATCGGGCCGAAGGCCACCAAGGAGGAGCTGGCGGCCTTCCGCGAGAAGGTCATCGCCGACCCGCGCAACTACATCGCCCAGCCCACCATCTCCCTCTCCCGCCATCCCACCCACGCGGACGGGTGCTTTGAGGGCCGGCACATCGACCTGCGGCCTTTCGTGCTCAGCGGCGAGAAGACCTGGGTGCTCCCGGGCGGCCTCACCCGCGTGGCGCTCCGCAAGGGGTCGCTGGTGGTGAATTCCTCGCAGGGCGGCGGCAGCAAGGACACCTGGGTGCTGTACGACAACGAGTAAGCCGCCCCACCAACCCCTCCGGACCGTCCGATGCTCAGCCGCGTCGCCAATTCGCTCTACTGGATGAGCCGCTACCTCGAGCGCGCCGAGAACACGGCCCGCATCGCGGACGCCAGCCTCCAGCTCCTGCTCGACTTCCGGAACCTCGACGACGAACGCCTGGCCCGCCACTGGGTGCCCATCGTCCTGAGCCTGGGCGACGAGGAGCGGTTCTTTGCCGCCTACCGCACCGCCGACGGGCCGTCGGTCACGGACTTCCTGGTTTTTCGTGCGGACAACCCGAACTCGATCGTGAGCTCCATCGCGCAGGCGCGGGAGAACGCCCGCGTGGTGCGCGACCAGATCACCGCTGACACCTGGGAGGAAATCAACCGCCTTCACCTGTTCCTCCGCTCTCCGCGGGCGCGCCAGCTCTGGGGTTCCGCGCCGGACGAGTTCTTCGCCGAGATCAAGCGCTCGTCGCTGTACCTCCAGGGGCTGATGCTCGCGACCGTCGCGCAGACCGAGACGTGGCACTTCCTCCAGGCCGGGAAGTACCTCGAGCGCGCGGACAAGACCACGCGCCTGCTGGATGCGCGGCACCAATCCCTCCCGGCGCGCGGCCGGCCCGGCCCGCTGAACGAAAGCGACGCGCTGGACTGGGTCGGCGTGCTGCGCTCGTGCAGCGGCCTGGAGGCCTACCGCCAGGCGAACGGCGCCGACCTCAACCCCGCGCTCATCGCCGAGATGCTCATCCTCTCCGACGAGTTTCCGCGCTCCGTGCGTTTCTGCCTCGACCGGCTGGACCGCGCGCTGCACGCCATCTCCGGTACGGCGCCGCCCCGCTTCTGCAACGACGCCGAGCGCCTCTCTGGCCGGCTGCTCGCGGAGCTCCAGTTCAGCACCCTGGACGACATCTTCTCCGTCGGGCTGCACGACTACGTGGACGCGCTCCAGGTCAAGTTCAACGGCATCGGCGAGGCGCTTTTCGGCGCCTATATCTTCCTGCCCTTCATCGAGCCGGACGTGGACTCGCAGCGCCAGCAGCAGCAATGAAGTCGGTCACCGATCCGGCCCGCGCGGACTCCGGCGACGGCCCATCCGTGGAGGGGCGGAGGCTGCGCGTCGTCCACCGGACGCATTACGAGTACAGCACGCCGGTTTCCGAGAGCTTCAACGAGGCCCGGCTCCAGCCGGTCACGCACGACGGCCAGGAATGCCACCATTTCCTGCTGAAGATCCTCCCGGCCACGCAGCTCCGGCACTACCGCGACTTCTACTTCAACTGGGTCCAGTACTTCGAGGTGAACCCATCGCATCCGGCGCTGTTCATCGAGGCCTCGTCCGTGGTCACCACCGCGCCGCGCCGCGCCGGCCTCGGGAACGTGGCCTTCCCGGTCGCGCGGCTGGCGGAATGCCTGCGGATCGAGCAGTGCTACGATTTCCTGCAGATGAGCCGGAACGTGTCGCTGGACGTGCCCGTCTGGAAGCTGGCGCAGGACGCGGCCGGCGGCGTGGCCGACGCGTGGGCGGCCGCGCTGACAATCATGGGCTTCATCCACCGCGGGTTCGCCTACGACGCCGAGGCCACCACGGTGAACACGCACATGCTCGAGGTGCTCGAGCTCCGCCGGGGCGTCTGCCAGGACTTCGCCCATCTCATGACGGGCATGTGCCGCGCGCTGAAGATCCCCGCCCGCTACGTCAGCGGCTACATCTACAACGGCCCGGCGGACCAGCTCCGCGGCGCGCAGGCCAGCCACGCCTGGGTCGAGGTGTTCCTGCCCGGCCACGGCTGGCTCGGGCTGGACCCCACGAACAACCAGCCGCCCGACGGGCGCTACGTGAAGCTCGCCGTGGGCCGCGACTACGCCGACGCCGCGCCCGTGCGCGGGAGCTTCAAGGGCGCGGCCGAACAGCGTTTGCAGGTGGAACTGGAGATCACGCCGGCGGAGTGACCCGTGGCCGATGACTCCTTCATCTTGATCCCGATCCTACCCTTGCTCCTGATCGCCCCGTTTCCGCAGCTCCGTAGCAGGCTGGTTGGGAGCAGGCCCAGAAGGATGAACAAGCTGTGTCAGGTCATTCCGCCGGCGTCGGAACGATGTAGCGGATGGGCGCGTCCGGGCCGAGGGGAAGGTCCAGCACGTACCAGCCGCCGAGCAACAGGGACCAGACGGCCAGGAAGGCCAGCGTGTACGGCAGCATGTTCGCGATGAGCGTGCCGATCCGGAGGCTGGGATCCCACTTCTGGGCGAAGGTGAGGATCATCGGGAAGTAGGGCATCAGCGGCGTGATGACGTTGGTCACGGAGTCGCCCACGCGGTAGGTGGCCTGGGTCATCTCCGGCGAGAGGCCGAGCTTCATCAGCATGGGCACCAGCACCGGGGCCATGAGCGCCCACTTGGCCGAGGCCGAGCCGATGAAGAGGTTCACGCCCGCGCTGATGAGGATGACGCCGAAGATGAGCGCCAGCGTGGGCAGGCCCGAGGCGCGCAGCACCTCCGCGCCGCCGAGGGCGATCATCAGGCCGAGGTTGGACCAGGCGAAGTAGGCGATGAACTGCGCCGCCACGAACGCGAGCACGATGTAGCCGCCCATCGTACCGACGGTCTCCGCCAGCATCTTCGAGGCCGTCCGGGCATCGCGCACCGCGCCGGTGATCCGCCCGTAAACCAGCCCGGGCGCGAGGAACAGCAGCGACATCAGCGGCACGATGGACTTGTAGAACGGGTCCAGCCCGCCCTTGTCGTCGCGCAGGAGGCCGCCCTCCGGCGCAACCAGCGCCACGATGCCGGCCACCATGAGCACGACGGCCACGCCGGCACCGCGCAGCCCACGCCGCTCGTCCGGCGTCAGGCCGGCGGGCGCGGTGGCGGCCGTGCCGCCGCGCCACGGTCCGAGCCGCGGTTCGACGATCCTTTCCGTGACCAGCGCGCCGGCCGCCGTGAGGATAAAGGTGGAGGCGGCCATGAAATAGTAGTTGGCCGCGGCGTTGACCGTGTAGGCCGGGTCGAAGAGCTGGGCGGCGGACTGTGTGAAGCCGGCCAGCATCGGGTCCAGCGTGCTGATGAGCAGGTTGGCCGAGTAGCCGCCCGCGACGCCGGCGAAGCCCGCGCACAGGCCCGCCACGGGATGCCGGCCCACGCTGGCAAACGCCGCCGCTGCCAGCGGCACCAGCACCACGTAGCCCGCGTCCGAGGCCACGTTGCTCAGCACGCCGGCGAAGACGACGCCGGCCGTGAGCGCGCGGCGGGGCAGCGCGACCACCAGCAGCCGCAGCCCGGCCGCGAGCAGGCCCGCCTTTTCCGCGATGCCGATGCCGAGCATCGCCACCAGCACGACGCCGAGCGGCGGGAAGTTCACGAAGTTCGGCACCGCGTCGGTGAGCATTCGGCGGAGCTGGTCCGGCGCGAGCAGGTTCACCACCTGCAGCGGCTTGCCGGTGACGGGATGCGCGAGCGTCCAGCCCGTGAGCGAGACGAGCCAGCTCGCGACCGGGATGGCGGCGGCGATGAAGACGAAGAGGAGCAGCGGGTCCGGCAGTTTGTTGCCGGCGCGCTCGAGGGCGTTGAGAAAACGGCCCAGCACGCCGGGGGCGGGGGCGGCATTGGCTTGCACGCGGACAAGGCTGGCGGGAATTGCCGCCAAGGCAATCCCGCGCGGCGAAGCGCTCGCATTTTGGCGCGCCCGAAGCCGGACGGAAGGGCGGTTCATCAGTCTGGAGTGCCGGGCACGGCTTGGCGTGAATCCTCACCCGGCGCGGCAAGGCCGGGCGAGGCTCGGCGCTTGTCCGAGCATATTGATGCACCTCCGACAGCAGGCTCGCCTTGCGGCGGGCCTTCACCGAAACTCTCCCCAGTCACCCCCGCCATGAGCACCCCCGAACAGGCCCTTCAGACCCAGCTTGCCAACATCCAGAAAAAGGCTGGCAAGTCCCTCGCGGAACTCACTGCCCTTGTCCGGCAGTCCGGGCTGGCCAAGCACGGGGAAATCCGCGACTGGGTCAAGCGCGAGCTGGGCCTTGGCCACGGCGACGCGAACACCCTGACGCTCATCGCCCTGCGGCCCGCCGCGCCGTCTCCGACGGCCGGCGGAGGCGCGACGGGCGTGTTGGATGAGATTTATGCCGGCCCGAAGGCGGCGCTGCGGCCGATCCACGAGGCGTTCATGGCCGCGATCGCGGGGTTCGGCGAGTTCGAGGTCGCACCGAAGAAGGGCTATGTAAGCCTGCGACGGAAGAAGCAGTTCGCGATGATCGGCCCCGCCACGAACGCGCGCGTCGAGGTCGGGCTGAACATGAAGGGCGAGCCCGGCACAGACCGCCTGCTGGCCCAGGCGCCCGGCGGCATGTGCCAGTACAAGGTGAAGCTCACCGCCGCCGGCGAGGTGGACACGGAACTGATCGGCTGGGTAAGGCAGGCCTACGACAGCGCGGGGTAGCCCGCGCCTTTTTCTTTCCCCTTCCCGGCCTATCCTGCCGGCGTGACTGAGGCGCCGGAATCCACGGACAGGCTCTCCGCGCTCGCCACGCTGCGCATTCCGGACCTCTGGCAGCAGGAGGC
>JBJXFY010000266.1:0-3034 GCA_046155815.1 Limisphaerales bacterium | reverse complement strand
GCACCAGCGGCCGGTGCGGTGCGGGGGGGGCGGCACGGCGCTCGCGCCAGCGGGCCAGCCAGGCCTCCCACGGCAGCGGCATCCACAAGTGATGCCAGCCAAGCTTCACGAAGCCAACGCCCGCCAGCAGTCCGCCGAGGTGCGCGGCGTCCGCCACCCCGGAGGCCGGGACGAGGGTGAAGAAGAGCGAGATTGCGCCATACACCCACAGCAGGGTGTACGCCCGCACCGGCAGGACGAAGTAGACCCGCACCTCGGTCTCGCGCTCGAGCAGCGCGAAGATGGCGAAAAGCCCGGCCACGCCGGCCGAGGCGCCCACGACGGAGGAGCCGTAGAATCCGGGGGCCGCCAGCATCAGCACGCCCTGGAGCAGCCCGCCGACGGCGGCGCAGCCGAAAACCGCCAGCAGGAAGCGCCCGCGGCCCAGCACGCCCTCGCAGTAACGGCCCACCCACCAGAGGACGAGGCCATTGAAGAGCAGGTGCAGCGGACCGCCATGAAGGAACTGGTAGGTGAAGAGCTGCCAGACCCAGCCGCGTCGCAGACCTTCGGTCGTCAGCGCCAAGAAGCTCTCGGCAGGCGAGCGCAGGTAAACGTCGTTGATGCACTGCAGGGCGAAGACCGCCACGTACACCACGAGCAGCACGGAGGTGGCCGTCCAAGGCCACCGCCCGGAGCCGTCGCGCATGTAGCCGCGGTCGTCGAGCATCGGCCGAAGGCTACGGCCAGGCCGCCGGGTTTTCAACGGGGAGCGCGCGCTGTCGCCGGCCCGGCGGGCGGGGTGCAGAAAGAGGGCAACGGAGGAACGAACTCGAGGCCTCCCATCCGCCGCGCCCCAGGCTGCCAGGGAAAGTTGGGGTGACCGACGGGACTCGAACCCGCAACAGCCAGAATCACAATCTGGGGCTCTACCATTGAGCTACGGCCACCATCCCGAAATCGCCCGGCACGCTACGAGGGCCCTTTCCGAGCGTCAAGAAGGCCGGCCCGACGCCGCCTCGGTAGCGTCCGCGCGGCCTGCAGCGCCGCTGACGCGGCGGGGCGCCGGGGGCCCGTTTGGCCACGAGGCATCGCTGCCCCGGGTCACGGCGCTTACGGCACGCCCGCCAGCCGGCCGTCCGGACCAAAGGTGAGCTGCCGGCCGGGCTTGCCGCCGACCGGCACGCCCACGGACTGGCCCACGCCCACCCCGCCGCCGGAACCCCAGGAGCCGCCGCCCATGCCGACGCTGAACGAGGAGCGCCCCGCCTGCGGCGCCCATTGCACGACGCGCGTGCCGTCCGAAAGCGTGGCGTCCTTGTCCGGCGGGCCGAACTCGCGCACCGCGTCGTCGAACGTGTAGGTGCCGACGCGCGCGGCCCAGTCCGTCTCAGGGTCTGAACGCGAAGCGCAGCCGGAGAGGAACAGGCCGGCCGCGAGCATGGCGGCAGGCAGAAGGAGCTTCTTCACGGGTGAACAGCTAAACCTCCGCGCCGAAAGCGGCAATCCCTCGCGCCAGACCCCATCGTCCGAGATTCAAGGCATCGAGGAGGAGGACGACGACAAGGACGACGACGGGCACGGTGCCGATTATTCAGCGGGCCTTGATGATCCAGTTCACCGCGGCGTTCCGGGGGCGGGTCTCGGTGCCAGGGTTTGCGGCGATGGCTTCCCCGTTGGCGACCAGCGGCGCCTCGGGATCGGGGCCGGTCTGAGCGAAGAAGCGCAGGGCCTGCGCCGTGCCCTCGATGCCGCCGCCGGTGGCGCGCGCGGCCCCGAGCACGGCGTGGGTGTGCGGCCCCAGCGCGTCTTCCTGCACGGTGCCGACCTCGTTGCCCACGTTGCCGCCGGGAGCCGCCGCCAGGCGCGCCGCGGCGTCGGGGTCGCCGCTGGTCGCGCCCAGGTTCACGCCGCGGAGGAAGCGCCCACGCAGGTCTGGCAGGCGGAAGCGCCCGCCCTCGCCGCCCCAGGCGCGGCCGAGCGCAGCGGCAAGCTGCGGATGATCCTCCGCGCGCAGCTCGCGGCCGTCGCAGAGCAGCCAGCCCGCGGCCTCGGGCACCGCGCCGGTCGGCCCGCCAAAGGCGAGGATGACGCCCACCGGGATCGCCGCCGCGGAAGTCGGCACCGGCTCGGGCTGCTGCGCCGCAAACGCCAGGATGCCGCCCAAGGCGAGCGCGCCGGCCATCGGCCACGGCACGCGGGGAAAGGATGGCTGCATGCGCCCAGCTTGGGCGGCCGGGCCGCCGCGGGAAAGCCGCGAAGCGCCCGCGCTTTTGGCTCGCGCCGCGCGCCCGGCCCCGCAGCATCCGCGCGCCGCCGCGATGCGAAACGTCGTTTACTTCGACCTGGAGACGCAGAAGTCCGCCGACGAGGTCGGCGGCTGGGGCAACATCCGCGCCATGAAGATGAGCGTGGGCGTGACGTACAGCACCGCGCGCGGCGGCTATGCGATCTACGGCGAGCGCCGTGTCCACGAGCTGATCGCGGAGCTGCAGCGTGCGGATCTCGTGGTGGGCTTCAACGTCCTGCGCTTCGACTACACGGTGCTCGAGGGCTACCACGCGCTGTTCCACGGCGAGTCGCTGCCCACGCTCGACCTGATGGTGGATCTCGCGGAGCGGCTCGGTTTCCGGCCCTCGCTGGACGCCGTGGCCTCGGCCACGTTCGGCGCGGAGAAGACGGCGGACGGACTGCAGGCGATCCGGTGGTTCCGCGAGGGGCGGATGGCGGAGATCGCCGAGTATTGCTGCTACGACGTGAAGCTCACGCGGCTGGTGCACGAGTTCGGCCGGGAGCGGCGGCAGGTCTTCATCAACAACCGGCTCGGCCAGCTCCAGTCGGTGTCGGTGGGATGGTAGGCGGCGGCTGCCGGCTTGACGGGGGGTGTGCCGGGCCGCGCCAATCGGCCTCGCCGCATGAACCGCCGAGTGCTCGTCTGTTTCGCCGTGTCCCAGGAGGCCGCCCCGCTGCGCCGGCGCGGTGTGCCGCCGGGAGTGGCCCTCGCCGTCACCGGCATGGGCCCGGCGGCGGCGGAGCGCTGGATCGCGTCCGCCTT
>JBJXFY010000264.1:0-9256 GCA_046155815.1 Limisphaerales bacterium | reverse complement strand
CGGTCAAGAAACGCCAACCGGCGGAACGGTTCCTCCAGCGCGGCCAGCGGCAGCGCCGCGCGGCGGGCCTCGCCGGCCAGCGGATCGGCCGCCTCCCAGGCCGGGTTGAGCGCGGTGAGCGCGGCCTGGGCCCGGGCGGTGAACTCCTGCACGCGTCCCAGCGCCGCCTGGAGGCGCGCCGTCAGTTCCAGCCCGGCCGCGAAGTGGCCGGCGCGCACCAGCGGCGAGGTGGCGGCGGCGAGGCGGGCCTGGTGCTGGTCCGTCTCGCGCAGCAGCGCGGCGAAGTCCGTGAAGAGCGCCATCACGTCCGCCGGCACGCGCTGGATGCCGGCGGGCTTCGCGCCGGTTTCCAGCTCCAGCAGGTGTTCCGCGCGCAGGCGGGGCGAGGACAGCGTGCGCTGGGCGGCGTTCAGGGCCGTGTACGCGTCCTGGGCCGCCGCGCGGGCCGCGGCGTCCACGCCGTGGACGCGGTCGGGATGCACTTCCGCGGAGGCGCGGATGAAGCGCTCGCGGACCTCCGCGGCGTCGAGCCACGGCCGGCGGGGGAAGCCGAGGAGGGCGAAGGCGTCGGCCGTCATGTCGGACGGGTCCGACGCTACGCGCTGAAGCTCTCGCCGCACGAGCAGCTCGTGGCCGCGTTCGGGTTGGTCACCTTGAAGCCGCCGTCCTGCAGCGCCTCCACGTAGTCCAGCTCCGAGCCGGTCACGTACAGCGCGCTCTTCGGGTCCACCACCACACGGATGCCGGCGCTCTCGACGAGGATGTCGCGGTGCTGCGGGGCGTCCTGCAAATCCATCTTGTACTGCAGGCCGGAGCAGCCGCCGCCGATCACGGCCACGCGCAGCACGCCGGCCGGCCGGCCCTGACGGGTGAGCAGCGTCTGCACCTTCTTGGCGGCGCCGCCCGTCACGCGGATGAGCCGTTCGTCGCCCTGGCGGACGAGGCTGGCCGCCGGGACGGTGGCCGAGGCGGCGGCGCGGGCCTGGGCGGCGATGGCGGTTCCAGCGATCATGGAAGACGGTGCTGACCGGCGCGGTGCGCGTCAAAGCCCGCCGTCACTTCAGGGCGTGCGACGAGACCGAAACCCCGCGCTTGAAGGTGTTGAAGCCAAACATCGAGGGGTTGAACTCGCCCACGGGCGTGACGTCGGCCCTCTCCGGAACCTTGAGGCCGGTGAGGTGGAGGCAGGAATTCACGAAGAGCCGGCGCAGATCCTCGCTCTTGAGGTCAATCGCCGCGCCGATCGTCGTGCAGAGGATGGCGGAGGTCTTCCCGGAGTCGCCCTTGAAGTCGCGCAGCCAGACCAGCGGCATGATGGACTTGTTGAGGTTCGGCGGGTCGGCCGGCTGCATCCCGCGCAGCACCTGACCCCACATCAGAATGGTCGCGTCGGCGGGGAAGTCCGGGTTCACGCCATACACGTCGGACGGGCCGAAAACGTCGTTCACGGCCGTCAGGACGGGATGCTGGCGGTTCCGGCCGTCGGTGAGGCCGCGAGCGGCCTCCGTGCCGTGGTCGCCGTGGTGGAAGGTCCACGTCTCGCCCACGGTCATGCCGCCGAAGCCGCCGCCGGGCGCACGCCAGTCGTACCTGGCAAAGGGACTCTGTTTGTTGCGCTCGTAGCTGAAGGCATGCGTCGCCGTGCGGACGACAATCATCGGCTTCCCGGAGTGCAGGTACTCGACGAAATGCTTCATGTCCGCGTCCGGCAGCTCGCGGAAGCGGAACTGGTTCACGACGAGGTCCGCCCCGGCCAAGAGGTGCATGCCGGGGACGTTGGTCTGATTGTTCGGGTTGATCGTGCCGTCCGCATCCTGCGAGAAGAGGACGATGGTCCGAAATCCGTGGCGCTGGCTGAGGATCCTGCCCATCTGCGGCAGGCTCTCCTCGGAGCGGTACTCCTCGTCGCCGCTGAGCAGGACGATGGTCTTGCCGTTGGCCTTGCCGGCGGGTGGTTCGTAGGTGACCCACCGGTCGGCGGCGAGGGAGGCGGAGGCAGTGAACAGCGCGGCGAGGAGAGGCAGCAGGCGGTGCATCCCGGGAGGATGAGGGAAGCTGCCGGAGAGGCAAGCCGGCGACACACTTCCGCAAGGCGGCAGCAGCCGGCGCCCAAGGAACTGCGGACAGTCGCGGCGCTGTTTAGGAATGAACTTTAGACTGCCCCCGCATCGTCGTCGCGCCACGCCCTGCGCGGGCATCCTGCCGTTCCTTGCGGGCGCCTCGGCCGCAGCGCAGCTCCTGCCGGAACGGCCGCCGGAAGCGATGGCCGCCCCGCTCACGGTGGAGGACCTGCCCCCGATGATCATTCAGGGCGAGTCCGAGGCGGACGGCGCGGTGCAGCATCCGTTCCCCGCGCCTGTCGAGGGGACGAGGATCTTCGCCGGCAAGAAGGCCACGGTGCTGGACTTGGATGCGCTGCCGGAGGTGCAGGCCAACAACTACCGCCAGGCCCTCGCCTTCACGCCCGGCCTGCTATACAGCGAGGAGGCCTCGCCCCTCGTGAGCCTCGGCTACCGCGGCGTCGGTGAGCCGCACCGGATGCAGTTCCTCCAGGTGCTGAAGGACGGCATTCCCATCCATGCCGATCCCTTCGGCTATCCGGAGGCGTACTTCACGCCGCCGCTGGACGTGGTGGACCGCATCGAGTTCCTGCGCGGCGGTGCCGGGCTGATGTACGGGCCGCAGCCGGCCGGCGCGCTGAACTACGTCACCTACCAGCCGCGGCGCGACCGCGAGTTCTCCGCCCGGACCCAGCACACCTTCGGCTCGGACAGCCTCTACTCCACCTACAACGCGGTGGACGGCACGGTCGGCCGGCTTGGGTATCTGGCCTACTACAACCATCGCCAGGCCGAAGGCTTCCGGGATGCGAACAGCGACTACCAGCTCGACGGCGGCCACTTCAAACTGGCGCTCGACGCCGACCAGGATTCGCGCTGGCAGCTCGCCTTCGATGCATACGAGGAAGGCCACGGCGAGCCGGGCGGGCTGACCTTCGCGTCCGGGCCCAACGCGGCGAACTACAACGAGAGCCGCGACCAGACGCCCCGGCCGTACGACCGCTTCCAGCTCCGGCGCTACGTGCCATCCATCCGCTACGAACGTGACTTCTCCGGGGACACGCTGCTCAGCGTGGCGGCGTGGGGCGGCTACTACGACCGCGCGAGCTGGCGACAGCGCGGGGGCGGATTCGGTCAACGGCCCAGCGGGCCGGCGGCGGACTCAAACGACATCGAGCGGCAGGAGTTCTACAACTTCGGCCTCGAACCGCGCATCCGGCACGAATGGTCTGCGTGGAAAGGAGACCACACCCTGGCCGCGGGCGTGCAGTACTTTCACTCCCGTTCCCCGCGTACGGACCGGCGCGGGGCCGCGCCGGACGCGCAGGACGGCGTGCCCTTCCGCGAGGCGGAGCGGGTCGTGAACTACGGCGCCGCCTTCGCCGAGAACCGCTTCGTCTTCGGCCGCTGGAGCGTCACGCCCGGCCTGCGGATCGAGAACCTCGCGCAGGACCTGGAGCAGTCGAACTACAACCCCAACACCGGCGCCTTCATCAATCGCGGCAAAAACGACCAGCTCGACGTGAAGCCACTGGTGGCGCTGGCCGTGGCGCGCGACCTCGGCCAGGGCCTCGAGGCCTACGGCGGCGTCGCCCAGAGCTACCGGCCCACCGTCTTCACCGAGAGCCTGATCGTTCCGCCCAACGGGGTCGTCGCCCCCGGGGACATCGAGCCGTCCGATTCCTGGACGTACGAGGCCGGCGTGCGCGGCCGCCCGACGGACTGGCTCCTCTGGGACGCGAGCCTCTTCCTCGTGGACCTCGACAACAAGCTCGGCGGCACCGTCGCCGCCAGCAACGTGACGTTCCTGCGCACGGTGGGTCGCTCCCTCAACTACGGCGCCGACCTTGCAGTGCAGGCCGACCTCGTGGGCGCGATGGCCGCGTGGCGCGGGGACGCCGCCCCGCGTTCCCACGCGATCGAGCTGTACGCCAACGCGTCGCTTCTCGAGGCGGAGATTGACGGCGGCGTCGCGGATGGCCGCCGGCCCCAGTACGCGCCGGACTACCTCGTGCGTGCCGGCGTCATCTGGCGCTGGCGTGACCGCGTGAAGCTCGCGCTGCTCGGCACCGTGGTGGACGACCACTTCGCCACCGACGACGAGAATCCGACCCGGAAGATCCCGGCGTACTCCGTCTGGGATTTCACCGTCGAGGCCGCGGCATGGCGCGACGTGGCGTCGGTGATGACCGGGATCAACAACCTCTTCGATGAGGATTACTATGCGCGCATCCGCAGCGATGGCATTGACCCGGCCTATCGGCGGAGCTTCTACGCCGGCATCCGGCTGAGCTTCTAGGGAGCATGGCAGCCGCCGCTTCCGGCGCGGCCTCGGCGGAGCGCGGGGGTGTTGCGGCCCGTTCAGGCCTCGCGTTCCGCCCGGTACGCCTCCGCCAGCAGGGTGACGGGGTGGACGACGCGGAGGTCGAGGCCGGCGGCGCGGCAACCGTTCTGGACCTGAAGCAGGCAGCCGGGATTGCCCGTGGCGACCACGGCAGCACCGGTGGCGCGGATGTGCTTCACCTTCCGTTCGAGCAGTTCGCCGGCCATCTCGGGCTGGGTGAGGTTGTACACGCCGGCGCTGCCGCAGCACCAGGTGCTCTCGGCCAGCTCCACGAGCTTCACCCCGGGGATGGCCCGCAGCACCTGGCGGGGCTGGACGGTGACCTTCTGGCCGTGGCAGAGATGGCAGGCTTCGTGGTAGGTCACGGCCTGCGGCGTGCCGCCGCGCGGCGGGGCGATGCCGGTGCGGGCGAGCCACTCGTGGATGTCCTGCACCTTGCGGTCCCACTCGGCGGCGCGGGCGGCGTAGGCGGGATCGTCCTTGAGGAAGCTGGTGAAGTGCTTGAGGTGGGAGCCGCAGCCGGCGGCATTGGTGATGATGGCGTCGAAGCGTGCCGGCGGGAGGAGGTCAATCATCCCGCGGGCGCGGCCGGCGGCGAGGGCCCATTCGCCGTTGTGCGCGTGAAGGGAGCCGCAGCAGCCCTGCGCTCGCGGGACGTGGACCTCGCAGCCGTTGCGGGCGAGCACCTCGACGGTGTCGCGGTTCACGTCGCTGAACAGCAGGTCCTGCACGCAGCCGGTGAGCACGGCCACGCGGAAACGGCATTCACCGGCAGCGGGCGTGACAGGCGGGATGAGGTCGTCGGAGAAGGCGGGCAGCACCGTCGGCGTCATGGCCTCGAGTTCGCGCAGGCGCTTTGGGAGCAGGCGCAGCAGGCCGCTGCGGCGGACGAAGGTTTGCAGGCCGAGCCGCTGCCAGAGGCGCAGGGCCGCGCCGACGAACTGAAGGCGGCCCTGCTCGGCGAAGAGCCAGCGCAGCGTGAAGCCGCGGATGATAGAGCGCTTCGGCGACTGGAGGACGCCGGACGCCTCGGCCTCGGCGCGGGCGTGCTCGAAGAGTTCGGCGTAGTTCACGCCCGCGGGGCAGGCGGTCTGGCAGGCGAGGCAGCCGAGGCAGAAGTACATCTCCTCCGCGAAGGCCCGCGAGGGCGTGAGGCGGTCGTCCGCGACGGCCCGCATGAGGGCGATGCGGCCGCGGGGGCTGTTGCGCTCGAGCTTGGTGGCGTCGTAGGTCGGGCAGGTGGGCAGGCACATGCCGCAGTGCATGCACTGCTGGACGACGGAGTAGTCGAGGTGCTTGAGGAAGCTCACGGCGGCGGGGGGTGGCGGGTGAGGAGCGGAAGCCTGCGGATGCGGCAGCGATAATCTTCGGTCACCGTCACGGCCGCTCCTTCCGCGAGGTCGGCAGCCGCCAGTTCGCAAATTTCCATCAAGAACGGGCACAGCGTCTCCGCCCGCAAGCCCTCGATGCGGAGGCGGATTACCGAGGGAAGCCGCAATTGGTCGGCGGCCAGGTGGCGGTGGAAGTCGGCATCCAAGGTCACAACCGACCGGCCTTGCGCGCGGGCCCAGGCAAGGATTTCGGGATCGTCCATCTCGCTCAGTCCCACTTCGCCAGTGTGGACGACATCATGGCCGTGCCGGCTCAACAGCGGGGCGGCGGTGCGCGGCAGGCCCTGGTCCAGCAGGAGCCTCATGCCGCCTGGGCCAGCGGGATGACCCGGTCTTCCAGCCGGGCCGCCGCGTAGGCCAGGGCCTGCCGAATGTCCTCGTCCTCCAGTTCCGGATACGCCGCGCGAAGTTCGTCCTTGTCCGGATAGAGCGCGGCGGCCTCGACGACCCGCCGTACCGTCAGGCGCAGGTTCCGGATGCAGGGCTGCCCATCCAGCTTCGACGGCGAGGAGGTGATGCGGTCAAAGGATTGCATGACCGCCTCCTAACGCGCTTCCGGTGGTTCCTCCAGCGGCTTTTCGGCGCCGCCGCCCGCCTCGTCCCTTTCGAGGAAGCGCACGACCTGCAGGAAGAAGAACAGCGCGCCGCCGAGGGCGACCAACGCGAGCGACGTGCCGATGACCATCTCCTTCTGCTTGGCGGGCGACACGTCCTTGATGGACCAGGCGAAGAACACGGCGAGCACGGCGCCCATCACCAGCAACCCGCGCCGGGTGAGCTGCCGCAGCCGCGGGCCGGCCGCGGCCGGCGGCGTGGCCAGCGCCTGGAACACGCCCGCCGCAAACCACCCCGAGGCCACCGCCGCCACGAGGCCGGCCGCCACGGCCAGCGGTCCGACGTGGATCTCGAGGGCCGGGTTGATCCGGCGCACGGCCACGAGGAAGCCCGCCATCACGCCCAGGCTGAGCGCGATGGCGACCGTCACCAGACGGCGGAAGAGGAGGCTCTGGAGCATGCGACTCAGGAAGGGAAACCGTGGACGGACGCGGACAAACACGGCTGCCGCGGTCGCGGGGCACCGCGCCCCGGAGCCGTCCGGTGGCGCGGGCTGGAAGCCCGTGCGGCAGGCAGGATGCCCGCCCCGCCTCCCGGGCAGGCTCCTGGAACGGCCTCACCGAATCTGCGTCCCTCTGTGTTCATCTGCGGTGCCGCCATTTCTTCCAAGGCTTCACCTCAATCAAACATCTTCCCCGGATTCAGGATCCCGGCCGGGTCCAGCGCCCGGCGCAGCGCACGCATCACGCGCATCTGGCCGGCGCCGGCGAACTCCGGCAGGAACTCCTTCTTCGCCACGCCGATGCCGTGCTCGCCGGTGATCGTGCCGCCGAGCCGGATGGCCTCGGCGAAGATCTCGCGGAACGCCTCGTGGACGCGGTGCATTTCCTCGTGGTTCCGCTCGTCGGTGAGGAAGGTCGGGTGGAGGTTGCCGTCGCCCATGTGGCCGAAGGTGCCGATGCGCAGCCGGTGCTTCGCCGCCACCTGCGCCACGAAGCGGATCATCTCCGCCAGCCGGCTGCGCGGCACGGTGGCGTCCTCGAGGATCGTGGTCGGCGCGACACGGGCGAGCGCGGAGAAGGCGGAGCGGCGGGCCGTGGCGAGGCGCGCGGCCTCGGCGTCGTCCTTCGCCACGCGGACTTCGAGCGCGCCGTTCGCGCGGGCGAGGCGCTCCATCGCGGCGGCCTCCTCGGCGACGACGGCGGGATGGCCGTCGGTTTCCATGAGCAGCAGCGCCTCGCAGTCCAGCGGCAGGCCGACCTTCGCGTAGTCCTCGACGCAGTGGATCGTGGTGCGGTCGAGGACCTCGAGGGTGCAGGGGATGATTTTCGCCGCGATGATTGCCGACACGGTGTCGCTGGCGCTGTCCATGCGGGCGAAAGTAGCGAGCATTGTCTTTTTCGCGGCAGGCTTGGGCACGAGCTTGAGCAGCACTTTTGTGATGATGCCGAGCGTGCCTTCACTGCCGATGAAGACGTCCTTCATCGAATAGCCGGCCACATCCTTCACGCACTTGTTGCCGAGCCAGACCACCGTGCCGTCGGCGAGGACGACTTCCATGCCCATCACGTAGTCCCGGGTGACGCCGTACTTCAGCCCGCGCAGTCCGCCGCTGTTCTCGGCGACGTTGCCGCCGATGGTGCTGATCTTCATCGAGCCGGGATCGGGCGGATAGAGCAGGCCCACGCTGTCGGCAAGGTCGGTAACCTTCTGCGTGATGACGCCCGCCTCGACGAGGATCGTGAGGTTTTTCTCATCGAGTTCGAGCACTTTGTCCATTTGCGTGAGGCAAAGGACGATGCAGCCGGGTGATGGCACGCTGCCGCCGGAGAGGCCCGTGCCGCTGCCGCGCCCGACAATCGGGACGCGATGCGCGGCGGCATATTTCACGATGGCGGCAACCTCGCCGGTCGTGCGCGCCATCACGACGACGGCGGGTACGCCGGTGGTGGCGGCGGTGCCGTCATAGCCGTAGGTGAGAAGGTCTTCCCGCGAATGGAGGACGCGCGCGGGTTCGAGCAGAGGTGTCAGATCGGCGACAAGATTCGGCATGGAGGATTCCTTGGTAGTTCGCATCCGTGGGTGAGCGCAAACCGTATCGTAAGCCACGCCACCGTGGACGCCGTCGCCGATGCGTCGGAAAGAGGTTCCGATTCAGACCGCAAAGGGTCCGAATCACGACGCAACAGCCTGGGTCTCGATACGGTCGAAGACGCCCCTGCCGAAGCCCGGCCATCTCGGGCACTTGAGCAGGGCGGTTGATTCCCCGAAACCGATCCGGTAGAGAAGCGGCGCATGAAACTGTTCCGCCCTGCCAGCGCCCTGCTCCCGATATTCCTGCTTGCCGCCTGCCAGTCGTCGCTCGGGCCGTCGCCATCGGCGATCTCCGCGGCGCGCGCCACGATGCTGGAGGAAATCAAGAATGAGCCGTCCGGCGCGTGGTTTGTCGGGAGGCGGTACTTCAAGACGGATTACAAATTCTGGGGATTTGTTCGCGCCTCGGGCCAGCCGTGGAGCGCCGCGAAGCTGGTCGTGCTGAATGAAAACCAGAAACCCGCTCCTGACCGGACAACCAAAAAGCTGGGCTCGGACAACAACTTCGAGTACAGGCTCAACGGCTATTATTCGGGCGATACCGTTTATGAGCCCGCGAGCAACGGGTTTTACCCCGAGTTCGTCCTCAAGGGGTACGAACTGCGGTACACGACCCCGGCGCCGATTTATCGCGAGCCCACCGCGACCAATCCGGATCGCCGGGTCATCGCGAAGCCTTACTGAGCGGACTTACAGGCACTTCACGGTCACGTTTCGGGAACCAGATTTCGGATGGCCGACGATGCGTGTTCGCGGTCATCTTCGGGCGGATGCTTCCGGTGAACGGTTCAACTCGAAATGGGCGGGGAGAT
>JBJXFY010000257.1:0-7661 GCA_046155815.1 Limisphaerales bacterium | reverse complement strand
GCGGTGGTCGCCACGAACGCGGCCCAGGCGCTGTCGCTTGAGGCCCGGCTCACGAACCTCGCCACCGTGGCCGACGTGCAGTCCATCGCCCGCCTGCTCGTCGAGGACGACCGCGAGAAGCTGCGGCTGGTGGACGAGGTCAAGCGCATGCTCGCGCCGGTGCGCTTCGCCGGCCCGGCGGAGGCGCTGCCCGACCTGTCGGAGCTGCGCGCCACGCTGGTCTACCTGCAGGGCTACCTGGGCACCGCGGAGCAGGTGCTCGGGCGCGAGAAGCCGGACCACGGGCTGCTGCCGCAGCTCCGTTCCCTCAACGCGGCGATCGAGGCCCTCGCGCGGCAGCTCAGGGCGGGCGACCCGGCCCGCAACGCGGCGAGGCTGGGGGCCTTCGAGCACGCCTTCTTCGGGGATCTGCGCGACACCTTCGAGACGCTGAAGCGTTCGGACACCCGGGCGGCGCTGGGCGCGGAGGACCTGCCGTCCCCGATCCGCAACCGCTTCATCGGCGCGACCGGGCGGCTGCTCGTGCAGGTGTACCCGCGCGAGGACGTGTGGGAACGCGGCGCGCAGGAGGCGTTCGTCCACGAGGTGCGGCACGTGGCGCCGGACGTGACCGGCGAGCCGGTCCAGCTTTACGAGTACACCGGCCTGCTGCGCTCCAGCTACGAGCGCGCGGCGCTGTACGCGCTGGCGGCGATGGTGGTCTTGGTCTTCATCCAGTTCCGCTCGGTCTCGGCGGTGCTGCTGGCGCACCTGCCGGTACTGCTGGCGGGCGTGTGGACGCTGGGCGCGATGGGCCTCGCGGGCGTGCCGTTCAATCCGGCCAACATCATGACCCTGCCGCTCATCGTGGGCATCGGCGTCACCTTCGGCATCCATGTGCTGACGCGCTTCGCGGAGGAACGGAACCCTGCGATCATCGCGCGCAGCACCGGCAAGGCGGTGCTGGTGTCCGGCCTCACCACGGTGGCCGGCTTCAGCAGCCTGATGCTGGCGCGGCACCAGGGCATCGTGAGCCTGGGCTTCGTGATGAGCCTCGGCGTGACCGGCTGCATCCTTGGATCGCTCACCGTCCTGCCGGCCGTGCTGGTGCTCCTTCAGCGGCGGCGCGACCGGCGGGCGCAGCGGAAATCCGGGTGAGGGCGGCAACGAAAAACCCAGCGACGCGAATGCACACGCGTCGCTGGGCCGGGAGGAACCGAGGCTTACGCCCCAATTACGGTTATCTGCTAGAATGAAACGTCGCCGGAGTCAACGCCGATTCTGGCGCAAAGCCGGCCGAACGGGTGGTTTTCTGCATCAGTCAAGATTTCGGTAACGATACCCGGAACTGCATCCGCCGGCTGGAAGCACGGAGACTGTCACTCGCGCGCGGCGACCTGCGTGCCCTTCGTGCTGAGGCACCACAGGCCCTTCCACGTCCGCAAAAACAGCTCGCCGTCGGACATCGCAAGGCTCGAGTTGGTGTATTCGCCCACGGAGTTCGTCGCAAGCAGCTCGAACTGCGGCGCGGCGCGCAGCACGAAGACCTCGCCGGCCTGGTTCACCGCGTAGATCAGGTCGCCGGCCAGCGTCATCGAAGACCAGGTGTCGTTGCCCGCGCCGGGGCCGTCGAGACGCTCGAGCCAGACCTGCCTCCCCGTCTTCAGCTCGAGGCATTCGGCCATGCCATCCATGTTCACGAGGAAGGCGTGGCCGTCCCGGATCACCGCGGAGCCGAGCCGGCCCTTGCGGTTGCGCTCCTCGTGCCAGACGCGGTGCGTGGCGGTCACGTCGCCCTCGCCGCCGGGCCGCACGGCGAGCGCGCTGCCGAAGTAGCCGCCGGCCGCGAAGACCAGCCCCTCGCCGAAGGTCGGCGTGAGATAGACGAGCGGGTTCAGGCCGGCGCAGTGCCAGAGTTCGCGACCCGTGACAGGATCCCACGCGCGAACTTCGCCGGGGAGGCCGAGCACGAGTTCATCCCGGCCGCCCGCGCGGACGAGGATGGGCGTGGCGAAGCTGCCGACCACGCCGGGGGTCTGGCCGCGGAAGCCGTCGGTGCGCGCGGTCGGGACCGGTTCGGGCAGCGCCTTCTCCCAGGCGACGGCGCCGGTCCGCCGGTCCAGCGCCACCAGGCGGGAATGCGGCCCCGGCCCATGGTAGAGCAGGACGTGCGCGCCGTGGATCACGGGCGACGAGGCGTTGCCCCACATGTGCCGCTGCGGGCCGAGGTCGCGCCGCCAAAGCTCCTTGCCGGCGAGATCGTAGGCGAACACGCCGGCGGAGCCGAAGGTGACCACCACGCGCTCGCCGTCGGTCACCGGCGACGCGGCGCAGTGCGGGTTGGCCTCGTGCGTCTCCTCCTGGCCGTCGAACTTCGTGCCCGCCTCCCAGAGCTTCGCGCCGGTCGCGCGGTCGAAGGCGAGCAGGAGCCGTCGGCCGTCGGCGTCAATCGCCTGCGGGACGAACACCTTGCCGGCGGCGACGATGGGGGTGGCGTTGCCACGATCGGGCAGTTCCACCCGCCAGCGGACGTTCTTCGTGGCGCTCCAAGTGGTGGGGAACTTCGTCTCCGGCGAGACGCCGTCCCCGTTCGGCCCGCGCCACGCAGGCCAGTCGGCGGCGGAAAGGGACAGGGACGCGGCGCAAACAAGAAGCAGGGCGGAACGCATGGCGGGAGGATAGCGGAACGAGGGGGAGTTCCAAATCCCAAGCTCCAAGTTCCAAGGAGGCTCCGGGCCCGTCCGGCCGGCTTTGGGCCAGGGAGCTTCGCCGCCGGGGTCTCCTAAGCCCTCAGCGCCCGCTCCCGTTCCACCAGCGTCGGGTGCGAATAGTGGAAGGCGCTGTACGTCGGGTGCGGCGTGAGGTTGGCGAGATTCTTCTCGTGCAGCTTCCGCAGCGCGCCCACGAGCGGCTCGGCCGCGCGCACCGCCGCCTTCGCAAACGCGTCGGCCTCGTACTCGTGCCGCCGCGACCAGGCGTTGCTGAGCGGCGTAAGCCAGAAGCTGGCCGTGCCCGACAGCAGCCCGAAGAGCAGCAGCGCCAGCGCCACTTCGCCCGTCGGCAGGCCGAAGGCGGCGAAAAACCACGGCTGCGTCGCCAGCCAGCCCACGGCCGCGAAGCCCGCCAGCGTCAGCAGCGCGGACACCGCGAGCCGCTGCGGGATGTGCCCGCGCCGGTAGTGGCCGATCTCGTGCGCCAGCACCGCCTCCAGCTCCGCCTCGCCCAGTTGCGTCACCAGCGTGTCGAAGAGCACAATCTTCCGGAAGCGTCCGAGGCCGGTGAAGAAGGCGTTGCTGTGGCGCGAGCGCTTCGAGCCGTCCATCACCTGGATGTCGGCGGCGGGGAACTTCGTTGCGCCGGCCAGCGCCAGCAGCCGCTCGCGCAGCGGGCCCGCGGGCAGGGGCGTGAACTTGTTGAAGAGCGGCAGGATCACCACCGGCGCGAGCACCAGCATCACGAGCTGAAAGGCCATCATCGCCGCCCACGCCCACAGCCACCACCATGCCCCCATCCACCCGACGAGCTTCAGGATCAGCGCCAGCAGCGGCAGGCCGAGCAAGGCCGCGAGCAGCAGGCCCTTCACGCGGTCCAGCCACCACGTCGCCGGCGTCGAGGTGTTGAAGCCAAAACGCTGCTCCAGCCGGAACTGCGCCCACCACTCGACCGGCAGGTCGGGCAGCGACAGCGCCGCGCCCACGACGAACAGAAAGCCCGCCTGCGCCCACACCGAGCCGCCGGCCCAGCCCGTCCACGCCGTCCACGCCCACGGCAGCACGCCGCCGAACAGCACCAGCAGCAGCCAGAAGGTGTCGTAGCCAAGCGAGAACTGCGCGAGCCGCGACCGCGCCAGCGTGTACTCGACCGAACGTGCGTAGGTCGCGTCGTCCACCACTTCGCGCAGCAGGGCCGGCACCGCGCCCGCGTGGCTGCGGACGTGGCGGGCGTTGAGGCGTTCCAGGATGAACTCCGCCAGCACCCGGGCGGCGATCAGCCCAAGGACCAGCGCGGCGAACCAGTGCATGCGGCGAGCATGGGGCCGGCGGGCGGGGGAGGCGAGCGGGGCGCTTCGCCGCGCTGCGGCTCAATCAAAGAAGAATCGCTTCCAGTGCGGGCTGGCGACGTCATGCATGGCATACCAACCCTGGTTTCGCCGCAGTTCCTCCGCGGGCAGCAGGAGAATCCATGACGCGTGGCTGATCATCACGTGCTGGTCGCGCGGGTTGTACACCACGAACTCCCGCGTGCCGGGGTTGTCGAGCAGGAACCGGGGCTGCTCGAAGAACAGGTCATCGGCCTCCCCATTGGGCGCGTAACGGAACCGTTCGATGCCGGCCACGGACGGCTGGTAGTCCTTCCAGACGGCCGCGAGCGAGGCCGGATAGCGCCCCTCCCGGGCGCGGTGCGCCTCAAGGTCACGGATGAGTTCCGCGGCCTGCGCGATCGCTCGGCTCCGGCTGAAGTCCGTGACCGGCCCGGCGAGGGCCAGCTGGGGTGCCAGCACCGCGACCGGCAGGAAGACGAGATGGAGCGGCGCGGGGTGGAGGCGTTCCGTCTCCGCCGCCTTCTCCCGCCGCAGCCCCGGCACAATCCGGGTGACGATGTACAGCCACAGGGCCAGCACCAGGACGCACCAGGAAAGGCCGACGGTCGCCAGCCCGACCAGGGACAGTCCGAGCACGACGACCGAAGCCGCGGCCAGCGCGGCGAGCATGAAGAACAGTCGGCGCGGCTGGACCGGGAGGCCGCGCCGGCGCTGCGCCTGTTTCCGCAGTTCGTAAACGAGCCAGGGAATCCCCGCCGGCAGGAGCAGCGGCCCGAGCACGCCGGACGCCTGGGCCATCGTGGACAGCGGGAGGGCGAGGCCGTCTTGCGACCCGGGCAGGAACGGCAGCAGCATGCCCAGGACGATCAAGGACGTCGCTCCGCCCAGACGGGCCAAGTGCGGGATCATGTCGTGCGTCCTAGGTTCGCCGGCCGGGCACCATCAACTGAACCAACGCCGCCTCCGTGAGCACCGGCACGCCCAGCTTCCGGGCCTTCTCCAGCTTCGATCCCGCCTCGTCGCCGGCCACCACGTAGTCCGTCTTCTTGCTGACGCTGCCGCTCACCCGGCCGCCGAGCGCCTCGATCCGCGCCGCCGCCGCCTCGCGCGTCAGCGTCGGCAGCGTGCCGGTGAGCACGAAGGTCTTCCCGGCCAGCGGCCCGGCCGCCGCGGCGGGCTTGTACAGCGATGACTTGAAGTTCAGGCCCGCGGCGCGCAGGCGCTCGACGAGCTTCCGATTGCGCGGCTCGCGGAGCCACGCCGCCACGCTCGCCGCGATGACCTCGCCCACGTCCTCGGCCTGCTCGAGCTGCGCCGCCTCCGCCTCCATGAGCGCCTCGAGGTCCGGGAAGGCGCGGGCCAGGGCCTTCGCGACGCCCGCGCCGACGTGGAGGATGCCGAGGCCGAACAGCAGCCGCCATAGGTCGCGCGCCTTGCTGGCCTCGACGCCGGCGAGGAAGTTCTGCGCGGACTTCTCGCCCATGCGCTCGAGCGCGGCGACCTCGGCCAGCTTCAGGCGGTAAAGCTCGGCCACGTCCAGCGCAAGGCCGGCCTTCACGAGCTGGGCCACCAGCACCTCGCCGCCGCCTTCGATGTCCATCGCCCCGCGCGAGCACCAGTGCGTCAGCCGCCCCCGCACCTGCGCCGGGCAGTCCGGATTCGGGCAGCGCCAGACGACATCTTCCTCTTCCTCTTCGCGGCTCCGGGTCGCCTTGGACCCGCACTCGGGACACTTCTTGGGAAACTCGAACTCCTGCTCCGCCCCCGTGCGCTTCTCCGTCACCACGCGCACCACCGCCGGGATGATCTCCCCGGCCTTCTCGATGACCACGAGGTCGCCGACGCGGATGTCCTTGCGGCGGATTTCGTCCTCGTTGTGCAGCGTGGCGCGGCTGACGGTGGTGCCGGCGAGGAACACCGGCTCCAGCTCCGCCACGGGGGTGAGCGCGCCGGTGCGGCCCACCTGGATGGTGATGGCGCGAAGTCGCGTCCCGGCCTGCTCGGGCGCGTACTTGTACGCGAAGGCCCAGCGCGGCGCCTTCGAGGTGCTGCCGGCGCGTTCGCGCAGCGCGACCGGGTCCAGCTTCACCACTGCGCCGTCCGTTTCGTAGTCGAAGCCGCGACGCAGGCGGTCGAGCTCTTCGATCGCCGCCAGCACGGCATCCGCGGAGCCTGCGCGCCAGGTACGCCCCGGCGTCTTGAAGCCGAGGCCGGCCAGCCACGCAAGCAGCCCGTGCTGCGTCGGCGGTGCCGCGCCGCCCGTCACCTCGCCCACGCCGTACAGCACGAGGTCCAGCGGGCGTTTCGCGGTGATGCGCGGATCGAGCTGCTTGAGCGTGCCGGCGGTGGCGTTGCGCGGGTTGGCGAAGCGCTCCTCGCCCGCCTCCTCGCGCGCGGCGTTCAGCTTCGCGAAGCCGGCCCGCGTCATGAAGACCTCGCCCCGCACCTCCAGCACGCCTGGCACGTCATCGCCGGCCAGCCGCAGCGGCAGCGAGCGGATGGTCCGAAGGTTCGCCGTGATGTCGTCGCCGGTCGTGCCATCGCCGCGCGTCGCGCCGACGGTCAGCTTCCCCTGCTGGTAGCGGAGGCTCACCGCGACGCCGTCCACCTTCGGCTCGACGAGCCACGCGAGCGATTCGTCGGGCAGCAGCCGTTGCACGCGCGCGATGAACTCCCGCACCTCCTCGGGCGAATAGCTGTTCTCGAGGCTCATCATCGGCACCGCGTGCCGGACGGAGGCGAAGCCCGTGATCGGCGCGCCGCCGACGCGCTGGCTGGGCGAGTCCGGTGTGACAAGCCCGGGGAACTGGGCCTCCAGGTCGAGCAGTTCGCGGTACAGCCGGTCGTAGTCGCGGTCGGTGATCTCCGGCCGCGCCACGACATAGTAGAGGCGGTCGTGGCGGGCGATCTCGACGGCCAGCTCGACGTGGCGGCGGCGGGCGGCGGCTTCGGTCATGCGCGGGGCGGGTTCAGCGGCGCCACGCGGGGAACACGCGGTTCAGCGTCTCCGTGGCCACGACGCGGTCCGCGTCATCGAGCACGATCTCCAGCGCGCGGAACTCGAGCGCCGTCGTGACCGCGGCCGCCTCCGTGTACTGGTACGCCCACGCGAGGCGCGTGCCGGTGACGGGCTCGAGGCGGGCGTGGACCGGCGGGCCGAGCAGCCGTTCGAGGTCGGCGCGCGTCGTGGCCTGCGGGCGGATCTGGTCCAGCATGGCGGGCGTGATCTCGAGGCCGAAGCTCCGGCTGTAAAGCATCTGCAGGCCCGGCATGAGGCCGCGGTGATACAGCGTCTTCACCACGCGGTCCTCCGGCGAGTAGCGCACGCTGAAGACGCGGACCTGCAGGTCTTCCTCCCGTTCGCGCGCGCCGCGGTCGCTGAAGATGGTCTGCAACTCCTCGTACACCTCGAGCCGGTGGCCGCTCGGGACCTGGATGACCTGCGTCGGCGCGCCCAGCCGCGCCTGCACGTCGGCCGGGGACAGGCCGGGGACGATCTCGCCGGCCACCGCGGGCGCGAGCGGGTCGCGCAGCGCCGCGCAGCCGGCCAGCAGCAGGGCGGCGGTCACGACGCAGGCGCGGCCGAGGGAATGTTGCACGGCCCGCCGTTAGCAGCCGGCCGCCGCGGGCGCAAGCCGCG
>JBJXFY010000256.1:0-24087 GCA_046155815.1 Limisphaerales bacterium | reverse complement strand
TCGTGGGCGACGTGGTCCGCCCGCTCACGGACCGCGAGCAGGAGGATCCGGACTGGGTGCTCTGGCGCAGCGATGGCCAGCCGGTGTTCCACTTCGTGAACGTGGTGGACGACCTCGAGATGGGCATTACGCACGCCATCCGCGGCGAGGACCACCTGAGCAACACGGCGAAGCATATCGCCCTCTGCCGCGCGTTCGGCGCGGAGCCACCGCGCTACGCGCACATCCCGCTCATCCTGAACGAGGACGGCTCGAAGATGAGCAAGCGCGACCGCGGCGCGGTGGTGACGAACTACGAGCACGACGGCTTCCTGCCCGCGGCGGTGCTGAACTACCTCGCGCTGCTCGGCTGGTCACCGGCGGACGGGCAGGAACTGCTCACCGTGGCGGAGCTGGTGGCCCGCTTCGACCTCGACCGCGTGAACCGCAGCGCCGCGCGCTTCGACGTGAAGAAGCTCGAGGCGCTGCACTTCGAGCACGTCCGCCGCCTCGCGCCCGAGGCGTTCGCCACCGCCGCGCTGCCGTACCTGCGCCGCGCCGGCCTGCCGGTGGACGCCTTCCCCGCGGACTACGTGCGCGACGCGCTGCTCACGGCGCAGGAGAAGGGGAAGCTCTTCAAGGAGCTGCCCGCGTGGACGGACTTCTACTTCACGGCCAACGACGCCGTGCCGTTCGACGCCGAAGCGAAGGCCAAGGCGCTCACGCCCGCCGCGAAGCCGCTGCTGGAGAAGCTGGGCGAAAGATTCACCGCGCTGCCCGACTGGAGCGCTGCCGGCCTCGAGGCCGCGCTGAAGCAGCTCGCCGCCGAACTCGGCGTGAAGGCCGGGCCGCTCGTGCAGCCCGCCCGCGTGGCCTGCACCGGCCGGCTGGTCGGCCCGAGCCTGTATCACCTCATGGAGGTGCTGGGCCGGGAGCGCGTGTTGGCGCGGTTGCGGCACGCGGCGGCGGCCTGATCCATCCGGCCCGCTACTGACGCTCGTATTCGCCCTTGGCGGTCTTCTTGAGCACGGTGAAGCCGGCCTTTTTGGCGTCGCTGATGGAGAGCGGCTTGGTGAGCTTGGGCGTGTTGAACCCGGAGATCAGCTTGCGCACCGGCTTCTTGCAGGCGGGGCAATGGGTCAGCTCCTTCGCGTCCAGCGGCCGGCGCAGCGTGAAGCGCCCGCCGCACACCACGCAGCCGCCTTCGCAGAGCTCGTACTCGTAGAGTGGCACGGGCGCAGCATAGGGACGGAAGCCGTGGAAGTGGAAGCAACCTCGAAGGGCTGAGTTCGAGGCCCGGGGGAGCCCGGGGGGCCGCGCTGGCGGTCCGGTGAGCTGTGGAACAGGAGCCTTGAGTCCTCGCCGCGGCCCGCCAACCCGCCGTGGCCAGGCGGGTTCATGGGTTGCTGTGGCCGCCGCCGAAGAATCCGCTCGACCCGCCGCCGGTTCGCCCGCAAATCCCCGCGCGTGAACTGCCCGAAGTGCCGTGCCCCGGCCCTGCATCCGACCGCCGTGCACGGGGTCGAGGTGGACCGCTGCCGCGACTGCGGCGGAGTCTGGTTTGATGCCGACGAGCTGGGCCGCTTGCTGGCCCTCGACGTGCGCGAGCTGAAGCCCCTGACCCGCGGCGGCGGGGTCCCCGTCGCCAACGTCGTCCCAGCCCGCTGCCCGCGGGATGCCAATCCATTCCTGCGCGTCGTCAGCCCGCGCGACCGTGGCGTCATCCTCGACATGTGCCCCGCCTGCCGTGGCCTGTGGCTGGACGGCGGGGAATTCGCCCGGCTTGCCGCCGTGGCGCAGAAGAAGGAAGGCCAGTGAAGCCGTCGCAGCGTGGCCGGACGGCCGCTGGCCCGCAGTTCGTGCTGGTCGCCGCCCTGTTGGCGGGCTTTGCAGCCGCCGCGGCCGCCGCGGAGATGCCGGTCCCGGACGTGGTGGTGGTCTTCAACTCCCGCATGCGCGATTCGCGCGGCGTGGCGGAGCATTACGCCAAGCGCCGTGGCGTGCCCGACCGGCACGTCATCGGCCTCGAACTGCCGGCGGCCGAGACGATGTCACGCGGGGATTATCGGAAGCATCTCGAAGGCCCGCTGCGCGACGCATTGCGCGAGCGCGGGTTGATGACCTGGGGCGCGGCCACCAACGCGGGCGGCGCGGCGAAGACCGTCGTCACGTCCGCCGCGGTGCGGCACCTGGCGCTCTGCTACGGCGTGCCGGCAAGGATTTCAGAAGACCCCGGCACGCCGCACGACAACACCGAGGCGCTGGCCGACATCGTGCGTCGCAACGAGGCCGCGGTGGACAGTGAACTGATGCTGCTGCCGCTGTCCGTGCAGGGCTTTCCGCTCACGGGGCCGCTGGGCAACCCGCTCCTCGGCATCACCAACGCGGCGTTCATCCACCCGACCAGCGGCGTGCTCGCCGTCGCGCGGCTGGACGGGCCGGACGCCGCCACGGCCCGCGGGCTGGTGGACCTCGCGCTGCAGGCGGAGACGAACGGCCTCTGGGGCCGCGCCTACTTCGACTCCCGCGGCCTCACCGGGGGCCCGTACCTGCCGGGCGACCAGTGGATCACCAACGCCGCCCAGATCGTCGCCGGCTTCGGCCCGGACACGGTGCTCGATCGCCTGCCGGAGACGTTCCCGCCCTCGTTTCCCATGAGCCACATCGCGCTGTACGCGGGCTGGTATGACGCGGAGGTGTCGGGCCCGTTCACGGCCATGAAGGTTGAGTTCATGCCGGGGGCCATCGCGTACCACCTGCACTCGTTCAGCGCCGAGACGCTGCGCACGCGCACGCGACGCTGGGCCGGGCCGCTGCTCGCGCGCGGTGCCGCGGCCACGATGGGCTGCACGAGCGAGCCGGTGCTGGACGGCACGCCGCAGATCGACGTGTTCTTCGGCCGGCTGATGTGGCTGCGCTTCACCTTCGGCGAGGCGGCCCTGGCGTCGCAGCGCGCGCTTTCGTGGCAGATCACGGTCGTGGGCGACCCGCTGTACCGGCCGTTTGCGCTGAACCCCCTCGAGCGGCTGGCGCTGCACCAGGCCGGCCAAGTTGCCACCGACCTGCCGTGGAACTACGCCACGCTCCTCGGCTTCCGCGCCCGCGCCGACGGCCACCCGGCCAATGCCATCGCCGGCGCACGGTCGCTGTCCGAGCTGAACGGCAGCTCCGTGCTGCAGGAGAAGCTGGGCGACCTGCTGCGCGAGGCGGGCGAGGCGGAGGAGGCGGGCGAATGGTACGTGCGCGCGCTGCAGCACGGTCCCTCCGTCCGCCAGCGATGGCGGTTGTTGCGGTTGGCCGGCGACGCGCTCGAGGCCGCCGGCGACGATGCGGCGGCTTTTCTGCACCTGCGGAACAGCGCCAACGAGGTCCCCGACGCGTCGGACATCCTCGACCTCAAGCGGCGCCTCGCCGCGATGGCCCGCCGGCTCAACCGCCCCGCCGACGCGGAACGTTGGGAACGCGAGGCCAACGGCGAAGCCAAGTAGGCGGCCGGAGACCTGGTGGCAGGGCAACGCTGCGGCGAGGCCCTGAGGGCGGCCTTGCTGTCGTTGCGCTCGGCCAAGCAGCAGTTGGGACGGTGCGGCGGCGCCGCGCCCTGGCAGTCTGTACCGGCCGCCTGGTCGGCTACGCCCCCGCCGAGCGCTTGATCTCCTTCAGCTGCGCCGCCTCGGGGAGGGTCTTGTACGCGTCATCAAGCGGGTAGCAGCCGCTCCTGAGGCCGTTGCGCGGGGCGGTGGTGCAGTCGCTGAAGGTACGGCAGATGAGCCGCGGTGTGAGCGCGCCGCGGGCCGCCGTGTCTGCCGGCAGGCCGGGGTAGCTCAGCACCATGCGCCCGAGGCCCACGGCGTCCGTCCAGGCCTCGCGCACCGCGGCCTGTGCGACGTGCGGGAGGTATTCCTGGAGGTAGCTATAGGCGGAGCCGATCAAGTGCGGACTGCGGAGTGCGGAGTGCGGAATCCCTTGCAGATGCCGGCGCACCTGATGCACGGCGGCCATCTGGCGGGCGACGCCGGCGAGCGGGTCCTCCGGCGGCTGGTAGCCGTCGCTCGGCGGGTAGGCGGCGGGGCGCTGGAGATGCGGGTTATAGTAGGGCGAGCCGGCAGTGAGGTTGAGCAGCGCCACGCCCAGCTCCGCGCACAGTTCGGCGAAACGGAAGGTCTCCGTGAGGTCGTACTCGACCGGGTTCTCCGCGTTCACGCCGAAGGCGTAGCGGTATGGCAGGCAGCCGGAGAAGTCCGCCGGGATGCCGGGGCCGAGCTTGCCCGGCTCCGCGCGCGACGGGTCGGGCCGGAACGGTACTAGGTCGAAGGCGCTCAGGCGCACGGCCACGGGCAGGTCGTTCCCGTCGGCGCGCATCCCGGCGATGATCTCGCGCAGCGGCCGGGTGCGGTTTTCAAAACTTCCGCCGTAGCGGCCTGACCGCGTGTGCGCGCCAAGGAACTCGTGCAGCAGGTAGCCGTGGCAGTGCTTGATATCCACGAAGTCCGCGCCCGCCTCGCGCGCCACCCGCGCGGCGTACACGTAGTCCGCGACGAGCGCGGCCACTTCGTCGTCGGTGAAGACCTGGTCGTCGGCTGTCACGCCGAAGCGCTCATCCAGCAGCGGGTGGCGGAAGGCGACGCGCGGCTCGAAGCGCTTCTTTTCCTTGGGCCGGCAGAACCGGCCCGAGTGCGTGAGCTGGAAGCCGACGGCGAGGTCGTCGTCACGGCTGAACTTTTCGCGGTGCGCGGCGCGCAGCTCCCTGACCAGCCCGGCCAGCGCGTCGCGGTTGGCAGCGGTGATGATCAGCTGGTTTGGGTTGGCGCGGCCGTCGGACCGGACAGCCATGGCCTCGCCGCCGAAGATGAGCTTGGCCCCGCTCTCGCCAAAGCGCCGCCAGCGCCGGCGCACGTCGTCGGTGGGCCGTCCGTCCGTCGTCGCGTCCCAGCCCTCCATGGGCTGGATGGCCCAGCGGTTGCCGACGGTGCGGCCGTTCAGCACGAGGCCGGGCAGCGGGCTCGACATCGGCGAGGCATCGCCGGAGAGGATGGCGTCGTCGCACGGCAGCGTGAGGCCGAGCGATATGGCGTGAGCGCGGAAGTCCGCGACAGTCCTGAGCGTCGGGATGCGGACGAGGCGCATGGGCGGGCGGCAGGGTGGAACGGTTGTCCCGAACGGCACCAGTCCGGCGCGCGGGGCGCCTGCCGAACTTCCGCTCAGCGTCCCGTCAGAACTTCGTCAGCGCCTCGAGTTCCTTCACGCGGACATTGATCTGCGCGAGGGTCGCCTTGGTCGTCTTCGTGAGGCCGAAACCCTCGCAGCAGAACGCGGCCACGACGCTGCCGTGGACCATCGCCCGGCGGATGTTCTTCTCCACGCCGCCGCGCGCGGTGGCGAGGTAGCCCATCATCCCGCCCACGAACGAGTCGCCCGCGCCGGTCGGGTCCACCACCTTCTTCAGCGGATAGGCCGGGCAGATGAAGTGGCCGCCCGGACCGGAGAGGATCGAACCATGGGAGCCCTTCTTGATGATGACGTACTTCGGCCCCATGCGGTGGATCTTCTTCAGGGCGGCGAAGACGTTGTCCTCCTGGGTGAGCTGGTGGGCCTCGGAGTCGTTGAGCACGAAGCCGTCCACGCGCGGCAGCAGGCGCTTCAGCTCGTCGAGCGCGATGTTCAGCCAGAGGTCCATCGTGTCGGCGACGACGAACTGCGGCTTGGCCATCTGGTCGAGGACGTGGTGCTGGAGGCCGGGGCCGATGTTGGCGAGGAGGACGAAGGGCGTGTCCTTGTGGGCGTCGGGCAGGTGGGGGGTGAACTTCTCGAAGACGCCGAGCTCGGTGGTGAGCGTGCGGCGGTTGTTCATGTTCACCTCGTACTCGCCGGCCCAATGGAACGTCTGGCCGGGCTGCACCTGCAGGCCGTCGAGGTTGATGTGGTGGCGGCGGTAGAGGCTGAGGTATTTTTTGGGAAAGTCCTCGCCCACGACGCCCACGAGCTTCACGGGCGAGAAGAAGCTGGCCGCCACGGACGCGTGGCTGGCCGAGCCGCCGAGCAGGCGCGGGTTTTCGGACGTGGGGGTCTTGATGGAATCAAGGGCGGTGGAGCCGACGACAAGAACGCTCATGGATGGTCGTGAAGATTGCGCGAACGCGGGCGCAGACTTAGGGCAGGGGAGCGGCGAGTTCCAAGCGCCAAGTTCCAAGGCGTTTCGGCCGACGTCTCCCAAGACCTTCCCGCCGCGACGGCCCCCGCTTGCCCGCGGCCGGGCACGCCGATGCCTCGGCGCGTGACCGAGCCATGTGCCCGTCTGTACGCGCCGTCGGGCAGGGGAAAACAGCCAAGAGCTTGGGTTTGCGATCTTCGCCCCAGTGGCGCGACCCGGATGCGCTCCCTCGGCCGGCAAGCTCCTTTGGCATGACGCGGGGCAATTGCAGGGAGGCGGACACCTGCCGGCTGCCTCTTGCGCACGTCGCTGTGGGGGCATCGGAGCGTCACCTTGGTGCGGCCACGACGTCCTGCGGAGGTCCCGCGGCTAGGTCCCGCCCTGAAAACAGTCCCTTGCGAAAAAGCCTCCCCGGTCGGTATAAGTCCGCCCCGTGGCGCATCCGTAGCTCAATTGGCTAGAGCATCTGACTACGGATCAGAAGGTTCCTGGTTCAACTCCAGGCGGATGCACCATTTTTCCATGCGGTGAAGGTCGCAGAGTCCCAGTTCACCCCGGTTTGGCCCGCGTTCCCGTCGGATTGCCAAGGTTCGAAGGGCGTTCATTGACACTTTCCGCGCCGCGAACAACACTGCGGGGAAGCCCTGACACGAAGCCGGCCAACCCGAGACAACCGACGCACGCACGACCCACCGTGGCCTCATCCGACGACTATCTTCTGGATCTCCTCGGCGACTTGGCGTTGGTGACGCCGGAAAAGATCGCCGAGGCGCGGCAAAAGGCGGACGAGACCGGCGAGGGAGTGGTGGACCTGCTGATCGCCGCCCGGCACCTCAACCGCGGTCAGGTCGCGCAGGCCAAAGCCGCGCACTTCGGGGCCGAATTTGTGCAGCTCGGCCAGATGCGGGTGACGGATGAGGCGCTGGCCGCCGTCCCGCGGCATGTCGCCAAGAAGTTCAACGCTGTCCCCATCTACACCTCCGAAGATGGCGTGACCGTCGCGCTGGGTGATCCCTCGGACCTGGAGACGATTGACAGCCTCCAGCACACGCTGGGACGGCACGTCAGCGTCGTCGTCGCCAGTCCGGACGAGATCGAGGCAGCCATTGGGCGCTACTATGGGCGGAGCGACGATTCGGTCAGCAAGATGATTCAGGACATCACCGAGGGAGAGGTGGATGTCGGCAAGGTGGGCAAACTGGAGGAGAGCGACGGCTCGGCGGTGGATGCCGACGCCCCGATCATCAAGCTGGTCAACTCGGTCATCGTGGACGCCTACAAGATGCGGGCGTCCGACATCCACCTTGAGCCGCTGGAGAAGTATTTCCGCGTCCGCTACCGGATTGACGGCGTGCTGCACGAGATGAAGTCGCCGCCCAAGCGGCTGCAGGCCTCGATCATCAGCCGCCTGAAGATCATGTCGAACATGTCCATCGCGGAACGACGGATTCCGCAGGACGGCCGCATCCAGACGAACGTGGGCGGCAAGACGATCGACCTCCGTGTCTCCTGTCTCCCGACGAACCACGGAGAGAGCATCGTGATGCGAATCCTGGACAAGGAGGGGCTGCGCCTCGGCCTGGCGGAGCTGGGCTTCTTCTCGGATGACCAGCAGACCTTCGAGCGCCTCATCAGCCTGCCGGACGGCATCATCCTCGTCACCGGGCCCACCGGCTCGGGCAAGACCACCACGCTGTACTCCTGCCTGCACTACATCAACCGGCCCGACCGCAAGATCATCACGGTTGAGGATCCGGTCGAGTACCAGCTCGCGGGCATCAACCAGGTGCAGGTTTCCGAGATCATCGGCTTCACCTTTGCCGCGGCCCTGCGCTCGATGCTGCGGCAGGCGCCGAACATCGTGATGCTGGGCGAGATCCGTGACATGGAGACGGCCACCATCGCGATCAACGCCTCCCTCACCGGCCACCTCGTCTTCTCCACGCTGCACACGAACGACGCGCCCGGCGCCGTCACCCGCCTGATTGACATCGGTATCAAGCCGTTCCTCGTCGCCTCCTCCGCGCGGGCGCTCATGGCGCAGCGGCTCGTGCGCAAGATCTGCAAGCAGTGCAGCGGGCCGTACCAGCCGACCGAGTCGGAGCTGAAGGCGCTCGGCATCACGCCCGAGATGGCCGCGGACGCGAAGTTTACGAAGGGCAAGGGCTGCTCGAACTGCAACAAGACCGGCCATCGCGGCCGCATGGGCATCTTCGAGGTCTTCGTCATCGATGACGAGGCCCGGAGGCTCATCTACGAAAAGGTCAGCTCCACCGTGCTCCGCGCCCGCGCACGGGAAATGGGCATGCGCACGCTGCGCGAGGATGGCACCCGCAAGGTCATCGCCGGCCTCACGACGCCCGAGGAGGTCATCCGCGCGACGGTGGGCGACATCGATTGATTCCCGCCCGCTCCACCTCTCCCCAACTCTCCCTGCGATGTCCTACTCGATGTCCGATCTGCTTCAGTTGATCGTCACGGAAGGCGGCTCCGACGTGCACCTTCGGGTGGGCACGCCGCCGGTTATCCGCGTCAACGGCACGCTGCACCGCGTGGAGGGGCCGTCCCTCAAGTCCGAGGACACGGAGGAGCTGATGCGCAGCATCACCTCCGAGGACCATATCCGGAACGTACGTGAGCGCGGCGGCGCGGACTTTGGCTTCGCCTTTGGCGAGATGGCGCGCTTTCGCGTCAGCGTGTTCAAGGAGAAGGGCAACTTCGGCATGGTGCTGCGGCAGATCCCCAGCAAGCTGCTCACCCTCGAGCAGATCGGCATCCCGCCCTCCGTGCGCGAGCTGCTCTACAAGCCACGTGGCCTCGTGCTGGTGACCGGCCCCACAGGCTCCGGCAAGACCACCACACTGGCCTCGATGCTCAACATCCTCAACGAGGAGCGGGATGACGCGCACATCATCACCGTCGAGGATCCCATCGAGTACTATCACAAGCACAAGAAGGCCCTGGTCACCCAGCGCGAGGTCCATGTGGACGTTCCGAGCTTCGCCGAGGCCCTGCGCCGCGCGCTCCGGCAGGATCCGGACGTGGTGCTCGTCGGCGAGATGCGGGACCTCGAGACGATCGAGGCGGCCATCACCGCCGCCGAGACCGGCCACCTGGTCTTCGGCACGCTGCACACCACCGGTGCAGCCAAGACGATTGACCGCATCGTCAATGCCTTCCCGACGAACCAGCAGGAGATGATCCGCATCCAGCTCTCCACCGTGCTGCAGTGTGTCATCTCGCAACTGCTGCTCCCCCGGCACGACAAGCCCGGCCGCTGCGCGGTCTTTGAGATCATGGTGAACACGCCGTCGGTCGCCGCCCTCATCCGCGACAACAAGACCTTCCGCATCAACTCGGACATCCAGACCGGCGCCAAGTACGGCATGGTGACGCTCGACAGCTTCCTGCTCGACAAGTACCAGCAGGGCATTATCTCGCGCGAGGAGGTCATTACCAAGTCGCAGGATCCCACGACCATCCTCCAGAAGCTCCAGGAGCTGGAGGCCGCACAGGCCGCCGCCGCTGTCACCCGCTGAGCATGTCCGACCCCACGTCCAGTCCAATCCTCGGGTTGCTGCGCGAGCAGGGCATGATTGACGACCTCCAGATGGAGGAGGTCCTCCAGGAGGTGCAGCGCTCCGGCAAGCCGGCGGGCGAAGTGCTCGCCGCCTTCGGCATCGCCGACACCGACACCCAGCTGCAGCTCATTGCCGGGCACCTTGGCACGGAGGTGTTCGACCTCGGCAATTTCCAGCCCGAGAACGAACTGCTTGCCACGATCCCGGCGCAGACGGCCAGGGCGCTGCAGGTGCTGCCGGTCGCGCTGGAGGCCGGGCTGCTGCGCGTGGCGATGGTGGACCCGCTGAACCCCGCCGCGCTGGACGAACTTGGTTTCACCGTCCCGCACCAGATCATGGCGGTGGTGGCCGATCCGACAGCGGTGTCGAAGGCCATCGAAAAGCACTACGGCGGCGGCGGCGAGCTGGGCGGCAGCTTCGCCGACGTGCTTAAGGAACTGGGCGCGGACGGCGAGCTCGAGCGCGAGGCGGCCGCCGCCGCCGCCAGCGGGGGGGCGCATGACCTGAACGAGCTGGCGAACGACGTTCCGATCGTGAAGTTCGTGAACCTCGTGATCATGCAGGCCATCCAGGACCGCGCGAGCGACATCCATTTCGAGCCCTTCGAGAACGAATTCAAGATCCGCTACCGCGTGGACGGCGCGCTTTACGAGATGGCGCCGCCGCCCAAGCACCTGGCGCTCCCCGTCACCTCGCGCCTGAAGGTCATGGCCAACCTGGACATTTCGGAGCGCCGGCTGCCGCAGGACGGCCGCATCTCGATGACCCTCGGGGGGCGGCCGGTTGATCTGCGCATCTCCACGCTGCCCACGCAGTTCGGCGAGTCCGTTGTGCTGCGTGTGCTCGACCGCGAGGCGACCAAGCTGGACCTCGAGGTGCTCGGCCTGCCCAAATACGTGTTTGACTACACGGTGGAGGCTATTCAGCAGCCCAACGGAATCTTCATCGTGACCGGCCCGACCGGCTCCGGCAAGACCACGACGCTCTACTCCTGCCTGCGCCGGATCAACACGATTGATTCCAAGCTGCTCACCGCCGAGGACCCGGTCGAGTACGACATCGAGGGCATCATGCAGGTGGGCATCAACGAGGCCGTCGGCATGACGTTCATGAAGGCGCTGCGTTCCTTCCTGCGCCAGGATCCGGACGTGATCATGCTGGGCGAGATGCGCGACCTGGAGACATCGCAGATTGCCATCCAGGCGTCACTCACCGGCCATTTGGTGGTGACCACGCTGCATACCAACGACGCACCCGGCGCGGTCACCCGGCTCGTGGACATGGGCGTCGAGCCGTTCCTCGTGGCCTCGACGCTGATGGCGGTGCTGGCCCAGCGCCTCGTGCGCAAGGTCTGCAAGGGCTGCCGCACGCCCTTCGAGCCCACCGACAGCCAGCTCCGGCTGCTCAACCTCTCGCCCCACGACCTGGGCGACAAGGCGTTCTACTACGGACGCGGCTGCCAGACCTGCAACGACACCGGCTATAAGGGCCGCAAGGGAATCTTCGAGCTGCTCATCGTCGCGGAGGTCGTGCGCCAGCTCATCGTCGATCGCGCGCCCACGATCGTCATCCGGCAGAAGGCCATCGAGCTCGGCATGGTGTCGTTGCGCGAGGACGGTCTTCGGAGCATCTTCGAAGGCGACACCAGCATTGAGGAAGTCCTCAAATATACCTGAAACCTGACGAGGTCATCATGCCCAAGTTCAATTACGTGGCGATGGATTCGCGGGGGAAGGAGACCAAGGGTTCCCTCGAGGTCGGCAGCCAGAATGAGGCCATCAGTCGCCTCAAGGAAATGGGGTATTTCCCCACCAAGGTGACCGAGGCCGTCGAAAAGGCCGCACCCGCCAAGAAGGGCGGCAAGGCCGCGCCCGCCGCCAAGAAGGGCGGGGGGATGAAGAAGGAGATCAGCATCAAGATCCCCGGCTTTGGCGGGACGGTGAAGTCCAAGGTGCTCACCACCTTCACCCGTCAGCTGGCCACGCTGGTGGACGCCGGCCTGCCGCTGCTCCGCGGCCTGCGCGTGCTCCAGAAGCAGGAGCGGCACCCGGTGCTCAAGAAGACCATCGGTGACCTCGCCCTCGCCATCGAGGGCGGCAGCACCTTCTCCGAGGCGCTCGCCCAGCACCCGAAGATCTTCAACAAGCTCTATGTGAACATGGTCAAGGCCGGCGAGCTGGGCGGCGTGCTCGAGGTCGTCCTCAACCGCCTCGCCGAATTCCAGGAGAAGGCCCAGAAGATCAAGGGCAAGGTCATTGCCGCCATGTTCTACCCCGTCGCGGTCATGACCGTGGCGGTCGTCATCCTCGGCGTGCTGATGGTGTTCGTGGTGCCCAAGTTCAAGGAAATCTTCGCCGACATGCTCGAGGGCGAGGCCCTGCCCGCCTTCACCGGCTATGTGCTGGCGATCAGCGACACGATGAAGAACTACACCATCGTGTTCCCGGAATGGGCCGGGGGCATTCCCCTGCCGGGGCCGGTGCCCGTGGGCATGGTGGTCTTCGTCATCCTCTTCAAGTTCTTTGGGAAATCCAAGTTTGGCCGGCGCGTCATTGACAAGGGCAAGCTCAAGATGCCCGTGCTCGGGCCCGTCTTCAGCAAGGTCGCCATCTCCCGCTTCACCCGCACGCTCGGCACGCTCGTCAGTTCCGGCGTGCCCATCCTCCAGGCCCTGACCATCGTCCGCGAAACCTCCGGCAACGTCATTGTTGCCGGTGCCGTCTCCAAGGTCCACGAGAGCGTCAAGGAAGGTGAGACCATCACCCAGCCCCTCGAGCAGTCGAACGTCTTCCCCCCGATGGTCATCTCGATGGTGGACGTGGGCGAGCAGACCGGCGCCCTACCGGAGATGCTCATGAAGATCGCCGACACCTTCGACGACGAGGTGGACAATGCCGTCTCCGCCATGACCTCGCTGCTTGAGCCGATCATGATCGTCTTCCTCGCGGTGATCGTCGGCAGCATCGTCATCGCCCTGTTCCTCCCGCTCATCAAGCTCATCGAGGGTGTGGATGCTGCGGGCAAGCAGGGATCTGGCGGTGGCGACGACTAACCTCGGATTCAGCCCGCTTGGCGGCCGTCAGCCTGCTGGCGGCCGCTTTTTCTTGGCCCGGCCGTTTGACACTTGGGAGTCCGGATGCGTAGATACAACGTCCACACGATGCATGGCCGATAGATACACGCCGGGCAAGCATGAATTTTGACTGGCACAACCCGCCGTTCAACGGTGCCGCGCAGGTTCCCCTCGACGAGGTTGAGGAGTCCTTCGAGGATCCGTTCGCCGTCAAGCTGCTCCCCGACTCCTCCCGTTTCGCCGCCCAAGCGCGCTTCTTCAACCTCGGCAAGTCCGCCGCCGGCCGTGGCATTTTCAGCGTCTACCGCACCAACGGCCAGCAGGTCCGCGTCGTTTTCGCCCGGCCTTTCGAGGCCGAGGAGACTTTCTTTTACGAACGCAAGGTCAGCCAAGCGTTGAGCCAGTGACGCTCATGAATGCGATCACCACTTGGGATGAGGTGCCCCTCTTTGATACCGAGGACGCCGAGGCGGCCTTCTGGGAAGTCAACCGCATTGAGGTGCGCCTCATGGAGTCCTCCGTCGCTTCCGCCCAGGAACCCACCGAGTCCATCACCATTTCCCTGCGCATGGACCCGCGGATGCTCGCCCGCCTGAAGCGCCTCGCCCGCAGCCGTTATCTCAATTACCAGAGCATGATGAAGCAATGGCTCAGTGAACGTCTCGAGGAGGAGTTTCGCGACCGGCAGCCCGAGGAAGCCGTCGTGCGCGGCAGGGTGGCGGCTTTCCGGGGCCGGACCTCCGCCGCCTTCACGTTGATCGAGCTGCTGGTCGTCATCGCCATCATCGGCGTGCTCGCCGCCATGGTCGTCGGCTTGGCCGCGGTTGCGAAGGGCAAGCGCATCGAGGGCCGCGCCAAGGTCGAGCTGCGTCAGCTCGAGACCGCCATCGAGTCCTACCGCTCCGACTTCAACACCTACCCTCCCGACCGCCTGCTGCCGGCGGGGTCGCCTTTCAAGGTGGATCCCGTCCGCAACCCGCTCTTCTTCGAGCTGCGCGGCACCACGGTGGACGCGCAGGGCCAGTTCCGCGTGCCGGGGGACAACGAGTTCTGGACCTCCGACCAGATTTTCACCCTCTTTGGCCGGAAAGGCTTCCGCAACGCCACCGCCAACGCCGATGAGCCGCGCCGCTCCTACGTTGAGCTGCGCGAGGCCCAGGTCCGTGACGTGACTCTGGACGGCGTACGTTCCAAGGCCATCGTCGTCGCTGCGCCATGGCCCCGTGAGGTGCCTAACCCGCTCCTCGCCGGCGTGCCCAATCCCCCGCCGGTCGTGCAGGCCCTGAATCCCTGGCGCTACGTCTCGACCGGACCGACGAACAACCCCGCCGGCTTCGACCTCTGGGCCGAGGTTTACGTCGGCAAGGAGCGCAAGGTCATTGCCAACTTCGCCCCCCGTCCATGAACTCCGCGACCCACCGCCCAACCGCAAGCTGGACCAGCCAGCGCGGGTGCGTCCCGCGCGTCCGGGCCGCAGCCGCCTGGCTTGCGGCGGCAGCGATGCCGTCGCCATCCGCAGCCTCCGCGCCCGTTGATTGACCACCCAACACCTCCTCCTGCCATGAAGACCCGCCCCGTCCTCCGCCGCTCCGCCGGCTTCACGCTCATCGAGCTGCTCGTGGTGATCGCCATCATCGGCATCCTCGCCAGCCTGCTCTTTCCCGCACTGGGCGCCGCCAAGACCAAGGCCCGCATCACCCAGGCCAAGACGGACATGAGCAACATCGCCGCCGCGATCAACCAGTATCAGGCCACCTACAACCGTGCGCCCGTCGCGAGGACGGCGCGAGCGGCTGTGGAGCCGCACAACGAGGACTTTACTTTCGGCACCAAGTTCCCCAACGGCAACCCCGTGCCGGCCGGCCAGCCCAACTCGTTGCTGCCAGAGATCGTGAATGCCTTCGGCAGCTACAACACCAGCAACGCCGAGCTCATGGCCGTGCTCATGGCCATCGAAAGGACCGATCTTAACGAGGACACGGTCAACAAGGGCCACGTCATGAATCCGCAGAAGAACATGTTCCTCAATGCCAAACGGGTGAACACCGCCGGCTCCGCGAGGAAGAGCGCCGGCGTGGACGAGAATCTCGTCTTCCGCGATCCGTGGGGAAATCCCTACATCGTCTCGCTCGATCTGAACTACGACAACCTCACTCGCGACGCCTTTTTCCGGCTCGCTTCGGTGTCGCGCAATCCGCAGGGCGGGGGATTCAACGGCCTCTCGAATCCGGAGCAGCCGAACCAGAATCTCTGGAGCTACCGCGCTCCCGTGATGGTCTGGTCCTTCGGCCCGGACGGGCAGGCGAACGCCGACATCGCCGCCAACGTCGGCGTGAACAAGGACAACGTCCTCGGCTGGAAGTAGCATGGACCCGCTCCGCACAGCAGGCCGGCCGGGCCGGCGTCACCGCGCGGGACGCGCGGCGCGCGCCTTCAGCCTCGTCGAGCTGCTGATCGTCATCGCGATCATCGGCCTCCTGGCCGCCATCGGGCTGCCCGCGCTGCGCGGCTTCGGCGAGTCCACCGGCATGGACGCCGCCGTGCGCCAGGTGCTGGATGACGTCGCCTTCGCCCGGCAGCAGGCCATCATCCAGCGCTCGGACGTGTACATGATCTTCGTGCCGCCGGACCTGCACCAGTATCCGCAGGGGCAGCGCATGTTCCTCACCAACCTGGCCGGCCAGCGGCTGACTTCCTATGCCCTGTACGCCCGCCGGACGGTCGGCGACCAGCCCGGCCGGCCCATGCCGCGCCTGCTCACGCCGTGGCGGACCCTGCCGGATGGCATCTTCTTTGCGCCCGAGTGGTTTTATCCACAGCGGGAGACCAACCAGGCCCTGTGGCAGTTCACGGCCATGCTGCCGCGCACCAACGCCTTCACCATCCCGGTCTATTCCCCGCTCGAGCGCTCCAACCGCATCGTCATCAACGCCACGCTCCCCTACATCCGGTTCACGCCCAAGGGGCAGGTGCTCGCCCCGGGCCGGGGAGACGGCCCTGTTTTTGCCCTCAACGACGTGATCCTGCGCCTGACCAAGGGCAGCATGTTCGGCGCGGACCCCAATGTGTTCCCGGACATCGTCGAGACCCCGCGCGGGAACCGCCGCTACATCCGCATCAACGGGCTCACCGGCCGCGCCCGGGTCGAGTACCCGCCCGGCGCCAAGGAGGTCATCCCGTGAGGATCGCCGTTTCCAGCAGCCCGCGCCGTGGCGAGGCCGCCTTCACGATGGTGGAGATCGCGCTCGCGCTCGCCGTCGTCGCCTTCGCCCTCGTGGCCATCATCGGCGTGCTGCCCACCGGCCTGCAGGTCCAGCGCGACAACCGGCAGGAAACCGTCATCAACCAGGAGGGGGAGTACCTGCTGAACGCCATCCGCTCCGGGGCCGACCGCCTGGGCGTGCTCAGCAACGCGGTGTACTTCATCTCGGTCAGCAACCGCGAGTCCTCGCGCCGCTGGGTCAACACCAGCAGCAACGCGAACCAACGCCTTACCGGCGACCAGATTGTCGGCCTGCTCAGCACGCCCAAGGTGTGGCACGATCCGGACGCCCGCTTCCCGCTCACCAACCGCGTCGTCGCCTGGCTGCGCGCGATGAACAGCACCGCCATCGAGCGCGACCCGGCCGCCGCCGAGGTCGCCTTCCGCTACCGCGCCCAGATCGAGATCGTCCCCCTGCTGGTCTATCCGCCCGCCCTGACCAACCGCTGGGGAACGAACCAGGCCCTCCAGCTCAGCTACCTGCGGAACCTTCAGGGCGACCTGCCCCAGCTCGCCGATGCCCATGAAATCCGTCTCACACTGAGCTGGCCCATCTGGGCGGACGATCCGCAGCAGCCGCAAAACCTCCGCGTGGGAAACCGCCGGCGCACCTTCCGCAGCCTGGTGCCCGGGACGCTGCGGCCGTGGGCCGGCGACGGACCGGTTGGCGCACCTTATGTCACCAACCTGCTCGGCCAGCGCGCCCTGCTGTGGCGGCTCGCCCCCAACCAGTTCTAGCCATGCGCGCGCTTTCCCCCACGCCCGTCCGCGACCGCGCCGCATTCACGGTCATCGAGCTGCTGCTCGCCGTCGCCATCATGACGCTCATCGTGTTTGGCCTCTACGCGGTGTTTGACCAGACCCAGAAGGCGCTCCGCGGCTCCATCCAGCAGGTGGACGTCTTCGAGGGCGCCCGCGCCGCGGTGGACCTGCTGCGCGAGGACGTCGAGCAGGTCGCCGTGGGCGGCCAGCCCCACCGGGCCAATCTCTATTCCGGCATCATGTCCAACCTCCCGCCGGTGCCCGTTGCGGACCTGAGCGGCGGTCCGCTCATGACCCTGAGCGCCGGCGAGCTTTACCTGCTGCACCGTGCGAACAATGGCTGGCGCGGCGTGGGCTGGTGGCTCGACTTCGATACCAACACCGTCGCCGGCGTCCGCGTCGGCACGCTGATGCGCTACACCTCGACCGGCACCAACGTGAACCTGCCCGCCAAGCGCTTCGGCAGCCGGCCGCCGGATGATGACTGGCGCGTCTGGAAGCACGCTCTGCCCGCCGACCGCTACTTTGCCCTGCAGCCGGACAACCAGGGCCTGAACGTGCTCAACCTTCACAACAGCCGCTACCCGCTGGTCTGGCCCGATCGGACCAACCTCGCCTTCTCCGCGCCCGTCCTCGGCAATGTCGTCCACTTCCGCATTACGGCCTATGACGACGCCGGCGTGGCCATCACCGAGCAGACGATTCCGCCGCGCGGCCGGGAGGATGTCCGCACCCCGTACCGCGACCTCCCCCGGCGCGAGTTCCTCGAACAGTTCGAGGTCAGCCACACACGCTACGGCGAGATGTCCTACCGCTTCACCGGCGGCGTGCTGCCCGCCTACGTCGAGGTCGAGCTGGGCCTCGTCGAGCCGCAGGTCGCCGAGCGGCTGCGGGGCTTCACCACGCCGGAGGGCGCGGGCCGCTACCTGAGCCAGAACGCCGGCCGGATCCACCTCTTCCGCCAGCGCATCCCGCTGGCCAACGCCCCCAAGTCCTGATGCGCCACCGCCGTTCCCAACAGGGCATCGCCCTCGTCATCACCCTCGTGATGCTGTCGGTGGTGACGCTCATGGCCGTCACGTTCCTGGCCATCAGCCGCCGCGAGCGCGCCGCCGTCACGGTATACGGTGACCAGGTGGATGCTCGCGACATGACCGAGATGGCGCTGGCCCGCGCCCAGGCCGAGGTCGCGGCGCGGATCCAGGCCGCCACGAACCTGCTGAACTACGACCTGCTGGTCTCCACCAACTTCATCGGCGGCTTCAATCCCGCCGACGGCACCAACATCTTCAACGTCGGCTTCACCTACCGGGGCACGACCAACCTGCTGGACAACGAGGCGGACCTCCTCCGGGCCATCGGCAACCTCCAGATTGACCCACGCGCCCCCGTCTTCCTCCTCCTTCCCGGGGCGCAGCCCGGGCAGCGGCGCCTGGACTTCCGGTTCTACCACGACTTCAACCGCAACGGGCAGTTCGAGTCCAACGGCTTCTTTGTGGGTGTCTTTCCGCAGGGCGGACTGCCGCTGCCCACCACCAACCACTGGGTGGGCGACCCCGAGTGGATCGGCGTGCTCCGCCGGCCGGACCTGCCGCATTCCGGCACCAACCCCTTCGTGGGCCGCTTCGCCTACCTCGTCCTGCCGACCGGCAAGAGCCTGGACGTGAATTTCATGCACAACATGGCGAAGCGCTCTCCCGGTGGCGGGGACGTCGAGGGCTACCTGCGCAACCAGGGCGTGGGTTCCTGGGAGCTGAATTTCGCCGCCTTTCTCCGCGGGCTGAACTCCAATACCTGGGGCGCCGTCCAGTACACCTTTGATCCCGATGTGCAGCGGGGCAGCCGCGGCCTTGCCTTCCAGCACGCCTTTGATGTCCTGCAGTACCGCTACAACCGCTCCTTCCTCAGCCTCGCCCGCCTCCGCGACCTGTTCAATCCGCTCCCGGCGGGCCTCGCTCGCGACGGGGTTGATCTCTTCACTGCCGGCCCGGTGGTGACGGGCCTGGGCAAGGCGACCGTGGCGAACAACCCCGGATGGAGATGGTCGGGAGACGACAGCCCGGCCGGGTTCCATGACATCCAGGAACTCTTCAATGTGACCGACAACCCCTCCGGCGCGGCGCAGAGTTTCGCACAGCTCCTCCGCCGCAGCGGCGAGGGCGTCCGGCGGGGCACTTACAACTACCACACCTTCTACCGCCTGCTCGCGCAGCTGGGCACCGACTCCACCCTCGGCAACCGCGGCCGCCTGCATCTCAACTACGACAACCGCCTCGACCTCCTCCCGCCCGAACTCGGCCTGATCCCGGACGACTCCGTGGGCCGTCACGCGACCAACTTCTTCCCCTGGCAGCCGCTGGCCTTCTACACGAACGCCGCGGACTTGATGGTGCGCGCCAGCTTCCACGGGCTGGATTCCCGCTCCCCGTTGTACGGCTCCACCAACATCCCCTCCGCGATCACCAACCTCACGGCGACCCGCATCCCCGTCTGGCCGGACAACTACTACACCCCCGCCGTGCATCGCCTCTTCCAGCTCGCGGCGAACCTCTACGACGCAACAACGACCGACAATCCGGGGCTTATGCCCGGCAGCACTGCCACCAACCTGCTCCAGCTCCCCACGGTGTTCCGGCCGCTCTTCGGGAACCTCACCTATACCAACCACCTGGGCACCGCCACCAACGGCCTCGGCATCACCGGCTGGGCGGTGGTCACCAACGACTGGCGCGAGAACGTCTGGAGCGCGCCGCACGCGGACCTTGCCCAGCGCGGCAACGCCGCGGTCGAGGCCCGCGTGGCCCAGGGGCTTGGCCGGGGCAATCTCCGCGTCGCCGGCGTCCCGCTCGTCATCGGCGCCCGCCGCGGCCACCCGAACTTCAACGAGTTCGCCATGCAGACCGTGGCCACCATCGGCCGCAAGCTCGAGGTGGTGAAGAACAGCCCGAACGGCCTCCCGGTCCGCACCAACCAGATGTACACGCTCGGCATCTCGAACGTGTTTGGCATCGAGTTCTGGAACTCCTACCAGGCCGCCTATCCGCGTGCGTTGAACCTCATGGCGACCCTCGAGTCGGACTTCGCGCTCTCGAACCAGACCCGGCTCATCAACCTGCCCCGCGCCACCAACCAGATCCTGCTCACCCGCATCTCCACCAACCATGCGGCCAACAGCGGCCTGGTGCTCAACCCCGGGGACTGGCAGGGCCGGCAGTTCATCGTGCCCATCGCCACCAACCAGGTCGTGGTGGACGACTCCTACTACAGCGTCCTCCAGCAGCGCTTCCTCCCCATCCCGACCAGCCAGACCACGTTCGAGTCGGTCCGCAATTTCGAGGCCCCGGTCTGGGATCTCTGGATCACCAACCGCCTCCGCGCCGTGGTGGTGGACACCTTGGCCGACCGCATCGTGGACTATGTGGACCTCGACGACCTGAACACGCGCCTGAACATCTCCCGCGCGCTCCTCGGCCGCACCAACGATGCCGGGAATGTTTCCGTCAGGAATGAGTTCTGGGCCACCAACCGCCCGCCAAGCGCCCGCGGCCTGCCTCGGGGCGTCCAGAAGCAGATTAACGTCTCAATGGGGACCGAGCAGGTGTCCACTGAAATCTGGCCCTTGTTGCCAGGCCAGGCTCCGTTGCAACCTGGGCAAACGCGCCCCGAGGTCAGTCGCTTCCGGTCTTTTGTGAGTCCGGACGTCTGGCCCGCGCCCGCCAACACATCGCCCACGCTGCGGATGCAGGTGCCCTTCTCGCCCGCCCGGCGGCTTTTCGTGAACCGCACCTGGCAGGTGAACGACCCGCTCGTCCACTACCTGACGGCGGACATCATTGATCCTCTGCGCGACCAGTCCGGCGGGCCGGAGGGCATTGACGGTGTCGAACCCATCCTCGAGGTCGGCCCCGTTCCGACGGACCAGAACAACCTTCTGCAGGTCAACAACCGTTACCTGCCGTGGGCGACCAGCGGCACCACCGCCCCGCAGGACTTCGACTGGGCGCTCAAGGATCCGCAGATCACCGGCTCCGACGCCTGGGATTTCCCGACCAACGCCTTCCCCAACCTCGGCTGGATCGGCCGCGTCCACCGCGGCACCCCGTGGCAGACGGTGTACCTCAAGTCCGGCCTCAAGGCGGATGGCACGCAGCTCCTCGGGGCGGGGGACTGGTTCCAGTGGTCCGGCCACCGCCCGGCGGTGTTCCCCAACACGACCTTTGTCCCGCCTTCCACGCATCCCACCAACGACTGGCGGGTGCTCGAACTCTTTACCACCGCGCCGAACGACAACGCCGCCCGCGGCCTGCTCGGCGTGAACCAGGACCAGTTGGGCGCCTGGAGCGCCGTGCTCGGCGGCCTCTCCGTCGTGACCAACAGTCCCGGCCAGACCACCATCCAGCCGGCGTTCATCCTGCCCGGATCGGCCAATCTCAACGCCATTGTGGACGGCATCAACCGGACCCGGACGAACCGGCCCGCCGCCCGGTTCAATTACCTGGGCGAAGTGCTCGCCACGCCGGAGCTCTCGGACGACTCGCCCTACCTCCGGCTCACCTCCGGGGTCCGCGGCAGCCCCCCCGACGCCGCCGTCGAGCGCATCCCGCAGCAGATCCTCGGCCTGCTCAACCGCGACGATCCGCGCGTGGTGATCTACGGCTTCGGGCAGTCGCTCAAGCCCGCGCCGGACTCCGCCGTCGTCGAGCCCGGCCGCTACTTCCTGATGTCCACGAACTATCAGATCACCGGCGAGTACGCGACCCGCGCGGTGGTGCGCTTCGAGGGCGACCCGCGCGCGCCGCGGGCGGTGGTGGAGAACTTCCAGGTGATGCCGCCGCCCGAGTAGCCCGTCGCCAGAACCCGCAGCCTGTGACATTGTAGGCCGTTCATCCCTCCATGCGTTCGAGCCCGAAATTTTGGTTGGCCGTCTGTGCCCTCGCCCTGCTGGGCGCGAGCGTCTTCTGGCGCCTCGGCGAGCGCCGCGCGCGCACGGCCGTGCCGCCGGCCACGGCGCCGCAGCCGGCTGCCGCCGCGCCGGCCCCCGGCCTTTCGCCCGCCGCCGGTGCCGCCGCGGGCGCGCCGGCCCCGCTCACGCTGACCGGATCAGGCCTGCTCGGCCGGCCGGACACCAACGCGGCCGAGCCCGCCAAGCCCGCCGAGGCCTTCGGCCGCAAGGCTGGTGAGCGCGAGCTGACCCGCCTCCGCAACACGGACCGGGACCTCGATCTGCTCGCCCGCGACGACCGGGCCATCCTGCTGCGCAATGCCCTGCTCGATACCCGGCAGCCGCTGCCGGCCGTCCCGGAGCATCTCCGGGCGGCGACCGAGCCGGGTGCCTGGATCGTCCAGTCCCACGGCCCGGTGGACCAGTCGCTCCGCGAGTATGTGGCCCTGACCGGCGCGGAGATCGTCTCCTACCTCCCCAACAACGCCTACCTGGTGAAGTCCAGCACCGCGCAGGCCGGACAGTTGCGTCGCTCGCCGCGTGTGGCCGCCGTGCTGCCCTACGAGCCCTGGTACAAGCTCGAGGATTCCCTCCTGCGCCTCGCGCGCGACCGGCAGCCGCTCGTCCAGGGGACGGAGCTGAATGTGGTCCTGCTCCCCGGCACCGAGGCGACGGCCGAGGCCGCGTTCGCGGGCCTCGGCGCGGAGGTGCTCACCCGCTCCCGCACGCCCTTTGGCCCCCAGTGGGCGCTGCGCACGCCGGCCGACAGCCTGGCGCCGCTCGCGCGCCTCGCAGAGCTGCAGACGATCGAGCCCCGCCGTGGCCGGGCGCTGCTCAACGACCTGACCCGGACGATCCTTGGCGTCTCCACCACTGCGACCAACGAGCCGCTCCAGGGAACAAACTTTCTCGGTCTCACCGGCAGCAATGTCTGGATCAACATCAACGACACCGGCATTGACGCGACCCACCCCGACCTCGCCGGCCGCGTGGAGGGCAACGATCCGTCCGTACTGGCCGACTTCAACGGCCACGGCACGCACGTCGCCGGCACCGTGGCGGGCACCGGCTCGCAGTCGGCGACCATCACCAACCTCCCCGGCAGCGTCGTGCCGGGTGCGGACCTCCGCGGCAAGGCCCCGGCGGCGCAGCTTTTCGCCCAGCCCATTGACCTCCAGACCGGCCCGCTGATCTCCGACGCCTACCTTCAGGAAAACGCCGCCACGAACTACTACGTCGTGAAGGGCCGCCGTGGCGTGCCCATCTCAAACAACTCCTGGGGCTACGTCGGCGCCTACGAGTACGACGTGGCCGCCGCCGGCTACGACGCCGCCGTTCGTGACGCCCTCGACCAGGTCACCGGCGAGCAGCCCATCCTCTTTGTCTTCGCCGCCGGCAACGATGGCTTCGGGTCCGAGGACGGGCAGGACGGCGAGCCGGGCAGCATCTCCTCGCCGGCCACGGCCAAGAATGTCATCACCGTCGGCGCGACTGAGCTGTTCCGTAACATCACCAACCACACGGTCCTGACCAATGACATCACGGGCGAGGTGACCACCAATTTTTGGTTCCTCGGGGACACGGACAGCAATGACCAGGTGGTGAGCTTCTCCAGCCGCGGCAACGTCGGCCTCGGCGTCGAGGGACGCTTCGGACGCTTCAAGCCCGACGTGGTCGGGCCGGGTTCGTTCATCGCCTCCACGCGTTCGAAGGACTGGATTGATCCGGAACGCTTCTACGACAGCATCGTGCAGCTTTACCGCGATCAGCGGGTGAATCCCGCCGCCTTCAACAACTACCTCCTCTTTGCGCCGGACGATGCCGAGAGCTTCAGCATCCGTCTGCTGCCCACGACGCGTTCGCCGGTTCCCTTTCCCGGCATCCCGCTCTATCTCGCCTACGACCGGCTGCCGGACCCGGTCGGTGACCTGATCGGAACGGGCAACCTCGCCAGCGTCCCGCCCGACCGCCCCTTCCGGCCGGGCTACTGGTATTTCTCGGTCAGCAATCCCTTTGAGGATCCGCTGTTCTACAATGTGCTCAGCGTCATCACATTGTCCTCCGCCAACATTCCCTATTTCGAGGAACTCAAGAAACTGAATGACGGCCTGGCGCCGAGTTACCGATATGAATCCGGCACCAGCATGGCGGCGCCTGCGGTCACGGGCTTCCTCGGCTTGATGCAGGAATGGTTTCAGCGCGAGAACCGCCGCGTCAGCCCGGCGCTGCTGAAGGCGCTGCTCATCAACGGGTCGCGCTCGCTGGGGCCGTTGTACAGCTTCGAGACGCGGCCCAACATCAACTACCAGGGCTGGGGCCGCCCCAATCTCACCAACACCC
>JBJXFY010000254.1:0-3319 GCA_046155815.1 Limisphaerales bacterium | reverse complement strand
TCGTGGTAGGCCGCCTTGTACCACTCGTCGGCCGAGGGGAGGAAACAGCGCGCGTGCTCGGTGCGGACGGCCTCGCGCGGGTTACGTCCGCCCAGCTCGTAGGCGCCGTGCTCAGTCTCGCCGCCGGGCCGCGCGCCGTGATGGAGCCAGTTGCAGCAGCGCGCCGCGTCGTGCCAGTTCAACCACACCGCCGGCAGCCGTTCCGCGCCCGGCTTGACCCGGTAGCGCCAGCGGCCCGGCTCCCCTTGGCGGATCAGGCCGCCCGTCGGGGCGTTTTCCATCGCCGGATGCCACAGCCCACGCGGGTCCGCCTCCGCGGCCACGGCGCTGAGGAAGGCGGCGTACTCCGCCCACGTCACCTCGTGCCGCTGGATTTCAAACGTTTCGTCCACCTGGCCGAGGCCGGTGAAGTCCGGGAAATTGCGCGGCCGCCCGACGCGCACGAAATCCAGTTCGAGCGCCGCGGCCCACTGCGGTGCCGCAAGCAGCAGCGCCAGGCACAGGGCGGCCCGTGGGAACGGAATCACGCCGCGTTGTGCCGCAGACGCCGGCCTGATGCAACGCCCCGGCTCGTCGCCCAGCCTACGGAGAGGCGAGCTCCCGCGAGCCGGCCCCCGCTCCGGAGAGGCGAGCCTCCGCGTGCGACCGGCGGCCCGCCGGTCCACCATCTGTTTCGGAGCAGCAAATGGCCGATGGCATGAAATCGTCTTCCTGCCGGCGGATGCCCATCCCCCCGAAACGACCCGCAGGCTGGCAGACATGCCTCCTCACGGCTGGCGCACGCGCAGCAGCCGCGGCTCACGGTCCGCCGCGGGGGCGGTGCGGACTTCCACCTCGCCCGTCTGGTTCGTCACCGTGAGCCGCGGTACCCACTCCCCGGCGTCCGAAGTCTCCTCCACCACGTACACGCCCGGCGGCCCGTGCAGCACCGTGGAAAACAGCCCGTCGCGCCGGCGGAAGCGCGGGCGCGTGAGGGCAAACGGCTCCGGCACGCCCGGCCCCCGCGTGAGGCTGACGCCGTCCAGCCAGGCGCGGTTCTGCCCGCCGTCGCCGCTCGGGTCGCGGCGGAAGGTCCAGCGCGCCTCCTGCGGCCCCGCCGGCAGCGGCAGCGTGACCTCCTGCCACGCCTGCTCCCCGGAGATCGCGCCCACGCGCGTCCCGCCCAGCCAGCATTCGAAGCGGTCGAAGCCCGGCTCCGACGACACCCGCCACCAGAAGCGCAGTTCGCCCGGCCCGCGCAGGTAAGTCACCAGCGACGCCGCCTCCCCATGCCCCACCACGCCCGAGCTGAGCGACGCCGCGCCCACCCGGACCACGTTGGAATCCGCCAGCCACGAAGCTTTGTCCCTGAGGGTGAAGGCCAGGGGTTCGGCGTCCAGCACCACCGCGGGAGCTAACGCCGGCGGCACGAGCAGCGGAATGGCCGGTCCGTAGGCGACGCCGAAGATGTTGCTCACCGCGAGCTTGTACACTCCCGCGTCGACCGGCTCGGTTTCGATCAGGGAGAGGGTGGCGTTGGTCGCACTTGGGAGCGGCTCGCCGTCCTTGTACCACTGGAGCAGCAGCGGTGCCGCGCCGACCACATTGGCTGGCAGCTCGAAGTCCCGATCAAGCGGGGCGGTCCGGGCGTCGCCGGCGATGACCACCGCCGGCATCTCTCGGCCGATGGTGTACAGCAGCTCAAGTTCCTCCGGCGCCAGTGCGCGGTCGTAGATGCGCACGTCGTCAATGGCTCCTCGGTAGTGGCGAGCGAAGCTGGCCCCTTCGTCCACTGTGACGGCACCAATCCACAGATTTGTGGTCGAGATGGTCTGAAGCTGCCCAAGTTGGTTGGTTAGCAACTGACCGTTGAGGCAGACAATTAGGGTGCCATCTGGCCGGTAGGCAGCCGCAAAAAAATGCCAATCACCGATGGCTGGCCGGCCGGCGGCGAAATCCCGGGTGCCGCCCCAAAACAGGGCGTTTCCCCGATGGAAGCCCAAGCCCGACTGGGTGCCGACATTGCCGCTGCCGTAATGCACTAGGCCGCCGGGGGCTTCACGGGAGTCGTCTCCCCGAAACCAAGCCGCCATCGTGCGTTCCGCGTTGCCGCCGGGAAGCTGGTTCGTTGGAGAAACGATGATCACGTCAGCGCCATTGAACTGCATGGCGCCGCCGGGCACCCCAAACCGATCCTCGACCGGCCCGGCTCCCTGAACGAATCCAGGCGGGTTTCGTCCGGTGGCGTCGGTTGCGTCACCATCCAGCGGCAGATGCGCCAGCAGGCCGGCCTGAAAATCCGCCAGCCACAGCCGGGCCGGTTCGCTGGTGGCCGAGCCGAAGGGATTTGTCGCCACCGCCTTGTAACCGCCTTCGTCACCTGCTCCGACGTTTGTGAGCCGCAGCAAGGAATTGGTCTGTCCAATCAAGGGATCCCCGTCCTTGAGCCACTGATAACTCACGCCTCCCTCCCCGCGGGCGGACACCGATAACTCGATCGTCTGTCCCGCTACCGCCGCCCTTGAGGCTGGATGCAGGGTGATGCGGGGCGGCTGGTTGGTGGCCGCAGCATCAGGACCAAGCGCGAACAGCTCGGCAAGCTCTGCCGTGGACAGCGCGCGATTGTAAATCCGGACATCGTCCAAGGCCCCGAGGAACTGCGCATCGAACGTCCCGCCTGCGGTCCGCGTTTCCCGACCCAGCCAGACCGTGTCCGTGCGGACCGTCGCCAAGGCCAGTTGGCCCTGCGCAATACTCCCGTTCACGTTCACCACCAGCCTTGCGCCGTCATAGGATGCGGCGACGAAGTTCCAGTCATTGGCCGTCAGTGGCAGCCCGCTGTTGAAGTCCTGGAAACCGCCCCAGAAGGTGACGTTCTGCTGGTTGATGCCGAGGCCGGTCATCTTCCCAACACAGTCGCCAGCACCGTAAGTCAGCATGCCTCCGGAGTGAAACTGAGGCAGAAAATCAGGCTTTGCCCACAGCGTCACTGTGCGAGGCCCTGCACCATCCGGCAGGCCAGCGACGGGCGCGGTGATCCAGCCGCCGCTGGCGATGTGGATGGCCGTGTTCTCGTCGCCGCTCCGTCCCGCAGTCGGCGTAACCGCTCCGTGAGTTGTGCCATCCGGATTGGTCCCCGTGGCATCCTCGGCGTCCCCGTCCAGCCGCAGATGCACCAACAGGCCGTCATCCAAACCGGCCGCCCCTGCCGGAGCGGCGAGCATCATCTGGGCCGTTAAGGCGGCTGCAGCGACTTGATCAAGACATGTGACCGGGTGCGCGAAGAAAGGCTTCATCGCCTCTTTCATCGCGTCCCGTGCCGCGTTCTTTCACGCCTCTG
>JBJXFY010000253.1:0-8258 GCA_046155815.1 Limisphaerales bacterium | reverse complement strand
GAGCGCCTCGATCGCAGCCTCCGTGTCCACCAGTCCGCCGCGTGACGTATTGATGAGCGTGGCGCCATCGTGCATCTGCGCGAGCGTTTCGCGGCGGACGAGATGCCGCGTCGCCGGCAGCAGCGGGCAGTGCAGGCTGAGGATTTCCGCGGCGGGCCAGAGCTCCTCCAGCGCCACGTAGTCCACACCGAGTGCCCTGAGTGCGGGGTCCTCCGCCACGTCATGCGCCAGCACGCGGCAGCCGAGGCCGAGCATGATTCGCGCGAAGGCGCGGCCGATGTGGCCGGTGCCGACCACGCCGACGGTGCGTCCGTGCAGCGTGCGGCCGAGCAGGCCGTCGAGGGCAAAATTGCCGTCGCGGACGCGGTTGTAGGCCTTGTGCGTGCGGCGTTCGAGCGTGAGCAGCAGGGCCAGGGAATGCTCGGCGACGGCCTCGGGCGAGTAGGCCGGCACGCGGGCGACCGCGAGGCCGAGCCGCCGGGCCGCGGCGAGATCCACGTTGTTGAAGCCGGCGCAGCGCAGCGCGATGAAACGCACGCCCACGGCGTGCAACGCCCCAAGGCAGGCGGCGTCGAGCCGGTCGTTCACGAACGCGCACACGGCCGCCGCCCCGGCGGCCAGCGGCGCGGTCGCCGCGTCGAGTCGGTTTTCGATGAAGACGAGGTCGTGGCCGAAGCGGGCATTGGCGGCGGTGAGGAACTGCTCGTCGTACGGTTTGGCGCTGAACACGGCGGTCTGCATGGCCCCGGATTCGCAAGCCCGGCGGGAAAGTTCAAGCGCGGGCCAGCTTGCCGCGCCTGTGGGCCGCTTCTAGCTTGGTTGCCATGAGCCCCGGACTGCTCCCCCCGCCCGTCCTTCCGCCGCCGCCCCCGCCCTCCCCCGCGCCGGCGACGCGGCCGACGCCTCCGCCACGGCGGGGCGGCGGCATCTGGATCGTGCTCGCGGTGCTGCTGATCCTCGGCGCGGTCGCGGTGCTGGTCCTGCCGATGGTGTGGGTGGCGGACCGCCTGCCTGGCTTTGGCAGCGGCGGCCAGGCTGGTTGGCGCGCCGCCACGCCGCGCCGCCTGATCGAGGTCACCGTCGAACCGTCCGCGAGCCGCGACAAGATCGCCATCATTGACCTCGACGGCATCATCTCGAGCGCGCCCTTCGACCGCCGCGGCATGTCCCTCGTGGACTACGTGAAGGAATCCCTCCGCATGGCGGCGGACGACCGCCATGTGAAGGCGGTGATCGTGCGCATTGATTCGCCCGGCGGCGAGGTGCTGGCCTCGGACGACATCTACCGGCTGCTGGCCGAGTTTCAGGAAGGCGACGGAGCGGACAAGCCGGTGATCGCCAGCATGGGAAGCCTTGCCGCCTCGGGCGGCTACTACGTCGCCGCGCCGGCGCGCTGGATCGTGGCGAACGAACTCACCCTGACCGGAAGCATCGGCGTCATCATGCAGACCTTCAATTTCCGCGGCCTGATGGACAAGGTCGGCGTGCGGTCGCTCGTCTTCAAGAGCGGCGAGCTGAAGGACATGCTCAGCGCCTACAAGTCCGAGGACCAGATCACCGAGGAGGAGAAGGCGATCATCCAGAACATCGTCAACGAGAGCTTCACGCGCTTCAAGGCGGTGGTCGAGGAGGGCCGCGGACTCGCCCACGCGCACAACAGGCAGCAGAAGGGTGAATCCGACCGCGGCCGCGCCCTCGCCAAGGACTGGGAGGAGTACGCTGACGGCCGCGTGCTCACCGGCCGGGAGGCCCACAAGCTGGGTTTCGTGGACGAGCTGGGCGGCTTCGACACCGCCGTGGAACGGGCCCGGAAGTTCGCCGGGCTCGAGGAGGCCACCTTGGTCCGCTACGCGCTGCCGATGGGCTTCGGCACGCTGTTCCCGCTGCTCGGCCGCAGCAGCGGGGACGAGGCGAAGCTCAGCCTCGACCTCGGTTTCGACGTGCCGCGCCTTGAGGCGGGCAAGCTGTACCTGCTGTCACCCACCTACATCCGGTAGGGATGGCGGGCGTCACCGTCTGCGACCATCCGCTGCTGGCCCGGTGCGTCACCAGCCTGCGGGACGAGGCGACGCCTTCGCCCCAGTTCCGGGAGGGTTTGCGGCGGTCCGCCCTGCTGCTCGCCGCCGAGGCCACGCGCGGCCTGCCCATCCGGCGCGTCCCGGTCCGCACGCCGTTGGAAACGGCCGAGGGCGCGCAGCTCGAGGGCGGCGTGCTGCTCGTGGTCGTGCTGCGGGCCGGGCTTGGCCTGTTGGATGGCTTTCGCGAACTCGTACCGGACGCCCGGGTTGGCTTCATCGGCCTGAAGCGCGACGAGGCGACGCTGGAGGCCGTGAACTACCATGCCAGCCTGCCGGACGAGCTGGGAGGGCTGGAGGTGTTCCTGCTCGACCCGATGCTGGCCACCGGCGGCAGCGCGGTGGCGGCGCTGGACCTGCTGGCCGCCCGCCGGCCGCGAAGCCTGCGGCTGGTCAGTCTCGTGGCCGCACCCGAAGGCGTCTCCCGCGTCCACGCGGCGCATCCGGGGGTACCGATCCTCTGCGGCGCGCTGGACCGCGAACTCAACGAGAAGGGCTATATCCTGCCCGGCCTCGGCGATGCGGGGGACCGGATGTTCGGCGTGTGACTGAGTCGCGGCAGCGCCTCACTTGGCCTCCGCCCCGCCGGCTTCCTTCCACGCGTTGTAGCCGCCGTCGAGATGGATGAGGTTGGTGAGGCCGGCTGACCCGAGCATCGGGAGGGAACGCGTGCTGCGACCGCCGACAGCGCAGTGCACGAGATAGGTCTTCTTCGGATCGAGCTGCTTCACCTCCGCGGCGAAGTCCCGGGCATTGAAGTTGAGGTTGGTCGCGCCGGGGATGTGGCCGGCCGCGTACTCCTTCGGCGTGCGGACATCCAGAACGACGATGGACTTGTCCTCCTTCAGCAGCTTTTCCGCGGCCTTGGCGTCCACATGGCGGATCCTGGCGGCCGGGGCGGCTGGTTTGGGCGTTTCCGCCGCGAACAGGGCGACGGTGCAGAGCAGCGTGGCGGAAAGGAGGAAGGCCTTCACGGAGGCAGGATAGCGAACCCGCCGGGCCGGTCCAGCGGGCGCGCCGCCCGGTGGTGCCCTGGCACGAATCCTCATCCAGTGCGGCAGGGCCTAGCGATGCTCGGCGCTCCACCCTCAGGCATCCGGGCCGCTGCGCCGCGCCCGGCCTCCCCGCCCGCGCGTGGCGCGCCCCTCCTTCCGTGGTGTTTCCGGCTTCGCCACCCGGCGGCCGCGCTTCGACTCGATCGTCTTGGGCCGGGCGCGGAAGTGGAGCGAGATCGGGCAGCCTTCGAAGCCGAAGGCCGCACGCAGCGTGTCCGTGAGGTACTTCTCGTAGGCACGCGTCGGCAGGTCGCCGCGGTTCACGAAGAGCAGGAACCGCGGTGGCGCGCCGCCCGTCTGCGTTGCGTAGAAGAACTTCAGCCGCGTCCCGCTCGAGCTCACCGGCTGCTTGCGCTCCACGGCGTCCTGCAGCGTGCGGTTCAGGATGGCCGTCGGCACCTTCTGCAGCCGCTGCGCCGCCACGTAGCGGACGACCTCGAGCAGCCGTTCCAGCTGGAAGCCGCTGAGCGCCGAGGTGAACACCACCGGGGCGTAATCGAGGAAGAACAGCTTCTCCTGAACCCACGTGCCGAACTCGCCCAGCGTCGTCATCACCTTGGCGTCGCCGCGCCGGTTCTCGTGGGCGCGGCGGCGGGCGATCTCCTCCTCCCGCGCCTTCCGCACGGCCCCCTCCACCAGGTCCCACTTGTTGATCACGATCAGGCACGGCCGGCGTGCCTCGGTGATGAGCGCGCCGATCTTCTTGTCCTGTTCGAGGATGCCGTCCGCGGCGTCGAGCACGAGCACCACCACGTCGGCGCGCTCGATGGCCTGCTCCGTGCGCTTCACGCTGAAGAACTCGATCGAGTTGTCCACCCGCGTGCGCTTGCGCAGGCCGGCCGTGTCCACCAGCACGAAGCGCTCGCGCCGCCCCTCCGTCTCGACCTCGAACGGCACGTCCACCGCGTCGCGCGTCGTCCCCGGCACCGGGCTGACGATGACGCGGTTCGACTGCGTGAGCGCGTTGATGATGGACGATTTTCCCACGTTCGGCCGCCCGACGATGGCGAGCTTCAACGGGCCATCGTCATCGTGCCCCTGCTCGTCCTCGACCTGATTTTCCCTGTCCGCCTTCCCCGGCAGATGCTTCACGGCCTCGCGCAGCAAAGCCTCGACACCGCGCCCATGGATTGCGCTGACAGGAAAAACCTTCTCAAAACCCAGCGCCGCGAACTCACCGGCGCCGAGTTCCAGTTTCTCCTGATCCGCCTTGTTCACGGCAAGCAGCACGGGCTTGCCGGCGGTTCGCAGCCGCGCGGCCACCTCCTCGTCGAGCGGCACGATGCCCTCCTGCACGTTCACCACGAGCACGATCACGCTCGCCGCCTCGATGGCCATCGTCACCTGGTCCAGCGTCGCCTGCTGAATCACGTCCGTCGCGCGCTCGCCGCGCCCGAGGCCGATGCCTCCCGTGTCCACGAGCGCGAACGCGCGCCCGCGCCATTCCGCCTCGGCCATGACGCGGTCGCGCGTCACGCCCGGCTGGTCGTGGACGATGGCAATCCGCCGTCCGGCGATGCGGTTGAAGAGCGCGGACTTGCCGACATTCGGCCGACCGACGATGGCGATGAGACCCGTCATGGGAGGCGAGCGTGCGCTCGGGTGGGGTGCCGGGGCAAGGGGGCTGCGTCCCACCGCCACCAAACCGTCGCTTGCCCGCACCGCCATCGTCCGTTTAGACCCCTCGCATGCCCGCCGCCCTGGTGCCCGCGCCCCCCCGCCTGCTGGCGGTCCTGCTTGCGTTGGCCTCCCTGTTGAAACTCCACGCCGCGCCGGAGGCCTTCGAGATCGGACCCGCCAACACCGCGCAGCTCCCGCGCGGCAAGGAGGCCGACGGCATCATTGGCGACTTCGTGCTCCGCAACGACCGCGTCGAGGCCGTGATCTCCGGCGGCTCACCACACCGGCGCGCCAACATGAGCACTTTCTACGGCACCAACGGCGTCACGCCCGGATGCCTCTTCGACCTCACGGCGCACGGGGCAAACAACGACCAGCTCGTCATCTTCACCCCGCTCACGCAGCAGGGCCCCGTGTCGCATGTCCGCATCGTGTCCGACGGGAAGGACGGCACGGCGGAGGTCGAGACCGTCATCAGCGCGGCCTTGAACGAGGGTCTCTTCAAGCGGCACCAGTGGCAGCTCCGTGACGGCGAGCCGGGCATCCTCGTCATCTCCACGCTGCGCAACGAGGGCACGTCGCCGCGCAAGGGCATGCTCGACGACCGCTGGACGCGCTTCGCCTCGAACGGCGTCGCCGGCGACATCCGCTGGGCCGACGCCGAGGATCCCGCCGACAAGGCCGGCTACGCGTGGGCCTGGCTGCCCGGCGGCGCGGCCGTGAAGCCGGGACAGGAGGTGGAGCTCGCGCCCGGCCAGTCGCTCGAAATCCGCCGCTTCCTCGCCGTGGGCCGTTCGCCCGCCGAAGCCGCCGGCCACGTCGCCTCGCGCCTTGGCACGACCGGCCTGGTGCGCGGCACGGTGAAGGACGCCGCCGGCCAGCCTGTCGGCACGGCGAAGATTCTCGTGCCGTGGGGTGACGGCAAGGTGCCGGCGTACCCCGACGCCGAAGGGCGCTTCGAATTCCGCCTGCCGCCGGGCGAGCATTCACTCGAAGTCACCGACATCGGCCGGCCGTCAGTGAGTCAACGGATCACCGTGAAGCCCGACGAAGCAGAAGAACTTGTTGCCACGCTCGAGGCCGCGTCCGCCATCGCCTTCGACATCCGCAACGAGGCCGGCGCGACGATGCCCTGCAAGGCGCAGTTCATCGGGATCAACGGCACGCCCGCGCCGAACCTCGGGCCGAGGCTCCGCGCCCACGGCTGCGCGGACCAGTGGCACTCCGCGACGGGCGCGTTCCGCGTGCAGGTGCCGCCGGGCGGCTACCGCGTGGTGGTGACGCGCGGGCCGGAGTTCAGCCATCTTGCCCGCGAGGTCACCGTGCCGGTCGGGCAGACGGTGAACCTTTCCGGGGAGCTGAAGCGTCTCGTGGACACCCGCGGCTGGGTGAGCGCGGACTACCACAACCACTCGACCGAGAGCGGCGACAACACCTGCGGCACCGCCGACCGGCTCATCAACCTCGCCGCCGAGCACATTGAGTTCGCGCCCACCACGGAGCACAACCGCCTCTTCGACTGGCGGCCGCTCATCAACCGGCTCGGCCTCGGCAACGAGCTGCAGACCGTGCCGGGCATGGAGCTCACCGGCTCCGGCGCGCACATGAATTCCTTCCCCTTCACGCCCGTGCCCTTCACGCAGGACAACGGCGCGCCCGTCTGGAACGCCGACCCGCGCATCACCGCGCTCACGCTCCGCCGCTGGCAGGGCGAGGATCCCCACCGCTGGGTCCAGATCAACCATCCGGACATGGTGCAGAACTTCCTCGACCGCGACGGCGACGGGCAGCCGGATGGCGGCTTCATCGGCCTTGGCGGGATGATTGACGCGGTGGAGACGCAGAACTTCCTTGGCGGCGACCTGCTGGCCGGCGCGCCCTTCCGCATCGTGCGCGGCGCGGGCGGGCGTGAGGAGGTGCGCTTCCTCCGCGAGTTCATCTGGCTGCAGCTGCTCAACCGCGGCGCGCGCTTCTGGGGCACCGCGGTGGCCGATGCGCATTCCGTCCACGGCAACGGCGTCGGCGGCTGGCGCGTCTATTCGCCCAGCGCCACCGACGAGCCGGGGCGCATTGATTGGCGGGAGAACGCCCGCAACGCCCGCGCCGGCCGGATGATCCTCACCACCGGACCCTTCCTCCAGGTGACGCTCGAGGACGGCACGATTGCCGGCGGCGCCACGCGGCTGCCCGGCCGGTTCAACGTTCACGTCCGCGTGCAATGCACCGACTGGCTGGACGTGGACCGCGTGCAGTTCCTCGTGAACGGCCGGCCGCGGCCGGACCTGAACTTCACGCGCGCCGTGCAGCCGCAGATGTTTGGCAACGCGGTGGTGAAGTTCGACCAGACCGTTCCCGTGCAGCTCAGCGAGGATGCGCACCTGATCGTCGTCGCCATCGGGGAGAACTCCGATCTCTCGACCGGCTTCGGCTCCAGCGACCAGGCGAACCTCCGGCCGCAGGCGTACAACAATCCCATCTTCGTGGACGTGGACGGCAACGGGTTCGTGCCCAACGGCGACACGCTGGACTTCCCCCTGCCCCACGGCGGCATGACGGTCGCACAGGCGAAGGCACTGCTGGAGCGTGGGGGCCGCTGACATCTGGGAGCGGCGACCCTGCACCGAACACTTTGCAAGCCAGGGCAGCGCCGCCGGGCCAGGTCGCTTGATTGCGCCTTCTCCCTGCGTATCATCGCGAGGTTCTATGCTGCGCCCTCCCCTCCGATTGGCCCGGTGGCTTGCCGCCGGGACTGCCATCGTGTCCCCGCTCTCCCCAGCGAGCCAGGCAGCCGAGCACAGGGTGGGAGGGTCCGGCGCGGGGGTGAAGGTCGCGCCCGCATCGGACGAGGGCGAGCAGGCCATCCGCAAGTTCCGCGTACCGAAAGGCTGGAAAGTGGACCTCGTCGCCGCCGAGCCCAACCTCGCCAACCCCGTCGCCTTCGCGTTTGACGAGCAGGAGCGAATCTACGTGGTCGAGACGTTCCGCCACGGCGCGGGCGTGCTGGACATCCGCGGACGCGGCGGCTGGCCGAGCGCAGGCTTCAAGGCCGGCATTTCTCCCGAGCGGCGGGCGCGCCTGAGCGACGAGACGCTCGACGCCGACCTCGCCAACCGCACGGTCGCGGACCGCGAGCAGATGCTGCGGATGTACTTCGCGGAAAATGCGCCTTCGCTCGAGACGGTTTCCGAGCGCGTGCGGCGCATCACGCGCGGGCCGGACGGCCGGGCCACGGGTGCGACGGTGTTTGGCGACGGCTTCCAGAGCCTGGTGGCCGGCCTGGCGAGCGGCGTGCTGGCCCGCGGCGGCGACGTGTACTTCACGGACATCCCGCATCTCTGGCGGCTGCGTGATACGAACGGCGACGGCGTGGCCGAGCAGCGCGACATCCTCAGCACCGGCTACGGCGTGCGCGTGGGCTTCCTCGGCCACGACCTGCACGGCCTGCGCTTCGGGCCGGACGGCCGGCTTTACTTCAGCATCGGCGACCGCGGCGCGAACGTGACCACGA
>JBJXFY010000249.1:0-4686 GCA_046155815.1 Limisphaerales bacterium | reverse complement strand
CAGCCCAAGCGCTGCTTCATCGCGAGCGCGGCCTTGACCCGCTCCTCGATGCTCATGGCCGCCACGCGGGCCATTTCCGCTTCGAGCACCGCACGGGCAGCCCGGCTGCGCCGCGGGGGCGGCCCGGCCGGTTTGGTGCTGCAGGCGTGTTCCATCCGCGGACCCTTCACCCGCGCCGCGCCGGCTGGCAAGCACGCCGCCGGGGGGACGGGGCAGCCCGTGCCTCATCCTGGAATCCGCAGATGACCCAGAAGGACGCAGATTTTCTCCCGGGTGGGCTGCGCATCCTGAAAGGTGGGATTCCCCCGGCGGGTGAAGTGGTTTGATGCCCCAAAATCCAACTCTCGAGGTTGAATCTGCGCCCTCTGCGTCATCTGCGGACCAACCCAACGGCGGAATCCAGGTTCATCGGTCCCCGGACGGGCAGGCGTTCCGCGGCGGGAGCGCATGAGTTCACCGTCCCGCGCTGGTCACTTGCCCAGGCAGAACTGGCTGAAGATCACGTCCAGCAGGTCGTCCGTCGCGGTCTGGCCCACGATCTCGCCCACGGCGCGGGTGGCCACACGCAGGTCCGCGGCCGCCAATTCCAGCCCCGCCCCGGAGGCGAGCGCCTCGGCGGCCCGGACCGCGGCGTCACGGGCGCGGCGGAGGGCGTCCTCATGACGGGCATTGACGAGGATTTCCGTCGCTTCGCCAGACGCCCGGCCCACGCCCAAGGCGGCGGCAATCGCCCTTCGCAGACCCTCGAACCCGGCGCCGGTCGTGCAACTGACGGCCACCGGCGCGAGCCCGTCCGGCAGCTCGAGCCGCCGCGGCAGGTCGGCCTTGTTCAGCACGAGCACGCGCGTGCGGCCGGCCCATTCGGCGAGCAGTGCGTCGTCCGCCGGATGCCGCGGCTCCGCGCCGTCGAGGACGTGCAGGATGAGTTCGGCCTGGTCCGCCGCGCGCCGCGAACGCCGCACGCCCTCGCCCTCGATCGCGTCCGCCGTGTCCCGCAGCCCGGCGGTGTCCACGAAGGTCACCGGGATGCCGCGCACACTGGCTGTCTCCTCGATGGTGTCGCGCGTGGTGCCGGCCACCGGCGAGACGATGGCCCGGTCGCGGCCGAGGAGGAGGTTCAGGAGGCTGGACTTGCCGGCGTTCGGCCGGCCGACGATCGCGACGCGAACACCTTCGCGCAGCAGCCGTCCCTCGTGCGCGCCGGCCAGCAAGCCATCGAGCGCGGCGAGGCCCGACCGCAGCCGGTCCAGCAACGCCTCGCGGCCGTCCGGGGTGATGTCCTCGTCGGGGAAATCAATGTGCGCCTCGACATGGGCGAGCACGCGCATCAGCCCGTCGCGGACCGCACCGACGCGGCGGGAGAGCACACCAGCGAGCTGCTCCGCCGCGAGGGCCGCCGCGGCCGTGGTGCGCGCGTGGATCAATTCGGCCACGGCCTCGGCCTGCGCGAGGTCGAGGCGGCCGTTGAGGAACGCGCGGCGGGTGAACTCCCCCGGCTGCGCCGCGCGCGCGCCGGCGGCCAGCACCGCGTCCAGCGCGAGCCGCGCCACCAGCAACCCGCCATGGCCGGTGATCTCCACCGTGTCCTCCCGCGTGAAGCTCCGGGGCGCGCGGAACACGGCCAGCATCACCTCGTCCACCACCGCGCCGTCGCGGAGCAGGTGTCCGAAGTGGAGCGTGTGGGACGCCGCCGCCCCGGGCCGGACCCCGCGGCCGGCGGGCCGGAAGCAGCGGTCCGCCACCGCCAGCGCCTCGTGGCCGGAGACACGGATGACCGCCAGCGCGCCCTCCCCCGGTGGCGTCGCCAGCGCCGCGATGGTGTCGTGGTCTGTCATGCTTTGCGGCCGATGACGGGCGAGCCGGCAGCCGCTGGGCAGGGACGCGGATTCACGCGGATTCCGGAAAGGTGAGCCCCAGGGGCTGCTTCAAGCCGCCATTGTCGCGGTGCCCGACCTCCCTATTCGCGCCGATTCACGTCCGCTCGTGGCGGAACCTCCCGCCGGATCCAGCCGCCGCCGAGGACCACGTCATCCTGGTACAGCACGCAGGCCTGGCCGGGCGTGATCGCGCGCTGCGGCGTGTGCAGCGTGACGTGCGCCGTGCCGTCGGCGTGCGGACGGACCGTGGCCGGGGTGCCGGGATGGTTGTAGCGGATTTTGGCCAGCGCCTCAAGCTCCGCCGGCGGCTCAACCCACGGGATCCAATTGCAGCGCTCAATCACAAATTCCGCCCGGTCGAGGGCCGTCTCGTCGCCCACCACGACGCGGTTGGCTGCGGCGTCGAGGTCCACGACGTACAACGGCCGCGGAGAGGAGAGACCAAGGCCCTTGCGCTGGCCGATGGTGAAGAACTCGATGCCATCGTGCCGGCCGAGCACACGGCCGTGCGTGTCCACGATCTCGCCGCGGTGCTCCTGGACGAGGCCGGCCTGCCGCAGGAAGCCGCCGTAGTCGTTGTCCGGCACGAAGCAGATTTCCATGCTCTCCTCCTTTTCCGCCGTCTTGAGGGCGGAGCCGCGGGCGACCTCGCGGGTGGCGGACTTGTCGAACTCGCCGAGCGGGAAGACGGCGCGGGCCAGCTGGTCCTGGCGCAGCGAGAAGAGGAAGTAGCTCTGGTCCTTGCGCGGGTCACGGCCGCGGCGGAGCAGGTGCCGGCCACCGGGCGCGTCCTGCCCGGCGCGGGCGTAGTGGCCGGTGGCGACGTGCTCCGCCCCGAGCTGGCGGGCGCGGCGGATGAGGGTGCCGAACTTGAGCTTCTCGTTGCACATCACGCACGGGTTCGGCGTGCGCCCGGCGCGGTACTCGTCGGCAAAGTACTGGATGACCTCCTTCTGGAAGTCGTCCGCCTCGTCCACGAGGTAGAAGGGGACGCCAAGCTTGTGGGCGACCGCGCGGGCGTCCGTCACGGCCTGGGGGCCGCAGCACTTGTCCTCGGCGCGGGATACGCAGTCCTGCGGCCACAGCTTGAGCGTGAGGCCGACCACGTCCCAGCCCTGCTGCTGCAGCAGCGCCGCGGCGGCGGAAGAATCCACGCCGCCGCTCATTCCGATCACGATGCGCTGCTTCCGGTCCGCGACCATCGCGGCGAAGCTGGCCGGCACGGAGGGAAGTGTAAAGCGACGTCGGGGCGGCGGCACCCGGGACGCCATGTGCTGCCGACACTTGCGGCGGCCGGGTATTTCATTTGAGCGGAGGGGCCCCGGCTGTATCCTGAAAATGGGCCGCGCGACGCGTCCCATGCCCTTTCCCGTGAACGACACCGAATCCCGCCTCCGCCTCAGCGCCCTGGCCGCGGCCGGCATCAGCCGGAACGGCTCCGGCAAGGACGACGACAACGGCGTCTGGCTCCGCCTCATGGAGCATGTGCTCGAGCGCTCGCTGCGTGAGGAGCAGCCCGGCCGCGCGGCTGAATTCCTCGACCAGCTCGCCGGACGCCTGCGCGAGGAAGGCGTGCCCGCGCCGCTGCCGACCCATACGCCTTACCGGAACACCATCCCGCCCGAGGCCGAGCCGGAGTACCCCGGCGACCTCGAGCTTGAGGGCCGGATCAAGAGCATCTGCCGCGGGAACGCCATGGCCATGGTTGTTCACGGCAACAAGATCTCTGACGGCATCGGCGGCCACATCTCGAGCTACGCCTCGGCAGCGACGCTGTACGAGGTCGGCTACAACCACTTCTTCCGCGGCGGCGACGATGGCGGGCAGGCGGACATCATCTACTTCCAAGGCCACACCACGCCGGGCAACTACGCCCGCGCCTTCCTCGAAGGCCGGCTGACGTCGCAGCAGCTTGGCAACTTCCGTCGCGAACTGGCCGAGGGCGGCGGACTCTCCAGCTATCCGCATCCGTACCTGATGCCGGAGTTCTGGAGCTTCCCGACCGTCTCGATGGGCCTCGGGCCGATCAACTCGATCTACCACGCGCGCTTCATCCGCTACCTCCAGGCCCGTGGCTTCCTCGACCGGGCCCGCGAGCCGCACGTCTGGGCCTTTGTGGGCGACGGCGAATCCGACGAGCCGGAGACGCTCGGCTCGCTCGCGATGGCGGCGCGCGAGCAGCTCGACAACCTCATCTGGGTCGTCAACTGCAACCTCCAGCGCCTCGACGGCCCCGTGCGCGGCAACAGCAAGATCATCCAGGAGCTCGAGGGCGTCTTCCGCGGCGCCGGCTGGAACGTCATCAAGCTCGTCTGGGGCGGCGACTGGGACGAACTGCTCGCCACGGACCACGACGGCCTGCTCCAGAAACGCCTGGAGGAGCTGGTGGACGGCGACCTCCAGAAGTACACCGTCGAGAACGGCGCCTACATCCGGAAGCATTTCTTCGGCAAGTACCCGGAGCTGCGCGACCGGGTGAACCACCTCACCGACGAGCAGCTCCGCAAGATGCTCCGCGGCGGCCATGACCCGAAGAAGGTGTACGCCGCCTACCACGCGGCCGTGAACCACACCGGCCGGCCGACCGTGATCCTCGCGCACACCGTCAAGGGCTACGGCCTGGGCGAGGCCGGCGAAGGCCGGAACATCTCCCATCAGCAGAAGAAAATGAACGAACGCGAGCTGCGGCATTTCCGCTCGCGCTTCGACATCCCGATCAGCGACGAGGAGATCGCCGAGCTGCCGTTCTACCGGCCGCCGGAGGACAGCCCGGAGATGAAGTACGTGCGGCAGCGGCGGGCCGCCCTCG